>NC_020062.1:1388798-1735997 GCF_000330885.1 Rhizobium tropici CIAT 899
CACCGGCATGGCCTTCCAGCAGTTCAATCTTTTTCCGCATATGACCGCCGCCGAGAACGTGATGCTCGGCCTCGTCAAGGTGAAGAAGATGTCGAAGGCGGATGCACGCGCCGTCGCCGAAAAATGGCTCGACCGCGTGGGCCTTGCCGCTCGGGCCAATCATTATCCGGGCCAGCTCTCGGGCGGCCAGCAGCAGCGTGTCGCGATTGCCCGTGCCATCGCCATGACGCCACGGCTGATGCTGTTCGACGAGGTGACCTCGGCCCTTGACCCCGAACTGGTGGGCGAGGTTCTTCAAGTCATCAAGGGGCTCGCTGCCGACGGCATGACGATGCTTCTGGTCACCCACGAGATGCGCTTTGCCTATGAAGTCTCGTCACGCGTCATCTTCATGAACCAGGGCGTCATCTGCGAAGAAGGAGATCCGAAGGACATGTTCGTGCGCCCGAAGACGGAGCGACTGGCAGAATTCCTCAAGACCTCGAGTTTCAATTGAGAGGAAACGAGAGCGCTGCGCAAGCGTTGCGTCGTCGCACGCGTGAATGCTATCGCAGCATCTTGCTAAGATCTGACAGCGCCTGCGTCGTATAGTCGGCGTCAAGTGCCGATGCGTCGCAACGTGCCGGTTGCGGCTGGTTTGGAATTTTTGGAGAAAAGCATGGCCGAGACTGCAAATGACATTGTATCCCGACGCATGCGAGGCCTGGATCGCGCGTTTGAGATCCTGGAATTTCTGCGGGTGAAACGCCAGCCCATGCGCCCGAACGAGATCGCTACGGAAATCGGCGCGCCGCGCTCTTCCATCTACGAACTCGTCAATCTTCTGCTCGGCCATGGCATGCTCGACTATCAGGGCGGCGATGGCCGGGTATTTCTCGGCCGCCGCCTCTATTTTCTCGGGACCGCCTATGCCGAACAGTTCGACCTGATGCGGGAGTGCGGCCGCATGCTGGGCGTGCTGGCGGAGGAGACGCGCGAAACAGCGCAAATGTGCCTGCTGGAAGGCAATAAATATACGGTCGCCATGATGCGTGAGGGCATCCGGCCCTTTCGCATTTCGTCGAATGTCGGCGAGCCCGTCGCAATTCCGTGGACGGCCTCGGGCCGACTGCTTGTTGCTCATCTTTCGGACCAGGAAATTCTCGATTTCATTCCGCCGGAAGATTTCCTCCTGCCGAATGGCAGGCGACTGGAGCCTGCCGATTTCATTGCTCAAGTGCGGCAGGCCGCCGAAGACGGATATTTCACCTTCAACAGCGAAGTGGAGAATTTCACCCATTGCTTTGCCGTACCCATCCGCCAGGCCGACGGTGCGAGCATCGCGACACTTTGCCTGGTCACGCCACGCGAGGATGGTTTACGCAACCGCTCCGCCTATCTCGACAGCCTCTTGAAAGCTGCTCATGAAATCTCTGAAAAGCTCGGCTTCCGACCATCGAAAGGCCGCCTCTTCGGCTCCTAAATCGTTTCATCCTCACCTTCTGTGATTCAGCGGCATCGATCTCGCCCTCATCAGCTCTGCTCCGGCGCGACCGTACATTGCTCGCTCCGGCATCTTGAGGCGGTTGATCCGCCTTACGGCTTGACGGTTGCTCCAAGGGAGTCCGATTGCATTTCTTACGGCATCAATATCTCGGCGCAGAACTCCGGCGAGGCGCATGGCCAACCCGACGCTGCCGTTCAGGGTGATCTTGACCAGCTTGCGACAAGCATGCGCCCAACAACAGGCAAGTTGGCCTCCAGCCACTGCAAGAATGCCTGGGTGTCGGGAAGCCGTTCCTCACGAGATCACTATTTAAGCAAGCGGCATTTCGCTTAAATAACCAAGGGATTAAGGTAAGCGCCCTTAAATGCGCGGGTTTTGAATCGACTTGCTCTTGAAGGGAATAGAACGGCCGGCCTGCAATTGCGAAGTGGCCGGCAATAGATGTACGTTTCAGTTCAGCACGTTAAAAGCGCCGATTTGGCTAACCGGAATGGCAAGTGCATTCCCACTCCCTACCTCTTTGAATTCGACTCACCAGCCACTCTTCCTGCGCTGCGATTTATTTGGACAAGAGCATCCCGCAGTGCGTCGAGCAGCATATCAGCATTTTCGCGAGAGAAAGGGAGCGGCGGCCGAATTTTCAGAACATTACCATTCAGACCTGAGGCGCTTATCAACACATGCCGGTCACGAAGCCCGCTGACAACTTTCAGCGCGAGCGCGCTATCCGGTTCGCGGCTGTCCTGATTGCGTACAAATTCCAATCCGAGAAACAAACCACTGCCCCGTACATCTCCAATCGAGGCGAACGTCTCTTTCAGGCTCTTCATTCCTGCGAGCAGGTAGTCCCCTGTCTCGCGCGCATTTTGCATAAGATTTTCGCTCTCGATAACATCAAGGACGGCCGAGGCAGCAGCCAAAGAAACGTTGTTGGCCCCGAATGTGTTGAAGTAACGTATATCCCGGCCGAAACACTCCTGGATGTCCGACTTCATAATGGCCGCTGCGATTGGCATTCCGTTACCCATGGGCTTGCCGGTCACTACAATGTCGGGGACGACTTCGTGACGCGCGAAACCCCACATGTTTGTGCCTATTCGCCCGAAGCCGGGCTGCACCTCGTCAGCGATATAAAGCACGCCAGCTTTTTTCAGCACATCAACAACGGGTTTGAGGAAACCGGGCGGATCGGCAAAAACGCCATCCGAGGAAAAGATGCTATCGGCGATAAAGGCGGCTGGCGTGATATCCCGGCGGCGCATGTGGCCGATCGCTTCAGCAACGTCCTGCGCCAATGCTGCGCCGACATCGCCACCATTGGCGCGATAGGTATCGGGTGCCGGTACCGTCAGCACGTGCTGGCCAAGGGGTACGCTGGCTCCAAGCAACGGCGAAATTTCCGCGGCCGCGGCCGTAACGCCATGATAGGCGTTCTCCGTAATGATGATGCCGGTGCCGCTTGTATAATGGCGTGCCAACCGGAGGGCCAGATCAACCGCCTCGCTTCCGGTGCAGGTGTACATGACGCGGTCGAGTTCGGCCGGAAATGTCGCCAAAAGCCTTTCAGAGTAGGAGAGGATTTGCTCGTTCAGATAACGTGTATGCGTATTGAGTTGCGACGCCTGATAACTTATTGCCTCCACAACGTGCGGGTGGCAATGACCGACCGACGGCACGTTATTATAGGCGTCGAGATAGGCTTCTCCGTCCGGTCCGTACAACCATACGCCCTTGGCCTTCGAGACATGGATCGGGTTTTCATAGAAGAGCCGATACGACGATCCGAGTAACGTCTGTCGGCGCTCGATCATCTTTCGCTCTCGTTCCGGCAGGCTGCCGAGCCGCGCCGGGTCGAACCCGTTGACCATTGATGCGCCCGGTTTGGGGGAAGCGTTTTCTTTCATGCTTTTGATCACCGATTGGCTTCGCGCAGTCTTTCGATAGCGACGGATCTTGGGATTGCATCAAGGCGCGCCAGCTGCGCCCAAACGCTCGCGCTTTGGGTGGTCAGACGCTGAGCGTGCTCGGGGAGCAGCTGTGCGCGCCATCTCGGAATACAAAGCCGCATCACCAACCGCATGACCGCTGCCTTGTAGATAAGGGGGATTTCGGCATCGGACAGGGAACATTCGCTGCGATATCCCGCGATAAGATCGCACATCGCCGCTATCGGATCAGGTTCATCCCCGATCTGATAGGCAGCAGCGACACCGACGTCGAAAAGCCTGGGGGCGTGCACCATATCGCCGAAATCGATGATGCCGGTGATTGTATCCGGCGCTGTCATATCGACAAGGATGTTTTCCATGTTGAAGTCGTTGTGAATGACTTGGGCATCCAACGTGTTCATGATCGGCATGATCGCCTCCTCGAACTCGTCGATCGCGTTTTCTAGGCGCGTTCGCTGATGTACGTCAGCGAATGTCGGCAGGACTTCACGCATCCCTGCCGCATGTTTCAAATCCCAGGTGATGCGATGTGATGCGGCCTCATGTGAAAAGCTCTTCAAGGCTTTTTGCAAACGTCCGAGCATTGCGCCAACCCGCCGGCGCTGCAAAGGAGACTGCCGCGCGGTCCGTTGCGCAACGCCCGGCGCGAAGGTAACCATGCGGACGCCGCGTTCGGTGCCGTCGTCCGCTACGAAGCGAAAATCCGCGGCACCGTCACGGGTGAGAATGACACGCTGGGTCGGGATTCCCGGATCCACCTCCTCCACATGCAAGAGCGCCAAACTATGCATCGAGGTAACGAGAGAATCCTCTGCGGGATTAAGGATTTTTAGAAGATATGCTGTGTCGTCCTCGAGCATCAGGCGAAAATTACTGTCCTTCTCGCCCCACAGCCATGTTGCGCGACCAGAAAAGCCATAATGGTCGCGCGCAATTTGCTGAGCCTGGTCACAGGACACGGGGACAGAAGCAGTTTCCAATTCGGCGCCGAGCACACCAGTTTTGGAATTTTTTTGTATGGCCGACATTGTACCGTCCCACCCTTTTTGGGTAACGTCTCGTGAAATTTTCCAAGCCTTCTGCAGGCAAAAGTCGAACTATGTCGCTTCGGTCACGAGCTTTGTATTGAAATAGCTTTCCATCGCCTCGGTGCCACCTTCTGAGCCGTGACCGGAGTCTTTCACGCCTCCGAAAGGCAACTCTGGCAGCGCCAGCCCGTGTTGATTGATAGAAAGCATCCCAGTTTCTATATCGCGGGCGAGCGCGGCGCTTGTCTTGGCAGATGTTGTATATGCATAGGCGGCAAGTCCGTAGGGCAGTCGGTTCGCTTCCAAAATGGCCGCGTCGTAATCCGCAAATGCGCTGACCAATGCGATGGGACCGAAAGGCTCCTCATTCGCAATGCGCGCGTCTTGCGGAACATCGGTGAGAATAGTGGGTTGGAAGAAATTTCCTCGATTTGCGAGCCTCTTGCCGCCGGTCGCAATGCTTGCTCCACGAGACACGGCGTCCGCCGTCAAGGCTTCCATGGCTTCGACGCGGCGAGCATTGGCAAGCGGACCCATGTTCACGCCATCCATCAAACCGTCGCCCACTTCTATCGCTTCGGCTGCCTTCACAAAGCCTTTCAGAAATCTCTCATACACGCTCTGCTGAACGAGAAAGCGCGTTGGCGCCACGCAGACCTGCCCGGCATTTCGAAACTTTGCGCCGCTCAATATTCGAACTGCCAGATCGACGTCCGCATCATCGAAAACAATGGCCGGCGCGTGTCCGCCCAGTTCCATCGTCACGCGCTTCATGTGGGCACCCGCGAGCGATGCGAGTTGTTTTCCAACCGCCGTCGATCCCGTGAAGGAGATTTTGCGGATCACCGGGTGCGGGATGAGGTAGCTCGAGATCTCTGCCGGTATGCCGAAGACAAGATTGAGAACACCGGCCGGCAACCCTGCGTCAGCGAATGCACGAACAAGCTCAGCACAACTCGCCGGCGTCTCTTCGGGTCCCTTCAAGATGATCGAACAGCCGGCAGCAAGAGCTGCCGACACCTTGCGCACAGCCTGGTTCAATGGGAAATTCCAAGGACTGAAGGCCGCCACCGGGCCAACGGGTTCCTTTACGACCATCTGTCTGACATTCATCGCCCTTGGGGGGATCAAACGGCCGTATGCGCGGCGGGCTTCCTCGGCAAACCAGTCGATGATGTCGGCCGCACTCAAAGTTTCCGCCAGGGACTCGGCCAAGGGCTTACCCTGTTCCAGCGTCATTGTCCTGGCGATCGCCGAGGAGCGCCCGCGCAGAATTTCAGCCGCCTTGCGAAGGAGTTTCGCCCGCTCGAACGCGCTGACCTGACGCCATTGCTGGAAGCCGGCCGATGCTGCCGCAAGTGCCTCGTAGAGATCATTGCTGCTGGCATTTGAGACGTTGCCGATAACCTCGCTCGACGCCGGATTTATGACAGGTAGCTGCTCATTCGAGCCATCGCGCCAGACGCCGTTTATATAGAGCCTTGTGTTCGGATACTCGGACATTTCAGTTCCATCCTTTTTTGTCAGTAACCGAGGGCACAACCGTCTTTTCTATGATCGGAAGCACCCAGCAAGGTGCCATTTTGATCATCGATCCAGATCGCCTGCGCACCGCCGATCGCCCATTTCGGAGCGACAACCTTAAAACCGCGAGCTTCCAGATCGTTGCCGATCGCCGACCGAAGCAGCGCCTCGATCTCGACCGTGGCCGTGCCCGGAAGCGGGAACAAACGCGGAAGATCGATTGCGCTTTGAATATCGAGATCGTAGTCAAAAAGCTTGGAAAGGAAGTGGGCGTGACCCATTGCCTGGTAATGCCCTCCCATGACGCCGAATGAGAGCACGGATTTTCCAGCGCGCGTCACCAGTCCCGGAATGATTGTGTGCATCGGTCTTTTGCGCGGACCTATCGCGTTCGGATGACCATCTCTAATGACGAAACTCTGGCCGCGATTGTGAAACAAGACGCCTGACTTCGGAGCCATCAAGCCGCTTCCGTAAGGATGGAAGATCGAATTGATGAAGCTCGCGACATTTCGGTCCTTATCGACCACCGATATGTAAACGGTATCCGAGTGCTCGACACCGTCGATAATGGCTCCCGCATCGACCGCTTTCTGCAGATCTATTTTTGCAGCAAGACTGTCAATGAACTGATCGGACAAAAGGTGTTCAACCGGGACAAGCGACGTTTCCGACTCGGCCAGCCATCGATCGCGTGCCGCATAGGCAAGCCTCGTTGCCTCCACCTCGATGTGCAGATTATCGGCGCTCAGCGGATCGCCTTTGCGCTCGAACCGCTCCAGAATCCTCAGGATCATGAGCGCGATGATACCTTGACCGTTGGGGGGGCATTCGTGGACGGTCCATCCCCGGTAGGTCGCACTGATCGGCTTCACATATTCACCGGCGGCGGAGGCAAAGTCCTCTGCCGTATGCAAACCGCCCAGCGATTTAAGCTTGGTCAGCATGTCCTCGGCGACCGGCCCGCGATAGAACCCGTCACGGCCTGAGATCCCAATCGCTTCCAACGTCTGCGCAAGCTCAGGCTGTCGTTGGACCGATCCGACAGCAGGAACCTGATCGTCGGTCAAAAAGATGCGACGGGTCGGCGGATCACGTAAAAGCAGGTCTCGCTGGTTCGAAATGTCGGCTGCCACCCTCGGCGTGATCCCATAGCCGTCCCGTGCCAGCGCGATTGCAGGGGCAAGTATCTCCGCGATCGGCATCCTGCCATGGTCGGCGACCAGACGCGTCCATGCATCCACCGCGCCCGGAATTGTCACGGCATGCGGCGATGACCGGTCGATGGCGGTAATGCCGTTATCCTTGTACCATTCGTATCTCGCCGCAGCGGGCGTCCGTCCCGAACCGTTATAGGCGACGACCTGGTCGGTACCGTTTGCCGTCAGCAGTGCAAAGCAGTCGCCACCCACGCCGGTGGACCCCGCCTCCACTACGCACTGAACGGCGCAGGCGCCGACGGCGGCATCAATGGCGCGGCCACCGCTCTTCAATATCTCGATCGCAGTCATGGTCGCCATCGGATGGGATGTTGCCGCCATCCCATTGCGCCCGACGGCGATTGATCTTCCCGGAGTTTCGAAATTGCGCATCGTCATTCTTTCTTCAGTACAATCCAGTCGCCCTGGCCCAGGCATAGGTGTCGTCCAGCGCGCGGGTGGAGCGGTCGAACAATTCGTTGATCTGCGCCTCGGTGATGATCAGCGGCGGGCACAGCGAATAATTGTCGCCCAATGCGCGGGTGATGACACCGTGAGCCTGTGCTCTTCGTCCGGCGTGGATAGCAATGCCATGGGCTGGATTGAACGCTTCCTTCGTCTCCTTGTTGCGAACGAGTTCAAGCGTTCCAATCAGACCCCGGCCACGGGCGTTGCCGACAAGCGGATGCGCGCTGAGATCATTCAGTCGGCGCTGAAATAACGGCGCTACGTCCTGGACATGGCCGACTATGTCCCGCTCCTCGTATATCTTGAGGGTTTCCAGCGCGACGGCCGTGGCAACGGGATGGCCGCCATAGGTGAAGCCGTGCCCGAAGGTTCCGATCTTCTCGCTTTCCGAAACGACCGCAGAGTGGATCTTTTCATTGATCATCAGTGCTGAGATTGGCTGGTAGGCTGCCGAGAGCTGCTTTGCCATCACGATCATATCGGGTTGCAGCCCGAAGCTTTCGGAACCGAACATCGTCCCAAGCCTGCCAAAACCGCAGATCACCTCGTCTGCGATTAGCAGCACGTCGTATTTCTTCAGGATTGCCTGAATTTTCTCGTAGTAGGTTGGCGGCGGGACGATGCAGCCGCCCGATGCCATAAGCGGTTCGGCAAAAAACGCGCCGATTGTTTCCGGGCCTTCCGCAAGGATCAGTCTCTCAAGCGAATCCGCGCAACGCGTGGCAAATTCCTCTTCCGTCTCACCCGCGTGGCCGTAGCGATAGAATTCCGGGCAGTCGGTGTGCAGCACGCGGCCGATCGGCAGATCGAAATCACGGTGATTATTGGGAAGCCCCGTCAGGCTTGCCGAGGCGATGGTCACGCCGTGATAGGCACGCATACGGGAGATGATCTTCTTCTTTTCCGGCTTGCCGATCGCGTTGTGATAATACCAGACAAGTTTCATGGCCGTATCATTGGCCTCGGAACCCGAATTGGCAAAGAACACCTTCGACATCGGAACAGGTGAAAGCTGGATGAGCCTGTCGGCAAGCTCGATGGCTGTCTCATGCGATTTGCCGCCAAAGCTGTGATAGAACGGCAATTCCTTCATTTGCCGGGTCGCGGCATCGACCAGGCGCTGCTCGCTGAAGCCGAGCGACGCGCAAAACAGTCCCCCAAGACCTTCGATATACTTATTGCCTTCACTATCGACGATATAGATGCCCTCACCCCTTGCAATCACCAACGGACCATCCTTCAAATGTTGCGAGGCATTGGTGTAGGGATGAAGAACGAAGGCAGCGTCCCGAGCTTCAAGGGAATTAAGAAGGATGGTCACAATGGCTCTCCAAATGAGGTATGTTTCGATAGCGACGCCTGGGAAAGCTCCGCCGGTCAGCCGATGAGACCTTTTGGTACACCGGCTGCCATTTTTGTCGGAATGAGAACTTCAGCGCTCAATCAATCAAGATTTGTCTTGATCCATTTCTGCGCAAGCTTGTTGATCGTGCCGTCCGCCTTGGCTGCTTTGATCGCCGCATCGAACATGGACTTCAGCACCGTATCGTCCTTACGAAGTCCTGCGGCGATACCCTGCCCGAAGACCCCGCCTTTGAAGGTCGGACCGGCTATCGTGTAGTCTTTGAAGTCATCCTTTCGAAGCGTGGCGGTCAGCGATGTTTTCTGCGCAACGACCGCGTCGATGCGGCCGGCCTGAAGATCCAGATCATGCTGCTCGACGGTTTTGTATTCTCTAGGATCGACAACGCCCTTGAAGTAGGTGTCGAGGAACACTGCGTTCGCCGTCGATACCTGGGCGCCGACCGTCTTGCCCTTGAGGGCGTCTTTGATCGGCTGCAATTCCTGCTCGACCTTCGCTTTGTCCCCGGCAAGATCGACCGTGGTCCCGGTACCTGGCAGATTTGCAAGCGGACCGGTCTTGTCGACCATGAAGGCCGCCGCAGTCGGGGCATAGGGCTCGCTGAACGAAATGACGGCAAGACGCTTTTCGGTAACGATCATCGAGGCCATGATGGCATCGAACTTTTTCGCATTGAGCGATGGAATGAGACCGTCCCAATCCTGAGCAACGATCGTGCACTTGATCTTCATGCGAGCGCAAAGGTCGTTGGCAAGATCGATCTCGAACCCGGCAAGCTTGCCGTCGGGTCCTGTGAAATTCCACGGTTCGTATGCACCTTCCGTCGCAATGGTGATTTCGGTTGGCTTTGTCTCTGCGCTCGCGGTGCCAACGGAGATGACACCCAGCAGGACGGACGCCAGCAAGAGTTTTGATAATTGCATGTTGCATTCCCCTTTTTGTTGCCCCCTGTCCTTTGCGGACAGGGCGGTTGCAGCATTCACAACGCCCGACCTCAGTTGCTAGGACGCGCGAATCTTGATTGCCTCCGCCGTCAGGCAGAGGAGTTCGAATAAAACCTGCGCCGCGATTTGCGCCGTGTTCGTTGTCGGATCGTACTGTGGAGCGACCTCAACGACGTCGCCGCCAACGATGTTCAATCCCGCAAGACCTCGCAGGATGCCCAGCGCCTGGGCGGAGGTCAGTCCGCCGACTTCAGGCGTCCCCGTACCGGGCGCAAATGCCGGATCGAGAGAATCGACATCGAAGCTGATATAGGTCGGACCCGAGCCGACGATCTCTCTCGCCCTCGCGATAATCGCCCCTATGCCGATATCGCCAACGTCTTCAGCATGTATGACAGTCATGCCGGAGGCATACGAGAACTCCCATAGATATTCCGAATTTCCGCGAATGCCGATCTGAACCGTCCGCCGCGGATCCAGCACACTGTCGAGAACCGCCTGACGGAAGGGACCGCCATGATGGAATTTGCAGCCCTCGAAGGAACCACCGGTATCGCAATGCGCATCGATATGGATCATCCCCACCGGTCGATCCTTGCCGACAGCCCTGAGAATGGGAAGACCGATCGAATGGTCGCCGCCGACAGCCAGAGGCACGACGCCCGCCTTGACCACCCCGAGGACAAATCGCTCGATATCCTCATGGGATGCGGCGAGATCAAAACGGCTCCTGAATGGAACATCGCCGACATCGGCGACCCGTGCATGGGCGGTTGGAACGGCCCGCAACACATGCTCATAAGGACCGACTCGATCGACATTTCGAACGGCACGCGGACCGAACCGCGCGCCCGATCGGTTCGTCACGCCAAGATCCATTGGTATCCCGAAAAGCGCGATGTCGATGCCGGTAAAATTGGGCGACGCATCAGGACGATAAGGAGCCTTCAAAAGCGTTGGCATGCCGCAATAGGGAGCCTGACGGCTGTCGCCGCCCCCGAAGACCAGCTCGGCAACCTTTTGAAACTCCGGATCGAACATCTCGCCGCCCGAAGCGTTCGAAAAGCGCTCCCGCAATTCTTCCAGGCTTAGAATCTCCGGCATCAGGCCTCCATTTGTCCTGTACCCACATTTCAAGCCGCCCCCAAAATACAGATGAAGGCCATTGCTTGTTGTGGTCAACATTGTATACATAATCGTATTCTCCTTGATCAAGCAAGAGGGAAAAAGTTATGGTGCCGCCGACAGGACCCGCTGAACGGGCGAGAACATGGAAAGGGAATTGATTGGCATCGACCAAGACAGAACAGCGAGGCTCCTTGCGTGAGAGCACATACTCGCAGCTGAAGGACCTTATCCTCAGCGGCCAACTACGCCCCTCGGAGCGACTGTCGGAAAACACGCTTGCGAAACGCTTTGGCGTCAGCCGGACGCCGTTGCGCGAAGCGTTGATGAAGCTTGAAGAGGAAGGGTTGATCGTCGGACAACGAAACCTCGGATACACCGTCACCGATCTGGACGTCACCAAATTCTGCAATTTGCTGGTCGTTCGCGAAGCGCTCGATGTTTGCGCGGCGCAGCTTGCCTGCGAGATGGCGACCGAAGAAGACCTTGACCGGCTTCGAGGCGTAATCGCCCAGATGATCGAACTCAAGGAGACGACCAATGAGGCGCCGTCCGACGCCGCCCGCAACCTAGACCTTGGACTGTACATCCACAGAGTCATTGTGGAATCGACTCAGAACGAGGCTCTCGTAAGGGTAACCGACCAAGTCTACCAGCAGCTTCGTTTGGCTCTGTGGCTCGAAGTTCTCTGGGTCGATCTTGAGCACACGGATCTCGATGAGCATCGGGCAATCGCGGACGCAATCTGCGCACGCGACCGCAAGGCCGCTGCAGATGCAGCGCGCGCGCATGTGCAAAGCTCGCTCAAGAACATGTCGAAGCTCCAGCGCATTTGGGCGCATCGGCGAACTGTCGACTGAGCCAAAGCCAAGCTCTCACAAAGAGGTTCATATATGGAGCTTATCGATAGTTATCTGGCACTCGTCGGCGCCGGACAGGCAGGCTGGGGGCCGCTCCTTCTGACGGCCGCCGCCATGACAATTGGCGTTTCCGTGTGTGGCTTTCTGGCTGGAACGGTCATCGGCTCGGTTGTTACCTTTATGCAGTTGTCGCGCCACATGGCCGTTCGCTGGTGTGCCGATTGCTACACCACAATTCTCCGCGGCGTGCCGGACCTTCTGATCATCTATCTTTTCTATTTCGGCGGAAGCTCGCTGCTCGGATCTGTCGGCGGCCTGTTCGGCTATCATGGTTTCATCGGAATGCCCGCTTTCCTGACCGGAACCCTGGCACTTGGCGTCGTCTCGGCCGCCTATCAGGCCGAAGTCTTTCGCGGGGCCTTCAAATCGGTTGCGCGTGGTGAACTCGAAGCGGCGAGCGCCGTTGGCATGCGGCCGTGGCCCAAGTTCAGGCGCATTATCGCTCCTCTGGTGCTTCGATACGCCATTCCGGGGCTCGGAAACACCTGGCAACTTGTCCTGAAGGAATCGGCATTGATCTCCGTGACCGGCCTTGTCGAACTCCTCCGGCAATCGCAAATCGCCGCCGGGTCCACACGCCGCCCGTTTGAATTCTACCTGACGGCGGTCGTCCTTTATCTCGTCATCACATGGGTCTCCTCGATCCTGTTCAAGAGAATGGAAGCACGAACAGCTCAAGGGATAAGGAGGGCCTTGTGATGGATATCGTCTTCATGAGGGAAACGTTCCTCACTCTTCTCACCGGTTTGCCGCTAACCATCGAACTTGCAGTCACATCCATTCTGGCGGGGAGCGCCCTGGCGCTCGTCATAGCGCTCTTTGCGGTGATGGGTGGCACCATAGGTCGAGCCATAACCCGCGCTTACGTCTTCGTGTTCAGAGGTTCACCTCTCCTTGTCCAGATGTTCCTGATCTACTACGGCCTTGGTCAATTTCGGCATGGGCTGCAGGATCTCGGTGTGTGGTGGTTCTTCCGGGAGCCTTATTGGTGCGCCGTGTTGGCGTTGACGCTGAACACAGCCGCCTACTGCAGCGAAATCTTTCGAGGCGGCCTGCAGGCTGTTTCCATGCAACAGGTTGAGGCCGCACGCGCCTGTGGCATGTCGGGCATTCTATTGTTCAGACGGATCATTCTTCCGATTGCCATAAGGCACGCGCTGCCTGCCTACGGCAATGAGATCATCTTGATGGTCAAGGCGACGGCGCTCGCTTCCGTCATCACCATCATGGAAGTCACAGGTCTCGCAGGAAAATTGATCGCGGACAGCTTTCGGGCTTTCGAAATCTTCATCGTCGCAGGGGCGATTTACCTTGCGATCAATTTCGTCGTCACGCGCATGCTCATGGTGCTCGAATTTTGGCTTTCGCCACATATGCGCATGCCACCCAATCCTACAACTTAACGGGAGTACGCATGTCCGTCAGGGGAACAGTCTTGGTCAGCGATAACAGACAAAAAAGCGCTGCCGTTTCGGTCAAGGATCTCAGAAAGTGCTTCGGCCCGCTGGAGGTTCTGAAAGGTGTTTCGCTAGAAGCTCACCAAGGCGACGTCATATCGATCCTGGGCTCTTCCGGCTCCGGAAAATCGACGATGCTCCGATGCATCAATATGCTTGAAGTGCCCGACAGTGGCGAGATACGCATCGACGGCGAGATGTTCTCGCTGAAAAAGGGACGTCACAGGACTGAACCGGCCGACCGCAGGCAGGTCGATCGACTACGCGAACACATCGGCATGGTATTCCAGAGCTTCAATCTTTGGTCACATATGACCATTTTGGAGAACGTAATCGAAGCGCCGATACACGTGCAGAAACGCAACCGTGCCGAATGCGTCGCGGAAGCGGAAGCGCTGCTCGAACGAGTTGGAATCGCCGATAAGCGAAATTTCTACCCAGCGCATCTATCTGGAGGCCAGCAGCAACGTGCGGCGATTGCTCGTGCTCTTGCGCAACGGCCGAAGGTCATGCTGTTTGACGAGCCGACTTCTGCGCTTGATCCCGAACTTGTTGGCGAGGTGCTTAAAGTCATGCGCTCCCTTGCCGAGGAAGGTCGAACCATGCTGGTCGTAACGCATGAGATGGGGTTTGCACGTGATGTTTCGAATAAGGTCGTGTTTCTCCACAAGGGGATCATCGAGGAGACAGGCGAGCCTGCGGAATTGTTCAAACATCCAAAATCCGAGCGTTTTCGACAGTTCCTCGCACACGAGCGACACTGAGACGTCCACAACGGAGACAGCTTCGGCGATCAATAACTGGGGAGTTTCCGCTGAGGCCGCGCGACATACCCTGGAGCCAGGCTGTCACGATCATTGCATAGCCGTAGATCTTCATTCCCTCTGATGTGAAGGGCCCCTTATGCTACGGCGGCACGGCCGGAGCCATCGCCAACTCGTTCGCCCTATCCGATAGCATTCGCAGATCATCTTTTTCTCAAAATCAGAAAACTTTGGGATAGGTTTGTTCGATAATCAACAAAATCTATAGACTATTATCAATATAATTTGAGGGGCTTGGATGATCGTGCTCGGTATTTCTGGCGCCGTTCGGCGTCCGTCGCAGACAACTAGCCTTGTTGACGCGATCACAGATGAGGTCCGAACCCATCTTGGCGCCGACATCGCGGGGGGATGGATCTGGTAGACGCGGCGGCGCGCATCGAGCGGGTTTTGAAGAGCTCCTCACTTTTTGCCGTCTGCATGGCAGAGCGGCAGCCAAAAGTCATATCTCGCGTAAGCGAGTGCCTGAATTCCGCGTGAGCGCGACCATTCTATCAAGAGGGAAGAGCATAATGTCGCATGCAAATAACGAAGCCGTAAAATTCGCTTACTGGGTACCGAACGTCTCAGGTGGCCTTGTCATCTCGAACATCGAGCAACGCACGAGCTGGACAATCGAATACAACAGAAAGCTTGCGCAGATCGCGGAGGCGAGTGGTTTCGACTATGCGCTCAGCCAGATCCGTTTCACGGCGGGCTACGGCGCGGAGTTCCAGCATGAATCCGTCTCCTTCAGCCATGCCCTGCTGGAATCGACAACCAGCTTGAAGGTCATTGCGGCGATCCTGCCAGGGCCGTGGAACCCGGCGCTTGCGGCAAAGCAGATCGCCACCATCAACCACCTGACCAACGGTCGTGTTGCCGTCAACATCGTCAGCGGCTGGTTCCGCGGCGAGTTTGCCGCCATTGGCGAGCACTGGCTCGATCATGACGAGCGCTACCGCCGCTCCGAAGAATTCATCCGCGCGCTGCGCGGCATCTGGACCGAAGACAATTTCACCTTCCGCGGCGATTTCTATCGCTTCAACAATTACTCGCTGAAACCAAAGCCGATTGATCCTCAGCCGGAAATCTTCCAAGGCGGCTCGTCGCGTGCCGCGCGCGACATGGCGGCGCGCGTGTCCGACTGGTATTTCACCAACGGCAACACACCGGCCGAAATCCGCAAGCAGGTTGACGATATCCAGTCGAAAGCCAGGGAAAACGGCCATTCGGTGCGGATTGGTGTCAATGCCTTCGCGATCGTGCGCGAGACGGAAGAGGAAGCCAAGGCGGTTCTCGCCGAGATCATCGAGAAGGCCAATCCCGAGGCGGTCAATGCCTTCGGGCATGAAGTCAAGAATGCCGGCAAGGCCTCGCCGGAAGGCGAAGGCAACTGGGCGAAATCCTCCTTCGAAGACCTCGTCCAGTACAATGACGGCTTCCGCTCCAACCTGATCGGCACGCCACGGCAGGTTGCCGAGCGCGTCGTCGCGCTGAAGCAGGCCGGCGCCGACCTGATCCTCCTCGGCTTCCTGCACTTCCAGGAAGAGGTGGAGTATTTCGGCAAGCACGTCATTCCGCTGGTGCGGGAGCTGGAAGCGGCGCAGGCCGCGCAACCGGTCGCGGCAGAATAGACAATCCCGAGAGAAGCGGGCCGCCGGCGCGGTCCGCAATCGGCAAAGCATGGCGGAACCTGCCGGCTCCGACGGGAACTTGTGCCTCCTCAGCCAACGAATGCCGTGAGGGGCCGTGAGAGGGAAGGACATAAACGCAATGACCTATGCACTCAGAGGGTACGACACATCCCCTCCTTTGCCGGAGCTCCAGGGCCGTCACATCGAGACCCCTGCTCGGGCCGGTTTGGTGGCAAATGTGGCGATTGCGTCTGCGGAGGTTTTGCTTGCGCTGGATAACGTCAGCCTTTCCTTCGGCGGCGTCTCGGCTCTCGCCGATGTCGACCTCAGCGTCGAACGCGGCGAAATCCGCGCCATCATCGGGCCGAATGGCGCTGGAAAGAGTTCGCTCGTCAACGTCATTTGCGGCGTCTATCGGCCGGATCGCGGCCATGTCCGGATCGGCGGAAAGCGCTATGGCAATGTTCCCACGGATAAACTCGCACACCTTGGCATTGCCCGCACCTTTCAGAACCTTGCCCTTTTCAAGGGCCTGAGCGTCCTCGACAATGTCGTCTCCGGTCGGGCCCATACCGTCCGCTCGAGCTTCATCGGCCAGATCGCTCGCATCGGCGTTGCGCGCCGGGAGGAAGCGGATGCCCGCGAGCGTGCACGGCAGATCCTTTCTTTCCTTCATCTTGACGACGTCGCCGACCGGCTTGCCGGCACGCTGCCCTATGGTCTGCAGAAACGGGTGGAACTTGCCCGCGCGCTGGTCGCGGAACCGGATATTCTGCTTCTGGACGAGCCGATGGCCGGCATGACCGCGACCGAAAAGCAGGAGATGGCCAGCTTCGTGCAGGCGACCCGCAAAGCCCATGGCACCACGATCATTCTGATCGAGCACGATATCGGGCTCGTAATGGAACTGTCGGATCGGGTCGCGGTGCTCGATTACGGCCGCAAGATCGCCGACGGCACCCCGGAAGAGGTACGGGCCGATCAGCGCGTCATCGATGCCTATCTGGGCGTCGCCACGGAAAATGAAGACGGGGCGGGAATCTGATGGCGGACTTCGACTGGCTTTTCTTCATAGAGGTGCTTGTCGGCGGACTGCTGTCGGGCGTGATGTATTCGCTCGTCGCGATCGGATTCGTCCTGATCTACAAGACCTCCGGCGTGCTCAATTTCTCACAAGGAGCACTCCTGCTTTTCGCAGCCCTTACCTTCGTCAGCCTGGTTGAAAAAGGCGTGCCGTTTGCGCTGGCGCTCGTGCTCACCTTCGCACTGATGGTCATCATCGGCACCACCATTGAACGTGTCGTGTTGAGGCCGCTCACCAACAAGCCGCCTATTACGCTGTTTATGGCGACGCTAGGCCTCTCCTATGTTATCGAGGGCGCCGCGCAGTTGATCTGGGGAACGCAGGTGCATGGCCTCGATCTCGGCATCGAGGATGTTCCCTTCGACGTCGGCGGCGTGCTTATCAGCCAGTTCGACATCTTCGCCGCGGCGGTGGCGGCCATCATGGTGGCGCTCCTGTCGATCTTCTTCCGCTATACCCGGGTCGGTCTTGCCTTCCGCGCCGTCGCCGACGATCAGTTCGCCGCACTTGCCGTCGGCCTGCGCCTGCCTTGGATCTGGGCCACCGTCTGGGCGACCGCCGGTCTGGTGGCGCTGGTGGCAGGGCTTCTCTGGGGCGCTCGCCTTGGTGTTCAATTCTCGCTATCGCTGGTCGTCCTGAAAGCGCTGCCGGTCCTGGTGCTTGGTGGGTTCGACTCCGTTGCCGGCGCCATCGTCGGCGGATTGCTGATCGGAGCGACCGAGAAGCTCGCCGAGGTCTATCTCGGCGATTATTTCGGCGGCGGGATCGAAAGCTGGTTTGCCTATGTCGTGGCGCTCGCCTTCCTGCTTATCCGCCCCTCCGGCCTGTTCGGCCAGAAGCTCGTCGAAAGGGTCTGAACCATGGCGTCCATCACACATGATCTAGCCGGCACTTGGACGCTTCCGCGCTGGCTTGCACCGGTAGCCCTCCTTACCGTGGCCTATCTCGTCGTCCCCTTCATCGGCACCAGCTATCTCTTCGAAGCGATCCTGCTGCCGTTCCTGGCGCTCAGCCTTGTCGGCGTCGGCTTGAATATCCTGACCGGCTATGCCGGCCAGGTCTCACTGGGCAGCGCCGCCTTCATGGCGGTCGGCGCCTTCGGTGCCTATAATTTCAATCTTCGCATCGAGGGACTGCCGCTGATCGCAAATATCGTGCTCGCGGGTCTGTCGGCAGCGGCGATTGGCATCATCTTCGGTCTGCCGAGCCTGAGGCTCAAAGGCTTTTATCTTGCAGTGTCGACGCTCGCGGCACAGTTTTTCGTGCAATGGGCGTTGACCAAATTCAGTTGGTTTTCCAACAACTCCGCCTCAGGCGTGATCGACGCGCCGCCGCTTCGCATCGCCGGCATTGCTTTCGATGGCGCGATCGGGCGCTATCTTTTCGCGCTGACCGTCGTCACCGTCCTGACCTTTCTGGCGCTGCGGCTCGTGTCGTCTCAGACAGGACGGAATTTCATCGCGGTGCGTGACAACGAGACGGCGGCCCGGATCATCGGCGTGCCGGTCTTGAAGACCAAGCTGCTCGCCTTTGCGATTTCCTCCTTCATCATCGGCGTTGCCGGCGTGCTTTGGGCCTTTACCTATCTGCGCACCGTGGAGCCTGCGGGGTTCAACCTCGATCGCTCCTTCCAGGTGCTGTTCATTATCATTATCGGCGGGCTCGCCTCCATTCGCGGCGCCTTTCTCGGGGCGGCGCTGATCGTGGTGTTTCCGCTCGTCCTGTCGCGATTGGGAGCTTTCTTTCTCGGCGACATCTTTGATTCCGGCGTGCTCGACATGAGCCAGCGCATCATGCTGGGCAGCCTGATCATCCTGTTTCTCATTCTCGAACCGGACGGCCTCGTCGCCCTCTGGGACAGAAACGTAAGGCGAATCGGCAGCGTTCTGACACGGCGCTGAACTGAACCCGGAGCGCGCGCTCCCAAAAGCAAGAAATCCATTTTCGATCAATGCAGGTCCGGTCATCTCGCCGGCCATCACCCGGAGTGTATCCAGAAATGACAATCCTCAGCAAACTCAAGATCGCGGCGCTCGCTGCCGGGATCGCCTTCTCCGTGGCGCTTCCCGCCGCACATGCCGACGAGCAATATTTTCCGCTGCAAAGCTATCGTGTCGGCCCATATGCGGCCGGCGGCACTGGCTTCTTCGGCGGCTTCATCGATTACCTGAACCTGATCAACACGCGCGAAGGCGGCGTGAACGGCGTCAAGCTGACCTGGGACGAGTGCGAAACCCAGTATGAGGTCGAACGTGGCGTCGAATGCTACGAACGACAGAAAAGCCACCCCAACGCGGCAGCGTGGAACCCACTTTCCGTCGGCATCGCCTACGCCATGATCGACCGCATTAGCCAGGACAAGGTGCCGCTGGTCACGATCAATCACGGCCGCACCGATTCCACCGATGGCCGCGTCTTCCCTTACGTGTTCCCGCTGCTGCTCAATCCCTACAGCGAAACGTCGGGTATCGTGAACTACATTGCCTCCAAGCTCGGGGGTCTCGACAATCTCAAGGGCAAGAAGATCGTGGTCCTCTACCACGGTTCGCCCTATGGCAAGGAAACCATTCCGATCTACGAACTCCTGTCGAAGAAATACGGCTTCGACCTGCAGCAGATCGAAGTTCCCCATCCCGGCAATGAGCAGCAGTCGCAATGGCTGACGATTCGTCGTGCTAAGCCGGACTATGTCGTCCTACGCGGCTGGGGTGTGATGAATCCCGTCGCACTGAAGACCGCCGTCAAGGTCGGCTATCCGGTCGATCACATCATCGGCAATGTCTGGTCGAATTCCGAGGAAGACGTCATTCCCGCCGGCGAGGCGGCAAAGGGCTACACCGCGATTACCACGCAGGCCTCCGGCGCCGAGTATCCGGTCGTCAAGGAGATCGTGAAGACGCTCTATGACCAGGGCAAGGGCAATCTCGAGGACAAGAGCCGCATCGGTTCCGTCTATCACAACCTCGGTATCGTCAACGGCATCCTGAACGTCGAGGCGATCCGCATCGCGCAGGAAAAGTTCGGTAAGCGAACGCTGACCGGCGATGAGGTCCGTTGGGGCTTCGAACATTTACGGCTTGACCCGGCTCGTGTCGAGGCACTGGGCGCCAAGGACCTGTTCCACTCCATCAACGTCACCTGGGACAACCACGAAGGCAACGGCTACGTGACCTTCCAGCAATGGGACGGCAAGAAGTGGAAGGTGGTTTCCGACTGGATCGCGCCGGATTGGGCTCTATTGCGTCCCATCATCGAAAAATCCTCCGAAGCCTATGCCAAGGAAAAGGGTATCAAGCTGCGCACCTCCCAGGACGCAGAGGCCGCCACCAACTGATTGGCGGCAGGCCCGGTGGCGGTACGCCTGCCGTCACCGGGTCCGGCCTAGTCTGCGACAAGTTCGAGGAGAATCATATGGTCGATACCGATATCCTGCTCAGCGTCGAAAGTTTGAGGGCCACCTACAACCACACGATCACGGCACTCACCGATGTCAGCTTCAGCGTCAAGCACGGCGAGATCGTCGCCCTGCTCGGCGCCAATGGCGCGGGCAAGACGACGACGCTCAAAGCGCTCTCCAACCTCCTGCCGGCCGAACGCGGCCAGATCGTTGCGGGACGCATCCACTTCGGCGCAATCGATGTGACTACGGCAAGCCCTGCGGCACTTGTTCGCGCCGGGCTCGTGCAGGTGCTCGAGGGCCGCCATTGCTTCCGGACCTTGACCGTGGAGGAGAACCTGATCTCCGGCGGGCTTGGCCGCAGTGCGACACGCTCTGAAATCACAGCCGATCTCGAAAAAATCTACGCTTTGTTCCCACGCCTCAAAGAAAAGCGCCGCGTGACCTCCGGGCTGACCTCCGGCGGTGAACAGCAGATGACGGCAATCGGCCGCGCCTTGATGTCGAGGCCGCGTTTGCTCGTCCTCGACGAGCCTTCCATGGGCCTGGCACCGCTTGTCGTCCAGGACATTTTCCGGACATTGCGCCGCCTGAATGAAGAGGAAAGACTCTCCATTCTCGTGGCCGAACAGAACTCGGCCATCGCGCTGAAATATGCAGATCGTGCCACGATCCTCGAAAACGGTGTCACAGCCATCAACGGGGCGGCCGCGGATCTGCGCCAACGCAGTGAGGTGCAAGACCTCTATCTTGGGCGCAAAACGGCGGCCAGCGGCCATCTCGCACCCCTAGTCCCCGCAACCAATCCATAAACCCATCACAGCTGAAGAGGAGAGTTTGACATGACGATTTCGCAAGTGAAGACCGACGATGCCGCAAAGGCGGTTCCACCGGTTGCAAGGCCAACCGAGCCAGCTCACATCATCAAGAGCGATGCCGAGGCGATCGCTGTCGCCAAGAAACTGGCGGCTGAGTTTATCAAGGATTCCGCCAAGCGTGATCGTGAGCGGATTTGGCCGGCGGCCGAACTCGATGCCTTCTCTCAAAGCGGGCTATGGTCGATCAACGTCCCGAAAAAATTCGGTGGGCCAGAGGTTTCCTATGCTACGCTCGCAAAGGTGATCGAGATCATTTCTGCCGCCGATTCATCCATCGGCCAGGTCGCCCAAAACCATCTGGGCGTCGTCGCCGCCATCCGCACCGTCTCCGATGAGGCACAGCAGAAGCTGCTGTTTGGCGAGGTGCTGAAGGGCACTCGTTTCGGCAACGCCTTCTCGGAGTTCGGCTCCAAGCGGGCTGTCGATTTCGAGACCAGGTTTACCGACGGTGGCGACCATGTGATCGTCAAGGGGCAGAAATTCTATTCCTCAGGCGCACTCCTTGCCCATCTGGTGCCGATCGTCGCGCTCGATGACGAGGGGCGCGCCTGGTACGCGATTGCCGACCGCGGCGCACCCGGGCTCACCGTCATTGACGATTGGTCGAGCTTCGGTCAGCGCACGACGCTTTCGGGCACAGTGATCATCGACAACGTCACGGTGCCCAAGACGCATCTGGTGCCAGGCTACAAGGGTTACGACAAGCCGACCGCGGACGGCGCCATTTTCCAGATCATCCAGGTGGCGGTCGATACCGGCATTGCGCAAGCCGCGATCGACGAAACCATCGACTTCGTGCGCACGAAGAGCCGTGCCTGGGTGGACAGCGGCCTCGAGCGCGCCTCCGACGATCCCTATACGATCCAGGCCGTCGGCGATCTGACCTTACGCCTACATGCTGCGCAGGCGCTGCTTGAAAAAGCCGGCTATGCCATCGATCGCGCGGTGGCGAACCCCACCGAGGACAGCGTGGCCGAGGCGCAGATCGTAACAGCCGAGGCAAAAATCCTCTCCACCGAAATCGCGATTGCCGCCACGAATAAGCTGTTTGAACTGGCTGGAACCCGCTCGACACTTGCTGAACACAATCTCGATCGGCATTGGCGTAACGCCCGCACGCATACGCTTCACGATCCGGTCCGGTGGAAATACGCCATCCTCGGCAAGTACTTCCTAAATGGTGAAAAGCCACCGCTTCATGCCTGGAGCTAGATGCGATGTGAACTGGGCGCGGGCAAAATCTCGCGCCCTCTTATGCAGTAGTGCTATTTAGTGGATTTGGATATAACGGAGTTACCCGTCTTTATCCTCCGAGCGGATATAAACCTGCAGCGTATAGCCGATATGCTCGGTCATCAGAGCGCGTGCACGCTCGATATCGCGGTCGAGGGCGGCGTCCATCAGGGCCGTGTGATGCTCGATCGCCATGGCGTCCTGCAGGGCGGCGGCAGCTTCTTCGTAACCGATGGAGAGGCCGGCGGCCGCGCGCTGCGTCGGTGCCAGACCGAGAAAACGATGGTGGCGGCGAAGCTGATCCGCGATGGTGGACCGGAAGCGCTGAAGCCAGTTCGATGTCGCAGCACTGACAAGTGCTGCATGAAAGGCATTGTGCTTCTCGTCCCATTCGTCCGCCATTTCGTCGGAGGGGGACCCAAGCACGATCTTGCAGCGCGACAGACGGTAATGCGCCGTCACAACAGCCGATTCCCAATCCGGCCCGCCCTTCTCGATCGATTCCATGAAAAGCGGCAGTTCCACGATCATGCGTGCCCGCGTCAGATCCTCCAGTTCGGCGCGCGATACGGGGGCGACCGCAAAGCCGCGATTGCTGACCGCGGTAACCAGCTTTTCAGCTTCCAGCCGCGACAGCGCCTCGCGTAGCGGCGTCCAGCCGACGCCGTAGGTATCCCGAAGCATGCTCAACCTCAGCGAGGCACCCGGCCTTAACCTGGTATTGAGGATGTCGCGTCGCAGCAGCCAGTAAGCCGCCTCCGTCTTGCTTAGGGCATCCGTGTCTTGCATGATCCTCGTCCCAGTCCCCTCAGGCTCGGATTATATATAAAATCATTTGCCGCCCAAATTATATATAAAACCTCTCTATCGTGAATATCATATATCGCAAATTGACAGGCTTGCGGCAGTCGCTATGATCCCCCGTCAAGAGAGCCGATGGAACACGGCTCCTTGTCTATCCGGGAGGAAAATATGCTGAGATCTACATCTAAATGGCTCTCCGGCCTCGTGGTTGCCGGCGCGTTCGTTGCCAGTGTTGCGACGGCATCGGCCGAACCGATCAAGATCGCAATCGCCAATTTCGGGGAACATCCGCAGCTCAATGCTTCGATCGCCGGCTTCAAGAAGGCGCTCGCCGACAACGGCTTCATCGAAGGCAAGGATGTCGTCTACTCCGAGAGCAATACGAGCTTCGACGCCTCGCTCGTTCCGCAAATGATCGCCAAGCTGCAGTCCGAACATCCGAAGCTGATGTACACGGTCACCACGCCCGTGTCGCAGATCGCCAAGAAGGCGCTCGCCGGCTCCGGCATTCCGATCGTCTTTACTGCCGTCACCGATCCCGTCGCCGCCAAGCTCGTGCCGTCCTGGGACGCAGGCGACGCTGGCATCACCGGATCGAGCGATCTGCAGGACATCTCCGCGATCCTGACCTTTACCAAGAAGCTGCTTCCGAATGCCAAGCGTATCGGCATTCCCTACAATCCGGGCGAAGCCAACGACGTGGCGCTGCTCGACAAGGTCAAGGCGGCCGCTCCGGCAGCCGGCTTCGAAGTGGTTCCCGTCGGCGTCGACAATGTCAATGACATCCAGCAGCGCATCGCATCGCTCGCAGGCAAGGCGGATGTGATCTATACGCCCGCTTCCAATCTGCTGCAGCCGGCAATCCCCGCCGTTGCCGCTGCCGCCCGCCAGGCACAGATCCCGATCGTCAACTCCGACGACGCGGCTGTTCGCAACGGCGTCGTTCCGGCAAGCTTTGCCGTCAACTACGAGCAGGTTGGCAAAAACGCCGGCAAGATCGCCGCGCAGATCTTGAAGGGTGCCGATCCGAAGACGATCAAGCCCTCCGTTCCCGCCTATAAGGACCACGCGCCGCTGATCAACAAGGCCGTGTTGAAAGCCTTCGGCGCCGAGGTTCCGGCTTCGCTTGCCGATTGCAATTGCTTCACGAAGTAATAGGCGGCATCCTCTACTGCATAATTCCTTAAATCGACATCGGTTTAGGGATAGAATTGTGCAGCAGATTTAAAGTGCTACAGCGACCTTTGCGCGTCACATGTGATGCGCGGCGCTGTAGGATCAATCCGATCCATGGCGGCGTCAGGGGTGCCGCCATTTCATAACCCTATACTGCAGGGGAGGCACGGATGCTGGATATCAAATCCGCGCGCAAGGTTTTCTATAAAGGCCAGCCCGACGAGAAGGTCGCGCTCGACGGCCTGACGCTCTCCCTTAAAACAGGCGAATTCGGCGTCGTGATCGGCTCGAACGGCGCCGGCAAGAGCAGCATGCTGAATGCGATTTCGGGCGCTCTCAGCCTCGATTCCGGTCAGATCCTCATCAACGGCAACGACGTCACAGGCATGCCGGTCCACAAGCGCGCCGCGCGGCTTGCCCGCGTGTTCCAGGACCCGATGAAGGGCACCGCCGCCAGCATGACGGTCGGCGAGAACATGCTTCTCGCGGAACTGCGCGGCAAGAGCAGAGGATTTCGTCCCGGCCTGAATGCCGGCCGCCTCGCGGCCTACAAGGAGCGCCTGGCCGTGCTTGGTCTCGGCCTCGAAAACCGGCTGGACACCAAGGTCGAGCTCCTTTCGGGCGGCCAGCGCCAATCGCTATCCCTCATCATGGCAGTCGGCGGTTCGCCCGACGTGCTTTTGCTGGATGAACATACGGCCGCGCTCGATCCGCGCACCGCCGATATCGTCATGCAGGCAACGGTACGCACGGTCGAGGCGCTGAAGCTGACGACCCTCATGGTGACGCACAACATGCAGCACGCCGTCGATTTCGGGGACAGCATCATCATGCTCGATGCCGGCCGCGTGCATCTTGAAATTACCGGCGAAGGCAAGCGGCGCATCACCGTGCCCGAGTTGATCGGCCACTTCGCCGTCAAGACCGACCGAATGCTGCTGGTGAGCTGAGATCATGATGGACTTCATTCAGACAACCGTTTCGAGCTTCGTCTCGCTCATCCCGGTCACGCTGGCCCAGAGCTTCATCCTGAGCTTCGTCGTCCTCGGCATCATGATCCCGTTCCGGATGCTGAGCTTTCCGGATCTGACCAGTGAAGGCGCGTTTCCGCTCGGCGGCTGCGTCTGCGGTATTCTGCTTGCCGCCGGCGTCGCACCACCGCTGGCGATCGCCGTCGCGTTCGTCGTCGGCCTTGCCGCCGGCTGCTGCACGGCCTTCATTCACCTGCGCTTCCGCATTCATACGCTGCTCGCCGGCATCCTGATGTCGACGATGCTTTATAGCGTCAATCTCGGCATCATGGGCAAATCGAACCTCTCCGTCTTCGGCTCGCCGACTGTGTTCGACTGGGTACCCTTCACGACGCCGGGCTTTCCCGCGAGCAAGATCGTCATCGCCGGCCTGCTGGCCGTCATCGTGTTGATCGCCCTCAATCTCTATTTCAAGACGGAAAAGGGCACAGCCATGCGTGCCGTCGGCTCCAATCCCGACATGGCCGAGGCGCAGGGTATCAATGTCTGGGCCGCCACCATCGGCGGCGTCGGCATCGCCAGCGCCTTTTCAGCCGCAAGCGGTGCGCTGATGGTGCAATCGCAGGGCTTTGCCGACGTCAACATGGGTATCGGCATCCTGATCAACGGCCTTGCCGCGCTCATGATCGGCGAAGCCTTTACCGGCAAGCAGACCGTGTTGCGTCAGCTACTGGCGCCGTTCGTCGGCTCCGTCATCTACTATCAGCTGGTGTCGCTGTGCCTTGCCGCCGGGATGCCGCCGCCGAACCTGAAGCTCGCCACCGGCCTTTTCGTGCTTATCATGCTGGCACTGCCGAGCATCCGCCGCAGCCGCGGCGGAGCTGCCACCCGAGAAACCATTCGCGAATAGATTACGAGGCAACGACATCATGGATAGCCTTCCCGATCTCGCCGCCGTCGAGGCCATGGACGAGGCCGACCCGCTGCGCGTCTTCCGCAGCCGCTTCGCCCTGCCCGCCGGCGTCATCTATCTCGACGGCAATTCGCTCGGTGCAGCCTCGCACGAGGTCTTTGCAGAAGTGCGCCAGGCCGCCATGGAAGAATGGGGCAACGGCCTGATCCGCAGCTGGAACAGCGCCGGATGGTTTCATCTGCCGCTGGAACTCGGCGACCGCGTCGGCCGGCTAATCGGCGCCGCCGAAGGCCAGACCGTCGTCACCGACTCCACCTCGATCAACATCTACAAGACGCTTCATGCGGCGCTCGCAATGCGACCGGGCCGCAACGTGATCGTGGCAGAGGGCGACAGTTTCCCGACCGATATCTACATGGCCGAAGGCGTCCTTTCGACGCGCCCCGGTATCACGCTCCGCCTTGAAGGCCGTGATGCCAGCACCATCGAGGAGCTGATCGACGACAGCGTCGCCGTCGTCCTCGTCAATCACGTCAACTACAAGAGCGGCGAACTGCGCGACATGGCGGCGCTGACGAAGCGCATTCAGGCGGCCGGCGCGCTCGTCATTTGGGATCTGTGCCACAGCGCCGGCGCTCTGCCCGTCGATCTCGACGGTGCCGATGCCGATTTTGCTGTCGGCTGCACTTACAAATATCTGAATGGCGGTCCGGGGGCGCCGGCCTTCATCTATGCGGCGAAGCGTCATCACGCATCGATCGTTCAGCCGCTCAGCGGCTGGTGGGGCCACGCCCGCCCCTTTGCCTTCGAACAGAGCTTCGATGGCGATGCCGGTATCAAGCGTTTCCTCTGCGGCACCCAGCCAATCCTGTCGCTTCGGGCTCTGAAAGGGGCGCTCTCCATCTGGGACGAGGTGGACATGGAAGCCTTGCGCCGGAAGAGCATAGCGCTGACCGATCTCTTCATCCGCCTGGTCGAAACCAAATGCGGCCAATATGGTGTCGAGCTCGAGACGACGCGCGACAGCGAGAAGCGCGGCAGCCAGGTCTCCTTCATCCATAGCAACGCCTATGAAGTCATGCAGGCGCTGATCGAGCGCGGCGTTATCGGCGACTTCCGCGCCCCGTCGACATTGCGCTTCGGCTTCACGCCGCTCTATGTCTCATATCACGACGTCTGGCGCGCCGTGACGGTGCTTGAGGATATCCTGAGCAGCGGATCATGGAAGGATGCGCGCTTTGCGGTGCGCGGGGCCGTGACCTGATACGAATATCGGCAGCCGGAAGAAGGAGGCGGAGATGAGCTATTTCACGGTCACCGATTGGGACGCCGCCTATACCAACGGCGCTTATATCGTCGACGGCGATCGATGGCCGGCCGCCTGGGTCGAGCCGGCGAAGTCTTTCCGCGACAGGCTGACAACCGCGGGACGCGCAAAACTCGATCTGGCGTATGGTCCTGCGGAGCGCAATCGCTTCGATCTCTTTCTGCCCGAAGGCCAGCCGCAGGGATTGGTGGTCTTCGTCCATGGCGGTTACTGGCTGCAACTGGACAAAAGCTACTGGTCGCACCTGGCCGCCGGCTCGATTGCTAGAGGATACGCGGTCGCGATCCCGTCCTACACGCTCTGCCCGGAAAATCGCATCGCCGGGATCGGCAAGGAGATTGCGGCCGCGATCACGAAAGCAGCCGAGCTCGTCGGCGGCCCTATCGTTTTGACGGGTCATTCGGCCGGCGGTCAGCTCGTCGCCCGCATGATGACGACGACATCGCCGCTCGGTGAGACAATCCGCAAACGCATTCGCCACGTCGTTGCCATTTCCGGCCTTCATGACCTGCGCCCGATCATGAAGCGCAGCATGAACGAGCAGCTTCGCATCGATGCCACCGAGGCAAGGGCTGAGAGCCCTGCTTTGCTCGAACCGGTCGAAACCGTCCACCTCACCTGCTGGGTCGGCGGCGCCGAACGCGCCGAATTCGTCCGCCAGAATGCGCTGCTCGCCAATATCTGGACAGGACTTGGCGCTGCCACTGAGGTGGTGGTGGAGCCCGACAAGCATCACTATTCGATTCTGGATGGCCTCATCGAGGCCGAACATCCGCTGACGCGGGCCTTGCTAGCCGAATAACGTTTTCGCAGTCGGACAAGAGAGGTGCCCTCGGCGCTATCCGCGCCGAGGGCATTCCGTTAGCCGCGATTGAGATAGTGTCAGTTATTGACAGGCGCATTCATTGCCCAGGCGACGCCGAATGGGTCGCGGAGCTGGCCCCAGCGATCACCCCAGAACATCACCTGCGGCTCGACGACCACTTCGGCTCCGGCATCGACGGCACGCTGCCACCAGAAATCGAGGTCATCGACGACGAGCTGCATCGTGAAGGACTGCGGCTTTTCCAGCGCATGGCCATATTCCGGAAAAGCGTCGCCGAGCATGACCGAACTGCCGTTGATATAGAGATGAATATGCATGGTCCGGCCCTTTTCATCGACCGGATACATGAAGGCCTGTTCGGCACCGAAAGCGCGCTTGTAGAATTCGGCGGCCTTCACAGCGCCGTCTACCGTCAAATAAGCCACGACGCCGCCGCGAACCGGCACGCGCGGCGGCTGGAACTGCGTCTGATCTGCTGCATCGGTCATGTTCGTCTCCTTGGGAACGGTTCTAGGTGTCGTGCCCTTTCGAAGGGCTGCTCCAAGGACGTTGGCCGATCATCCTTCCCGACAACCGGCGCCGAATTTTTTCGATTGTTTCTCGCGCGCCGCTCCAGCCTTCGGCGACCATCCACGCGCTGACATTCAGGCGCGCATAAGCCGGGCGGGACGGGCTTCGTTTAAAATTCGCGCCAAGGCATTCTCGCGTGACATTGGTCGCCCGAGCAGAAAACCCTGCACCTCGTGATAGCCCTCGGCCCGCAATTTCGCCAATTGCGCCTCCGTCTCGATGCCTTCGGCCAATGTCACCGCATTGAAGCCGGAGGCAATACCGACAACGGCCCGCACGATTGCAAGATTGCCGGGATCGGCATCCATGCCGGCGACGAAACTGCGGTCGAGCTTGATCTTGTCGAAAGAGAAGGAACGCAGATAGCTGAGCGAGGAATAGCCCGTACCGAAATCGTCTATCGCGATGCGAATGCCAAGCTCCTTGAGGGCACGCAGCAGCGACAGGCTTTGTTCGACCTCGGAAAGCAGGATCGATTCGGTGACCTCGATCTCCAGGCGTCCGGGGCAAAGACCTGTCTCGCTCAGCGCCGAGACGACCGTGGCCAGCAGGCTCGCATGCCGGAACTGATAGACAGACAGGTTGATGGCCACTTTCAGATGTTCCGGCCACTCCATGGCGGTCCGGCAAGCTTCCCGCAGCACCCAGTCGCCGATCGGAACGATCATCCCCGTTTCCTCGGCGACGGGGATGAATTCCGCCGGCGCGATGAGCCCACGCTTGGGATGGCGCCAGCGGATCAGAGCTTCGAAGCCGGAAAGAGCGTCTCCGTCCAGACGGATGATCGGCTGGTAATGGAGCTCGAATTCGTCGTTCTGCAACGCCTCACGAAGCTCCAGCGTGAGCTGGTGGCGGCGTTCAGCTTCAAGCCGCATCTCCGTCTGATAGAATCGATAGGTCGAGCGGCCACTTGCCTTGGCGGCATAGAGCGCCAGATCCGCGTCCCGCATCAGCACATCAGCATCGTTGCCGTGCTCCGGCGCCATGGCAATGCCGATGCTGCAGGTCACATGTTCCCGCACCCCATCGAGATCGAAGGGTGCCGAGAGCGATTGCAACAACAGGTCGGCGAAGCGCTGGGCTCGCCCGGCATCCGTCATCCTTAAAACCAGCGCGAACTCGTCGCCGCCCAGGCGCGCGACCAGATCGCTCCTCTCGGCAAGCTGCTGGAGCCGCTCGGCAACCTGGCGCAGGAGCATGTCGCCGGCGGCATGGCCCTTGCTGTCGTTGATATGCTTGAAATGATCGACATCGATGTAGAGCAGCGCGATTGGCTTTTCCGGCCTCGCAGCCGCCACCTGCCGCACGATGCTCTCTGAAAAGAATGCTCTGTTCGGAAGGCCGGTCAGGGAATCATGCATGGCAAGATGCGCAAGCCGCGCCTCGACACTGCGCTCCTCGGTAACATCCTGGGAAATGCCGAGAACATAGCGCGGCGCTTGCCCTGACGGAGCGGGAAGCCCCCGCTTCGCTGTCTTCAGGATACGCAACACGCCATCCACCGTGTGAATGGTTTCCTCGAAGTAGACGGTTTCGGCGGTTTCGAAGGCAAGCTTGTCCTGCTCCCGGAAAAGCGCCGTCTGTTCATCGGAGAATATCGCCCGATCCGACTTGCCGATCACATCTTGTGCTGCGTGCCCCGCGATAGCGCCGCACGCCTCATTGAAGAGAATATAACGGCCGTCCCGCTCCATATCCTTGACGAAGACGCCGACGGGGAGATTGTCGACGATGCTGTCGAGCAGCGACTGGGTGGCATCGACCTGCCGCCGTGCCGCATTGACCTCGGTACGGTCCTGCACGATCGCCAGGATTGCTATCTTGCCGTCGAAGCGGATTTCCCGCCCATAGGTCAGAACCTCGAATGTCGCGCCATCCGCCTTCAGATGGGTCCAGCGCTGCGCCGTCTCGATGTCGGTGCGGTGGTGCACGGCATCCAGCATTCGCTCGCGCTCCACAGATGGCCTGATGTCGAGCACGGTCATGACCGCGAAGTCAGCATCGCCATAGCCATAGAGGTCGCGAGCCGCATCGTTGACGATCAGAAACTTCAACGTCTGCGGATCATAGACCCACATCGGCGACGGATGTGTCTTGAAAAGCGACCGAAAATCGTCGTTCGGGGCGTCGGGCCAAACGGAATTCATAGGAAGGTCGACCTTGCCAATTCGAGTTTGAAGATTAGCGAATTGGACATTGATAGACGAAAAAACTAAATAAAATCAAAATAGTAACGAGATTAAACTTTAGGCAAAAGCCTATCGAATATGCAACGACAGGCTTTATTCTCTTCGCCCAGTTTCATCGATATGGGACCGCAAATGCCGTGAGGTTCAAAGCCCCGCCTTGCCGATCGAGTGGATGACGCCGTGCAGCTCGCCAAGACCTTTCAGGCGGCCGATGAGGGAATAGCCGGGATTGGTCGGCTTATCGATATCGTCACCGATCAGATGGCCATGGTCCGGCCGCATCGGGATCATATGGTCTTCCCGGCCTTCTTTGCGGCGCCGCGCCTCTTCTGCAAGCAAAGTGCGCAGAATGGCATGCATATCGCTGCGCCCTTCCAGATGCGAAGCCTCCACAAAGGAGCCATCCTCTTCGATCGCAACGTCGCGCAGATGCGCGAAATTGATGCGGGAGGCAAATTCGCGGGCGATCGCCAGCACATCATTGTCGGCACGGGAGCCGAGAGAGCCGACACAAAGCGTCAAACCGTTGGCCGGATCATCGACAATGCCGAGGATGCGGCGCAGATCTGCCGCCGTCGAAACGACGCGCGGTAGGCCAAAGAGCGAAATTGGCGGATCGTCTGGATGGATCGCAAGCCTTGCGCCGAGCTCTGCTGCAACCGGAACGATCTCGTGCAGAAAGGCTTCGAGATTGGCCTGGAGATCTTCTGCCGTCATTTCGTTGAAGAGGGCGATGGCTGAGCGGATCGCTTCGCGGCCATAGCTGTCCTCACCGCCGGGAAGACCGGCGATGATGTTGTTCTCCAGCCGTTGAACGGCCTCCGGCGAAAGCCCTCTCAGCCGCTCCTCGGCACGCCGCAGCAGGTCCGACGCATAATTTCCTTCGGCACCCTGCCTGCGCAGGACGAAGACGTCATAGGCGACGAACTCCACCATGTCGAAACGCAATGCGAGCGCGGTGGTCGGCATCTCGAAGCGCAGATCCGTGCGCGTCCAGTCAACGACGGGCATGAAATTGTAGCAGATCGTCTTGATGCCGGAGCGGGCGAGATTAACGAGGCTGTCCTTCCAGACACCGATCGCAGTTTTCGCCCCTGCCCCGCCGAGCTTGATCGCGCTTGGAACGGGGATCGATTCACACACGCTCCAGCGCAGTCCTGCCGCTTCCACCAGCGCATTTCGCGCTTCGATTTCGGCGAGTGTCCAGACGCGCGAATGCGAGACTTCATGTAGCGCCGTGACGATGCCCGTCGCGCCCGCCTGCCGCGCATGCAAGAGCGGAACGAGATCCTTCAGGCCGAACCAACGCCAGCAGCTTTCCATACGACATCCCCTCCATTTGTCGGTCAAAATATCCTTGAAAAGCAAAATGTCTACCGTCATACGACAGTTGACACCTCTTATTGCCCAACAATATGATCCGATAGCGGAGGAGAGATGGTGGCAGATACCGCTGATATCGAGGATAGAGGTTCGGCGGTCGATCAGGTGGTCGACGCACTGCGACGGCTGATGCGCGAGCGCAATCTTGGCCTCGGAGATGCACTGCCCTCGGAGGCGGAACTTGCTTCCATGTTCAATGCCAGCCGCAATACGGTGCGCGAAGCGATCCGCATCCTGAAGGCCTATGGCATCGTCGAAAGCCGCCAGAAGGTCGGCGCGGTGATTACGGATCGCCGCCAGCAGGCACTAATGGAGCTTTTCTCTTTCGCCATCGACATCTCGGCAGAAAGCTTTCTCGATATCCAGGGGTTTCGTCGCCTCATCGAGGTCAATCTCAGTGACCTTCTGTTCGAAACTCTCGAGGAAACCGCCATCGACAGGCTGCGCTCCATCAACGACGCGATGAAGGCTGCATCGACATTGGCCGAGGCTGCGGAGCTTGATTTCAGGTTTCACGCCGCCCTTGTCGGCTTCGGCGGCAATCAGACCTTGTCACAAGTCTATGGCATTCTGCAGCCATTGTTGCAGCGGCTGATGGAAGTGGGAAAGCGCTCACGCGAGGCGGTCGACAGCGCCTATCACGACCATCGCGCCATCATCGAAGCGTTGGAACAACGAGATCGAATCGCCTACGCCTATCACATGAACCGCCACCTGCAGGCGGGCCTGCAATTCATCACGCCAAAGGCTGTTTGAGACATCCATTCCATCACGGATACATGACATGAAAAGACAGACGCTCGACACCGGCTGGACCATCTCGCGCCTTCGCGCGCCATCCAGTGCCCCGGCCCTGCCCAATTCGATCCCCGCGACCGTGCCGGGCAATGTGCATCTTGACCTGATGGCGGCGCAGCTGATCACCGACCCCTATCTCGACGTCAACGAGATTTCTCAGGACTGGGTTGGGCGTTCCGCCTGGCGCTATCGTCTGGCCTTCGACTGGGATGGCGAAGACGCCGAGCGCATCGATCTTTCCTGCCTTGGCCTCGACACGGCGGCACGCCTAGAACTGAACGGCACGGTGCTGGGCGAAACCCGCAACATGCATCGCAGCTACCGCTTCGGCATCGGCGATCACCTGAAAAGCGGCCGTAACGAGCTGATTGTTGATTTCCAATCCGCCTATGAACATGGCGAGGAGGTCCGCAGGCAGCTCGGCAGCGCCGCTGATATCCCCCAGAATTATCCTGGCCCAAGCAATCTCATCCGCAAGATGGCCTGCAATTTCGGCTGGGACTGGGGTCCGACCGTTGTCACCTCTGGCATCTGGAAACCTGTCGTCATCGAAAGCTGGTCGAAGGCCCGTCTCGGCAGTATCCGCCCGGAAATCACCCTGCAGGGCAGCCAGGGCGTCGCGCGCCTGCATGTCGAAATCGAATGGGCCGACAAGGGCACGGATAGTGTAGCGCTCGTATTGTCCATCGGCGGCAAGCGCGCGGAAGTGCGCGTTGCGCAGGGCGAGACCCATGCGCTGATCGAATGCCGCATCGACAACCCGCAGGTCTGGTGGCCGCATGGCATGGGCGGCCAGCCGCTTTACGATCTCGACCTGCAGCTGCTTGGCTCGGATGGGACGGCGCTCGACGGCTGGAAGCGGCGCGTCGGCTTCCGCTCCGTGCGGCTGGATACGACACCGGACGAGATCGGCTCGGCCTTTACTCTCGTCGTCAACGACGTGCCGGTCTTTGCCCGCGGCGCCAACTGGATCCCCGATGATTGCTTCCTGCCGCGCGTGACGCGCGAACGCTATCGTGAGCGGATCGCCCAGGCCCGCGATGCCAATATGAACATGCTGCGCGTCTGGGGCGGCGGCATCTATGAGACCGATACGTTCTACGAGGAATGCGATGCCGCCGGCATCATGGTCTGGCAGGATTTCCTCTTTGCCTGCGCCACCTATCCCGAAGAAGAGCCCGTCTATAGCGAGGTCGAGGCGGAAGCGCGCGAAGCGATCACTAGGCTCATGCCCTACGCCTCGCTGGTGATCTGGAACGGCAACAACGAGAATATCTGGGGCTATTTCGACTGGGGCTGGCAGGATGTGCTCGGCAACCGCCCCTGGGGCGCCGGTTACTACCTCGACCTCCTGCCGAAGCTGGTGGCCGAGATCGATCCCACCCGGCCCTATTGGCCGGGCAGCCCCTATTCCGGCTCGATGGAGATCGCGCCGAATGCGGACGAGCATGGCTGCAAGCACATATGGGACGTCTGGAACGAGGTGGGTTACGAGACCTACCGCAACTATATCCCGCGCTTCTGCTCCGAATTCGGCTGGCAAGCACCGCCGACTTTCGCAACCCTTGCCCAATCCATTCGCGAGAAGGATCGCGCCCCGGCCTCTCCCTCGGTCATGCATCACCAGAAGGCAACCGGCGGCAACGACAAGCTTCTGCAGGGGTTGGAAGGCTGGTTTCCCCACCCGCAAAATTTCGACGACTGGCTCTTCGTCACCCAGCTGAACCAGGCGCGCGCGATCAGCTACGGCATCGACCATATGCGTTCGCATCGGCCGACCTGCATGGGCACCATCGTCTGGCAGCTCAACGATTGCTGGCCGGTCACCTCCTGGGCGGCAATCGATGGCGCTGGCCGGAAGAAGCCGCTCTGGTATGCCTTGAAGCATAGCTATGCGCCGCATCTGCTCACCATCCAGCCGCGCGGGAACGGCCTGGCCGCGGTTGCCGTCAATGATGCTACCCTATTCTGGCGCGTGCCCTTCACGGTCGAGCGTTTCGATTTCACCGGTAAGCTGCTCGCCCGTCACCACGTCTGGCGCATCCTGTGCGATCGCTTCGAAAATACCGATATCGACATCCCGACCGAGGTCGCGACCCCGGGCGATCCGCGTCACGAATATCTGCGCGCCCGCCTCGGCGATGCGGAAGCGTGGTGGTTCTTCGAGAAGGACATGAAGCTGCAATACCCCCAGCCTCGCTTTGATATCGAGACCATCCAGACGACGGGCGGGATCACCGCAACCATCACCGCTCAGTCGCTCCTGCGCGATGTCTGCCTGTTCGTCGATCGCATCAATCCGAATGCCGAGGTCGACGACATGCTGGTCAATCTCGCGCCCGGCGAAAGCAGGACGTTCAAGATAAAAGGCATCTCAAAGGAGGCCTTCGACGATGCCGATCTTTCGGCGATCCTTCGCACGGCCAATCAGGTTGCGGAGCGCCCGCACCACTGACAGCGGGTACTCTCTCACGGAAAATATCCGGCGCATTGCGCCGGATATTTTCCGCAAGCCGTCACAAAAGATTGCGCTGGTGAATGGCGAATTGCCTCCTATGATCGGGCGCAACCTTGTGATCTAGTGCCCTCATCCGATCCATGAATCAGCGAGATCACGCTTATGTCCTCGGGCACCAATCGCAGCTTTCAGACGCCCCGCCGCGAAGAACTTGGCCTCATCACCCTCAGCAATACCGCCGGTCTTTCGGCTTCGGCCCTGCCGAACGGCACGCTGTTTTCGATCGACTTTGCCGACCAGCAGGGCGGCGTCATGATCAATCAGGTCCTCGGTTCGCCGGTCTATGGCGGCATCGGCCGGCTCTATCTGCGCATCGGTGGCGCCAAGCCGGCGACTGCGGAAATCGTCGGGCCAAAGGCTGCCGTGCAGTTCGGCCATGGCAAAAGCGGCTTTTCCTGGAGCGGCGAAACGGCCGGTGTGAAGCATACGATCAGCCTGCGGCTGCACCCGAATAAGACCGCATGGTTCTGGCAGGTTTCGCTGGAAAACAGCAGCAATGCGACGCTTTCGGCCGACCTCGTTCTCGTTCAGGATGTCGGCCTCGGCGATCGCGGCTTCCTGATGAACAGCGAAGCCTATGCCTCACAATATATCGATCACCACATTGCCGATCACAGCGCCTTCGGCCCTGTCATCATGGTCAGGCAGAACCTCAAGCAGGGTGGCGGGCGAAATCCGTGGCTTGCGCAGGGCTGCCTCGAAGGTGCGGCGGCCTACGCGACCGATGCAATCCAGCTCCTCGTCCCGTCCAAAGGCAATGATGGCGTCATGGTGCCGGACTTTGGCACCAGCCTGCCCAGCGCGCGCCGCCAGCACGAGGTCGCCTGCCCGACAATACAGTCGAAGCCGCTTGCGCTCGCCGCCGGTGCTAAGGCGACCACGACCTTCTTCGGCCTCTTCATCGCCGATCATCCGGCCGCTTCCAGCGATGCCGATCTTGCCCATCTCGATGGCCTGCCGGCGCTTCAAAGTGAGCTGGCAGCGGAGACGATATCCGCTGGACAACCAGTGCGCAGTCTCTTGCAGGACGCGCCGCTCGCCGAAAGCGACGATCTGGATCAAGCCGCGCTCGATGCGCTCTACCCCCGGCGTATGCTGGAAGAACATGCCGATGGAAAGCTGCTTTCCTTCTTCGTGCCCGACGGGCCGCACAACAGGCACATCGTGCTGCGTGAAAAGGAGCGGCTGGTGGCGCGCCGCCATGGCGCGATCGTCCGCAGCGGCCAGAACATGCTGCTCGATGACCAGACACTGGCCGCCACCTGCTGGATGCAGGGCATCTTTGCCGCGCAACTGACCATCGGCAACACGTCTTTCCACAAGCTGTTTTCAGTCTCGCGCGATCCCTACAATCTGACCCGGTCGAGCGGCCTGCGCATCCTCGTTGATCTTGGCGATGGCTGGCGCCTGCTTGGCGTGCCTGCCGCCTTCGAGATGGGCTTGAGCGACACACGTTGGATCTACCGTCTTCCCGGCCGCACCATTATCGTTTCGGCAATCGCCTCCGGCGACGACCCGGCGATGCAATGGAGCGTCTCGGTCGAGGGCGCCGCCTGCCGCTTCCTCGTATTCGGTCAAATCGTGCTTGGCGAACGCGATTATGAAGCCGTGGCAAACATCGCGGTCGATACGGCAGGCAAGCGCATCTCCTTCCAACCGCAACCATCCTGGCTATGGGACCGGTATCCGAAGGCTGGATACCATCTTGTCACCTCGACCCCGGATGCGTTCGAAGCCATTGGTGGCGATGAACTGCTCTATAGCGACAGTACCGCCCGCAATGGCCCATTCATCGCCCTGAAATCGCACCCGACGAAAGCACTGCGCTTTGCCGTCACGGGCTCGATGACCGATGCGCAGGCGGCCGAGGCGCTTGCCGCGCGCTATACCACGGGTGTCGAAAGCGAAGAGATGCTGGCGCCGGCGCGCCGCTTCTGGAGCCATGTGACGCGGGGCGCGCGTATCGAAGGCGATGGCCGCGATGTGGCCGCACAAGCCGTCATGCTGCCCTGGATCGCGCATGACGCCATCGTGCATCTCAGCGTGCCGCATGGGCTCGAACAATATACGGGTGCTGCCTGGGGCACGCGCGACGTCTGCCAGGGGCCGATCGAATTCCTGCTTGCCTACGAGCATGACGAAGAAGTCCGGCAAATTCTTTTGACGCTCTTTTCCGAGCAGTACCGCGATCGCGGCGACTGGCCGCAATGGTTCATGCTGGAGCCCTACGCCAATATCCGTGCCGGCGAGGCGCATGGCGATATCGTTGTCTGGCCGCTGAAGGCGCTCTGCGATTACATCGAGGCGACCGGCGACATCGCCTTCCTTGCCAAAACGGTGCCGTGGCGTGCCGACGACACGATGCAGCTGACATCGGAGCACGCGACGATCTCCGATCACATCGAAAAACTGCTGGACACCGTGCGCAGCCGCTTCGTGCCAGGCACGAGCCTGATCCGCTACGGCGAAGGCGACTGGAACGACAGCCTGCAGCCAGCCGACCCGCATTTGCGCGATTGGATGGTGAGCAGCTGGACCGTTTCACTTCTGTATGAACAGCTGGTGCGCTACGCCAACATCCTGACGCTTGCCAACCGCAATGACGAAGCGCAGTCGCTTCAGGCAACCGCCGTCGCCATGCGCGCCGATTTCAACAGGCTCCTGATGCGCGACGGCATCGTCGCCGGTTACGGCGTCTTTGATCCGAGCCATGACGGCGTCGAATTGCTGCTGCATCCCGAGGATACCCGCACCGGCCTGCATTATTCGCTGATCGCGATGACCCAGCCGATGATTGGCGGGCTGTTCGCTCCCGAGCAGCGCCATGCCCACATGAAGATCATCCGCGCGAACCTATTGTTCCCGGACGGTGTGCGGCTGATGGAAAAGCCGGCAACCTATTCCGGTGGTCCGGAAAAGCTCTTCCGCCGCGCCGAGTCCTCGTCCTTCTTCGGTCGCGAGATCGGGCTCATGTATGTGCATGCGCATCTGCGCTACTGCGAAGCCCTTGCCCTCGACGATGACGCGGAGGCCGTATGGGCGGCGCTTGCGCTCGCAAATCCGATCGCCGTCAGCGGGCGGGTGGAACACGCGTCGCTCCGCCAGCGCAACACCTATTTCAGCAGCAGCGACGCGGCCTTCGAGGACCGCTATCAGGCTTCTGCGGAATGGACGCGCGTCAAGGCGGGCGATATCGCCGTCGATGGCGGCTGGCGCATCTATTCGAGCGGCCCCGGCCTCTACACCAAGAGCCTTATCGGCAACGTCTTCGGCTTCAAGCGGCAGTTCGGCCAGCGCATCCGCAAGCCGCTCCTGCCGGCCTCGATCGGCGCTTGCGAGGTCAAGCTGGATTTCAAGGCTTGACCGAAATCAAATCAACAAGGCCGCTTTTGCGGCCTTTTTTCTCGCGCAGACTACCGCCGGTGCGTGCGAAATGGCACAGGCTGATGATACCCGGCCGGTTTAGCGATCGGCTATCGAGCCGCCTCCACCACAACTGTTTTCACATGGTCATAGCGCGCACGAAAGGTCGATTCGACCTGAATGGATCGCGGTGGAAGCCGCGAATACGCGGCAAAGCTGAGCTCGACGAACCTCTCGAGGGAAATAAGTCGATACTCGTCCGGCAGCTTGAAAAGGTAGGAGCCCTGGGTTCCAAAAGCCTCGGCAATTTCGGGATAGACCGGATAGCACGCTCCGTTCAGAAAATCGTCAACGGGCTTGATACCGCTGACAATGGGCTCGACCCCCAGCCGCTTCAAAAAGCTGCCGGCAATATCGTGGATGCAGCGGATCTTCGGGTGATTCACCGAATACATGAAGGCTTCGCCTCTCGACCATTGTGCGAAGCAGGGCGCGATATCCAGACCATATTCGGCAAAATGCTTGAGGAGCCGCGCCCGCTCCCCTTCCCAGCGTGCAAAAAAGCCGCATCGTTCGAAAACGTCGCGCCGAAAGAGCTTCCGGGTCGTTTCTACACTTAACCCGACTTCGTACGCCGCCAGGACGATCATGGAATGATAAAAGCCCATCGGGCCTTGGACCGGGCCGGGCGAGAAGGCATAGCAGATATCTGGATGATAGGCATCGAAGCCGATCGAGGGGATGAAATCGAGATTCTGGGCGATACTGAAATCGAAATCCATACTGTAAAAGCGGGGGTGGAGAAGCACCCTGAAATAACGAGGTAATTCCTGCTTGTATTTCTCGATATTCTTCGTGAATGCCCATATGTCGATTGCATCGATATGGAAACGAGAGGAAAGAAGCTTCAGGGAGTTCGCAAGTTCGTAGGTTTGGCAATTCGACAGTACGAGCCAAGTCTCCATCAGGTAATCACCTCAACACGCCGCACACAACCTCAGCTATCAGATTGAAATTCCGACTATTTATGTCGATGGAAGCTTCTCCGCGAGATCGAATATGGCAAGTAAGCCATTGTTTTATTGATGGGTTGGGCTTGTCTATATCGATGACGTCAGGGCTGCGCGAATTGCGGCGAGAATGGCGGTCGTCGGGCGCCAGCATAGGCATCCGGCGAATCGACCTCAGCGCTTTCGCTTTGGCTACCTATCGCCGCGTCTTTATCGACCGTCTGGTTAACCGAATCGGCTAGGCTCACCCGGATGTGCAAAGCCCGGAGGCGGATTTGGAAACGGCGCTCTATCTCCCCATCAAGTCATTCCTCGAAACCGCCGGCTATGCGGTGAAAGGCGAGATCGGCGGCTGCGACCTCGTCGGCCTGACTGGTGGCGAGCCTCCGGTCGTTGTCATCTGCGAACTGAAGATGACCTTCAACCTCGAACTCATCCTGCAGGCGGTGGATCGCGCCGCTGCCAGCGACGAGGTCTGGATCGCCGCGCGCGTCTCGGCAAAGGGCAAGGGGCGCGAAGGCGATCGTCGGTTCCGCGATTTATGCCGAAGGCTCGGCTTCGGCATGCTCACCGTCTCGGACAACGACCAAGTCGATATCATCCTCAGTCCCGTCGCGCCGATGCCCCGCAAGAATGCACGGCGCAGGTCGCGCCTTGTCGACGAACATCGTCGGCGCAAGGGCGACCCCGCTCTTGGCGGCAGTACCCGCAAGCCGATCATGACCGCCTATCGCCAGCAGGCCCTTGCCTGCGCCGCCGCTATTGAAAACGGCGTGCAGCGCCCGAAGGATATGCGTGAAGCGGCACCGAAGGCCCCACAAATTCTGAGAGATAATGTCTATGGCTGGTTCGAGCGCATCGACCGCGGCATCTACGCACTGACGGAGCTTGGAACGGAAGCCCTTAAGCGTTGGCCGGCAGCGCAGCTTTAAATATGGAAAAATTCCGGCCGACAAACATTAAATTCATGTAATATCTTAAAATTTTGCAATAAAAACATGATCAATATTTAATTTGTAAAAGTTTACCAGCAGATCATATTAACCCCAAGCGCCAATTCAAAACTATACTTTGCTTCCCGCAGTAAAAACGGGAAACAAAGTCGCTCGCAAAATTGACGCGGAACCAATCACAGCTCGTCTCCGATATGGACGGGCCGTCAAACCGCCAACGATCTCGCAAGGGACTTTTGCCATGCCTTCTCTTCTCCACAAACATCGCACAGCCGCCATTGTCAGTGCCGCTATCATTGTCGGCGCCGGCGCATTACCTTTTGCCTTCAGCACATCCGCAACCGTCGCTTCGGCCGCCGAACCGGCCGGCATCATCGCACCCGGCGGCTCCTTCGCTCCGATCGTCGATGCCGACAAGCCGGCCGTCGTCACCGTCACCACCACCATGAAGGCAACCGATACCAGCGCCGACGGCAGCAACTCGCCGATGGACGAGCAGTTCCGGCAATTCTTCGAAAACCAGGGTATCCCCTTCCCGAAGCAGATGCCGCATCAGCAGCAGAGCCAGCGCGCCATGGCGCTCGGTTCCGGCTTCATCATCAGCCCGGATGGAGTCATTGTCACCAACAACCACGTCATTCAAAACGCCGTCGACATCAAGGTGACGCTTGATGATGGCACGGAGCTGCCGGCCAAATTGCTGGGCGCAGATGCCAAATCCGACCTTGCCGTTCTGAAGATCAACGCGCCGAAGCCGCTCGCCACCATCGCCTGGGGTGACTCCGACAAGCTGAAGCTTGGCGACCAGATTCTCGCCATAGGCAATCCCTTCGGCATCGGCACGACCGTCACAGCCGGCATCGTCTCGGCCCGCGGCCGCGACCTGCACAGCGGACCCTATGACGATTTCATCCAGATCGATGCTCCCATCAACCACGGCAATTCCGGTGGACCGCTGGTCGACCGCGAAGGCAATGTCGTCGGCATCAACACCGCCATCTACTCGCCGAACGGCGGCAGCGTCGGTGTCGGCTTTGCCATTCCCTCTGCCGAGGCTAAGGCGATCGTCGCGAAGCTGGAGAAGAACGGCTCGATCGATCACGGTTATCTCGGCGTCGCCATCCAGCCGGTGACCTCGGATATCGCCAATGCCATGGGCCTCTCGCAGACCCAGGGTGCGCTCGTTGCCAGCGTCAATGATGACACGCCAGCCGCACGCGCCGGCATCAAGAGCGGCGACATCGTCACCGCCGTCGGCAACGAGAGCGTGAAGACGCCGAAGGATTTGTCGCGGCTGGTCGCCGATCTCTCTCCCGGCGACAAGCGTTCCATCACCCTGTGGCGCGACGGCAAGAGCATGGACGTCAATGTCACCATCGGCGGCAATGACGACAGCAAGCAGGCCGCCAACGACGCTGGTGACGGCAAGGTCCAGCCCTCCAACCAACCGAGCATCGGTGTCGGCCTTGCCAACCTCACACCGGATGTGCGTGAGCAGTTGAACCTGCCGCATGGCGTCGAGGGCGCCGTCGTTGCCAGCGTCAATCCGGAGAAGCCCGCCGCCGCGGCCGGCATCCAGACCGGCGACATCATCGTCTCGGTCAACGATCAGCCGGTGCGCAACGCCCATGAGGTGCAGACGGCCGTCGCCAAAGCCGGTAAGGATGGCCGCAAGTCCGTCCTGCTCCTGATCGAGCGCGACGGCAACAAGACCTTCGTCGCCGTGCCGTTCTCGGCCGCTTAAAAAATCTGAGGCATTGAATGATCGGCCCGCTTCCAGCAACGGAGCGGGCCGAATTTGTCTTGTTTCGCCGTCTCCACGTGGCCTATGTCCTGAACACCGCCCTTCCACAGCGGAAACTTTCCGTTTTTGACACCTGACTCTTTTTGTCCAAACTCTGCCTTTGTGATGGTACAAATAGCGCCGGAGCCGATTGAAACGATCGGGCGGGAAGTTTAAACCGCTCCGGCGATATCAGCGGCTAGGCCTTAAAACAGGAATAAGCGGCGGCAGGAGTTGGAGTGACTGATCCCTACGATATTCTCGGCGTTGCGCGCGATGCGGGCGAGGAGCAGATCAAGGCAGCTTATCGCAAGCGCGCGAAGGCAGCCCATCCGGATTCCGGCGGCGATACCGAGGCTTTCGCGCGGTTGCAAAAGGCCTACGAGCTTCTTCTCGACCCCGTACGCCGCAAGGTGTTCGACGATACCGGCTATGATGTCGAACTGACCGATGCCGTCGACCTGCAGGCGCTGGTCGCGATCGAAAAGCTCATTACCGAGGTCGTGCTGGACGAACGGGAACCGGGTACCTTCGATCCGGTCGCCAAGATGCGCGCGAGCCTTCTGGAAGAAATTCGCAAGGCGAATTTCAGCAAGAGCGAGCTCGAGCGACACTCCAATCGCATCGGCCTTCATTTAGAGCGGCTAGGCAAGCGTCCGGGCAAAGACGTGGTCGGCCACATGCTGCGCGCCCGCATCAAAGCGATCGCCACCGCCATCAGCGAAACGGAAGCAAAGATCGGCGCCAGCGAACGCGCCTGCGACATGCTCGAAGGCTATCTTTACGAGATGAACGAGCCTCAGGAAGAAGCGGAAACAGCTGCCGAGATCGAATGGGACGAGCCAAGGATCCGCTCCGCCGCGCAGTAGAAGCGTACTTTTTCACTGCTCTGAAGAGGCAAATTTCGCGTTTGCCTTGATCGCCACATCACTTTCAGCAACGCAATGTTGCAATGCAACAATTTTCCCTGGACAAATCGGGGGGCTGGCCTAGATCATGCATCCAGCACGCCGTCCTATTTCATCGAGCGACGGCGAAGCAGCAATGGCGGGCGCCGTGTTTCCGGCATTCGCCGAAGGTCTAAAAACGGCGAGGTATGCGTTTGCTGGCTTCCGAAGCGGATGAAGTCGTCTTTGAACATCTGAGCGAGAACCGATCGCGGGCCGCATTGAGAGGCGCCTTCTGGTCGGCGCTGGACACGTTGATCCCAACGGCGCTCAACAGCCTGGTCTTCGTCGTCACCTCGCGTTTTCTTCTGCCCCAGGATTTCGGCCTGGTCGCACTCGCCTTCGCCATCGTCAGTTTCGCTTCCGGTTTCGGCCCGACGGCCTTCGGCGAGGCGTTGATCCAGCAGAAATCCATTCGGCGCAGCCACCTCGATACTGTCTTCTGGCTATCCTTCGCCTCCGCGGCGATCCTCTATGCCGCGCTGTTTCTGCTTTCCCCGTTTCTCGCCCATTGGGTCGGACATGACGACATCGTCAAGCTGCTGCTGATCATCGGCCTGAAAATCTTCTTCGACATGATGATCATCGTGCCAAACGCCCTGATCGGCCGCACGATGTCCTTCCATCTCGCAGCTGCCCGCACGGCGATCGCCACCACCGTTTCGGCGACCATCTGTCTTGCTCTGATCTTCGCCGGTTTCGGGCTATGGGCGCTTGCAATTGCCCAGATCGCCGCTCCCGCTGCTGCCTGCGTTGCTGCATTCTGGGGCGCAAGATGGCTGCCGGGCTTCCGGATAAAGCTCTCGAGCCTGCGCGAATTGCTGCATTACGGCATCTTCGCCTCGGGCAACCGCTTCCTCCAGACCATGAATCTAGACCAGCTGATCATCGGCACGCTCGTAAGCCCGGCCGCTCTAGGCATCTATAATTTTGCCCGGCGGCTCTACGAGATGCTCAACAATGTCGTTGCGGGCGGACTGAATTCGGTCAGCCACGTGCTGCTCTCGTCGCTGCAGCACGATAAGGACAAGGTGCGCGAAGCCTTCCTCATGGCGACCTTCGGCTGCTCGCTGGTGTCTTTCCCGGCCTTCATGGGGCTTGCGGCGGTCGCCGACGATGCCATTCCGCTGATCTTCGGACCGCACTGGGCCGCCGCCATCTGGCCGGTTCGCTTCTTCTGCGTCATCGGCCTGATGGCCGGTATCGGCATCATCCAGGCCTCCTTGATCACCAGCCAGGGCAGATCCGACTGGTGGTTCTACTATCAGCTGGTGCGCAATGTCGTCTCGATCCTCACGGTGCTCATTCTTCACCAATATGGGGTGACAACCGTCGTCTTCGGTCTCATGCTCGGAGTGGTGATGCTCTGGCCGGTGACGCTGTGGATGGTGTCGCGATTGATCGGCCTCAGCATCGCGGAATATTTCGGTCAGTTCCTGAGGCCCATCGCGGCTTATCTCGGCATGCTTGTCGCCATCTTGGCAATCTCGTCGGCCTTGATCAACCAGCCCCTGGCAGAACGCCTTATCTGTGAAGTCCTGGTCGGTGGCCTCGCCTACTCGGCCCTCATCCTTCTCCTATGCAGAGAAAGGGTCCTCTTCCTCGTGCGAACGACGCTGCAAGGCCGTCGCGCGAAGGCACAGTAGCAGTCGTCGCGAACAAGGACGGAAAAGGCTCATTCCATCTCGCGATAGAATACCAAGTCGGAAAGGCGCCTCATGACACTGGTTACGTTCATCATTCCCGTTCGCCATCAGGCCAATTCCAATGATTGGCCGGCGCTGAAACGGCGGCTGTCGCAAACGATCGCATCGATCGCCGGGCAGTCCAACAAAAACTGGCGCGGCGTAGTCGTCGCCAATGAAGGCGCCGATCTTCCGGATCTGCCGCCGAATTTTACGGCGGAGCGCGTGACCTTCCCGCCAAACCAGCTGCATGACATCAATGGCGCCGATCGCGAGAAGGTCTATGATGCGTTCCGGCTGGACAAGGGCCGCCGCGTGTTGAGCGGCATGCTATCGGCGCGGGATACCCGTTTCTTCATGATCGTCGACGACGATGATTTCGTCAGCGCCAACATCGTGGATTTCGCCGCCGGAAATACCGATGCCAACGGCTGGAAAATCAACCGGGGCTATCTTTGGAACGAAGGCGGCAGGCTGCTTATGCATCACAACGACTTCGCCAATTATTGCGGTACGTCGCTGATCATTCGCTCCGATCTCTATCGCTTGCCGGCGACCTTCGAGGATGCCGAGGTCGATTACATCAAATCCATGCTCGGCAGCCACGTGCGCATCGGCAAGCTGCTGGCCGACGCCGGCTCTCCGCTCGGCTCGCTGCCCTTCCGCGGCGCGATCTATCGGGTCGGCCATGCCGGCGCCCACAGCAAATCCTCCAATCTCATCAGGACCCATTTCCTCAACCGGTCGGTGCTGACAAGTCCGCGCCAGTTCCTGGGCAACCTTTCGCGGGTGCGCCCGCTCGATCGAAATTTGAGAAACGAATTTTTCGGCGCGCGGGCCGCCGGATAGCTTAAGGCATAACCTTTTCCCCCATGAGGTTTCGATCAATGCCGGCTGATGCAACGAGACACAGATATGCTGCCCTGGATGCGATGCGCGGTCTGGCGGCATTCGCCGTTGTCGTCTATCACCTCGACAGGCCCTATGCGCCTTCGGCCTATATCGCGGTCGATTTCTTCTTCGTGCTCAGCGGCTTCGTGATTGCCAGGGCCTATGGTGAAAAACTCGCGAGCGGCATGACCGTGCTGGCCTTCATGAAGGCTCGCTACGCGCGTCTCTATCCGCTCTTTCTCATCGGCAGCGTCTACGGCCTTGTGCAATTGCTGCTGCACTGGCAGGCATCCGGTGTCGGACGGGCCGATCTTGCCGCGAGCATCCTTACGACCATATTCATGCTGCCTTCGCCGAGTTTTCTGACGCGGTCGGCGGGCGATATCTTGGCGCTTTATCCGCTGAATGGCCCCGCCTGGTCGCTGTTTTGGGAGCTGCTGGCCAATCTCATATTCGCGCTCGTGCTGTTCAGATTGAAGACGCGGAGCCTGATCCTCATAGCCACTGCATCTCTGGCGCTGCTGATCGGCTCCGTCTTCCTGCACAAATCGCTCGATCTGGGCTGGGAATGGCTCTCGGTGGACGGCGGCTTTGCCCGCGTCTTCTTTTCCTTCACGCTCGGAATGATCATCTACCGGCTTCGAAACAGCACCGCGATTGGCTGGACCATGAACAGCTATGCCGCCCTGCTGCCCATTGCGGTGATCTTAATCTTGCTGTTTCTCCCCACATATTCGCTGAAATATGCGCTTGTTTTCTGCATCCTGATCTCGCCGCTCATCGTCCTTGCCGGCACGATGCTGGAACTGCCAGAGAGGCTGCAACGGCTCGGCATCTTTCTCGGCTATCTCTCCTATCCCATCTATATGTGCCATCGCGGCTTCACTGAGATTTACGGGCATCTGATGCGCGATACCCACTTACCGCAGGCCGTCTACATCGCGATCTATCTCGTCGCGATTTCCATCATCGCGTTCGTCTCTGCCAAGCTTGCTGAAATCCTGGTTCGCTATATCGGCGCCTCGAAAGGCGCTCACAAAGGCATCGAAGCCAGCCAACGCGGCTGACTGTCTCCGGAGATCACGTGTGGACGGCGGCAAGTGCGATGGCATCTGCGACCTCGTCACACCGCTCCGAAAGATTGGCCGTCGCAACGCGCAAGTGGCTGCTGGGCAGGATCGAGAATTTTGCACCGGGATGCACGGCAATGCCCCGAGCGGCAAGCGTCACCATTGCGAAGGGCTCCGACGAGACCGGCACCCAGGCACATAGTCCCTCTCCATGCCACGCATCGACGCCGCGCTCGCGAAGCGCATCGATGAGGCCTGCGCGGCGTTCCCGATAGGTCCTGCGGGCATGATCCAGGCACGATGCCGTCGCCGGATCGCGCAGCAGCCAGGCAGCCGCCGCCTGCAGAATACGGCTGGTCCAGCCGGAACTGAAGCTGCGATAGGACTGGATCTGATCGATGATCGCCCGTGAGCTCGACAATACGGCGAGGCGCAGGTCCGGCCCGTGCGTCTTCGAGTAAGACAGAATATGGATGACCCGATCCGGAAAGAGATGCCCCATCGAATGACGTGGTGCCGTCGAGATATCGGCAATGCCATCGTCCTCGACGATCAGCGTGTCCTTGTCGCGAAGGATCTCCGCGAGGCTTGCCATGCGCGCCGGGCTCACGCTCTGGCCGGTGACGGAATGGATGCGCGGCTGGAAGATGAACGCAACCGGGCGATATTTTAGCGCTTCCTCCAGCGAGGCCGACAGCGGCCCCTCCTCGTCGCATTTCACCGGAATGATGCGGGCGCCCCGATCCTCGAGAATATCGAGAAGCCGCATGCCCGTCGGATCTTCGATCGCAACGGCAGCACCCGGCATGACGAGGGCGTTGATCAGGGTGTAGACGGCATTATAGCCGCCATTGGTCGCCAGAAACGCCTCCGGCTCGTAAGGCCACGTCTTCCTGACCTGCTCCTCCAGCTCCGGCAGGATCCGGCTGCGCTCATAGCTGTTGAGATTTTCCGCCGAGGCGCCATAAGCCATCGCCGCTTCCAGCTTTGGCAACAGCCGGACATCGGGAACGGCTGCCGTTAGATTGAGGGCGTCGGAACCGTAGTCGCCGACACTTGCCAGCCGCGCCGGCTTGGCGACGAAGCGGTCGCCGCTGACCCATGTGCCATTCCTGCCGCGTCCGCTGATGATCTTCTGACGTCTGAGTTCGCTCCAGGCTTCCGACAGGGTTGCCGGGCTCACGCCAAGGACAAAGGCGAGGTCGCGGATCGGCGGCAGTTTGGTGCCAACAGGCAGGGCGCCGGCGCGAATGAGCGCGCTCGTTTCAAGCGCGATGCCACGGATGGTCCGATCGCTCAATTTTGAGGCAAACCATTTTGCATCCCGATCTTCGCTCATTTTTACACCATTTTTAATGTTCAATAACGTAATAACATTTGATCGACTTATATTGAACATTTACTCGTTGAGAAAACAAGTTTTCCCGCGAGTGAATTTCATGCCCCTTACTCTCCGCCTTGCCCTTCGTGACTGGGACTACATGACCCCCCTGGTCTTGGGCGATGTCTCCTCCCCGAAACTCGACATTAGGGTGGACCGGGTCGGCACGCTGATCTCGCATGTCGGCAAGAGCGACGCCTATGATGCCGCCGAAACCTCTTTCAGCCGCTATACCCAAATGCGTATCGATGGCGACGAGAGCGTAATCGGCATTCCGAACTTCATCATGCGCGGCTTCCGCCACCGCTGCGTCATCACCACCAAGGACAGCCCGATCACGAGCTTCGCCCAATTGGCCGGCAAGCGTATCGGCGTCACCGGCTGGCGCGATTCCGGCAATACCTGGACGCGGGCAGCGCTGCGTCGCGAAGGTGTCGGCGTCGAAGATGCCATGTGGTATGCCGGTCGCCTCACGGAAGCGCATCCGATCACCGACCGCCTGGATGGCTTCGGCCGTCCCGGCCGCATCGAGGCGGCACCCGGCGAAAGGCCGATGGTGGAGCTGCTGAAAGAAGGGCTGCTTGACGCAATCTTCACGCCCTTCATGCCGGACGGCTATTTCGCCGGCAACTCCGGCTTCCGCCAGCTGCTGCCGGATTTCCGCGCCGCCGAGCATCGCTATTTTGCCGATGTGGGCTATGTACCGGGTATGCACCTGATTGGTTTCAAGGCGGAGTTTGTCGCCGAGCACCCCTGGGTCATGGCCGAACTGAGCGCGCTGATCGATGAATCGCAACGTGTCTGGCTCAGCAAGCGGCGCAAATATGCCGACACCACGCCCTTCATGCTCGATGAGCTGTTGAAATCGGCAGCCGAGCTGCCGGAAGATTGGGATGCGAGCGGCTTTGCCGCCAACCGCAAGATGATCGCGGATTTCGCCGGGGAACTGCATGTGCAGGGTATCCTGCCGCGGCTCCTGACGCCGGAGGAACTCTTCCCGTTCGACGTCGACGGCAGCCGGACGAGCGCTGCCTGACCACCGACTGAAAAATCAGAGACGCAAAGCAAAAAGGGGAATGAACATGTCGCTGAAGAAAATGACCTATCTCGCCCTGGCAAGCCTGATGATGTCGGGTGCCGCCTTCGCCGAGGATGCGAGCCCGCCGAAACTTTCGGTCAACAAGGATCTGCAGGCCAAGCTGCCGGAAGCCATCCGCACATCGGGCAAGATGATCTCCGTCAACAACGGCTCTTTCCCTCCCTATGAAATCGTTACCGGCACCAAGCTGACCGGCGCCAGCGCCGATCTGACCGACGCGATCGGCGAGGTGCTCGGCGTGAAGATCGAGCATGAAAGCGTCAGCGGCCTGCCTGCCATTCTCGCCGGCATCAATTCCGGCCGCTATCAATTCGCCTTCGGACCGATCGGCGATTTCAAGAGCCGCGAGGAGGCCAATGATTTCGTCGACTGGGTACAGGAATTCGTCGTCTTCGCCGTCCAGAAGGGCAACCCGAAGGGCATCACCTCGCTCGATAGCGCCTGCGGCCAGCGCATTGCCGTCATGGCCGGCGGCTCGGCCGAAAAGGTCATCCAGGTCCAGGCGGAAAAATGCAAGACTGACGGCAAGGGCGCGATCGAAGTCCAGTCCTTCACCGACCAGCCGAGCTCGATACTTGCTGTCCGCTCCAAGCGCTCCGACGCCTTCTTCTCCTCGCAGGCGCCGCTCACCTATTTCGTCTCGCAGGCGAACGGCCAGCTCGAACTGACGGGCGTCGGCCAGAAGAATGGTTTCGAGGATCTCTATCAGGGCGCCGTCGTGCCGAAAGGCTCGCCGCTCGGCCCAATTCTGAAGGATGCCGTCGAACTTCTCATGGACAATGGCACTTACGCCGCCATCATGAAGAAATGGGGCCTTGAGAACAACATGATCAAGGAACCCGGTATCAATCTCGGCGGGAAGTTGCCGAAATGAGCACGAGTGCCAGAGATATCGCATCGCCATCAGGCGATGCGGCGGAGCGGGATGTGGCGAATGCCCACACACCGTTCCCGAAGGGTCGTGTGGCGGCCTGGATCGTTACCCTTGCGATCGCGGCCTATTGGGCCTGGTCTGTCGCCCACAACGAGAATTTCGGCTGGCATGTCGTCGCCCAGTATTTCTTCGACCCCGTCGTCATCAGCGGCCTCTATGTCTCGCTCGGCCTGACCGTCATCGCCATGGCACTCGGCATCGTCTTCGGCCTGCTGCTGGCGATTGCCCGCATGTCGAAGGATACGCTGGCAAGCACGCTCGCCTCGCTGTTCATCTGGTTCTTCCGCGGCACGCCGCTGCTCGTGCAGCTGATCTTCTGGTACAATCTCTCGACGCTCTTCCCGACACTATCGATCGGCATTCCCTTCGGCCCGACCTTCGTCAGCTGGGATACCAATTCCGTCATCAGCCCGATGACGGCGGCGATCGCCGGCCTTGCTCTGAACGAGGCCGCCTATATGGCCGAAATCATCCGCGGCGGCCTGCTTTCGGTCGACAGAGGCCAGTTCGAGACCGCCGAAGCCTTCGGCATGACCCGAAGCCGGGCTCTGCGCCGCATCATCATCCCCCAGGCCATGCGCTCTATCGTGCCGCCAACCGGCAACCAGTTGATCAGCATGATCAAGGCGACCTCGCTCGTCAGCGTCATCGCCATGGCCGACCTGCTCTACTCCGTGCAGTCGATCTACAACCGCACCTTTGAGGTCGTCCCGATGCTGCTGGTCGCCGTCATATGGTATCTGCTGATCACTTCGGTGCTGAATATCGCCCAGAGCTATATCGAGCGCTACTATAGCCGCGCCGACCGCCGCACCAGTGGGACGAAGGTGGCAACGGACAGCACGCTCGCGCCGGCGCAGGAGGCAGGCCAATGAACGCTTCCATAAACCCAGTCGTCGGCGTCAGCCCCCTGGTGCAGGCGCGCGACGTCCACAAATCTTTCGAACATCTCGAAGTGCTAAAAGGCATCGATCTCGACGTGACGCCCGGTGAAGTGGTCGTCATCCTCGGCCCTTCCGGTTCCGGTAAGTCGACCTTCCTGCGCTGCATCAACCATCTGGAATCGATCAATCGCGGCTCGATCGAAGTGGATGGCGAGCAGATCGGCTATCGGCTGAACAAGGGCCGGCTGGTCAAATTGTCAAACCATGCGATCGCGCTGCAGCGGCGCAAGATCGGCATGGTGTTCCAGCAGTTCAACCTCTATCCGCATATGACGGCGCTGCAGAACGTCATCGAAGCGCCGATCGGCATTCATGGCGAAAGCCGCAAGCAGGCAACCGAGAATGCGCTGGCATTGCTCGACCGCGTTGGCTTGTCGGCCAAGACTCACAACTACCCCCGGCAACTCTCCGGTGGGCAGCAGCAGCGCGTCGCGATTGCGAGAGCGTTAGCGATCAAGCCGAAGCTGATGCTCTTCGACGAGCCGACCTCGGCACTCGATCCGGAACTGGTCGGCGAGGTGCTTGCCACCATGCGCGACCTTGCAAAACAGGGCCTGACGATGATCGTCGTCACCCATGAGATCGGCTTTGCCCGCGAAGCGGCTGATCGCGTCGTCTTCATGGATGGCGGCAAGATCGTCGAACAGGGCAAGCCGGATGATGTGATCGGCAATCCGCAGCATCCGCGCACCAGAAGCTTCCTGTCGCGCTTCATCTAGCGCGGCAGTATCATCATCAGCGAGGCCTGCACGCTTTATGGCGGATGGCGGCTCAAGCGAACCATTGGAATAGCCATGACCCTCGACAACGATTTCGCCCGGCTCTCGGACCTCGAGCCGATGAAGGCCGAACTGACCGGCATCCGCCAGCATCTGCACGCCAATCCCGAACTCTCCTTCGAAGAGGCTGAAACGGCGCGTTTCGTTGCCGAGAAGCTGGAAGCCTGGGGCTATGAGGTGACGCGCAATGTCGGCGGTCATGGCGTCGTCGCGCGCATGACTGTTGGAGCCGGCAAGAAGAGCATCGCGATCCGCGCCGACATGGACGCCCTGCCGATCACCGAGCAGACCGGCCATTCCTATGCCAGCAAAGTGCCGGGCAAGATGCATGCCTGCGGCCACGACGGCCACACCACCATATTGCTGGGGGCGGCCGAATATCTCGCCCGCACCCGCCGCTTCAACGGCACCGTAAACCTGATCTTCCAGCCGGCCGAAGAGGCGGGCGCTGTCAGCGGCGCTCCCGCAATGATCAAGGATGGCCTGTTCGAACGCTTTCCCTTCGACGTCATTTACGGGCTGCATAATCATCCGGGTGCTGCGGAAGGCACCTGGCTATTGCGCTCCGGCCCGCTGATGGCGGCCGCCGACACAGTTGAGATTACCATCATAGGCAAAGGCGGTCACGCCTCGCGTCCCCATCTGACCGTGGATCCCGTCGTCGTCGCCTGCAACCTCGTCGTCAGTCTGCAGACGATCGTTGCCCGCAGCGTCGACCCGACGCAGACAGCAGTCGTGACCGTTGGTGCCATCCATGCCGGCGAAGTATCGAACGTCATTCCGGAGAGCGCAAAGATGCTGCTCACGGTCCGCTCCTTCGATCCGAAGGTGCGTGAGCTGCTCGAGGCGCGCATTCGCAAGCTGACGGCATCCATCGCGGATGGCTACGGCGCGAGCGCCGAGATCGACTACGTGCATGGCCATCCGGTTGTCGTCAACTCGGAGAAGGAGACGGAATTCGCGCGGATGGTCGCCGAGGAACTTGTCGGCGCTGAGAAGGTCACCACTTGCGGCCTTATCCCCGGCAGCGAGGATTTCTCGCATTACCTGGAGCATAAGCCCGGCAGCTTCCTGCGCCTCGGCAACGGCGTGAACTCGGCCATCCTCCACAGCGCCAAGTATGATTTCGCCGATGAAAGCCTCACCGTCGGTGCCGCTATGTGGGCGCGTCTGACCGAGCGTTATCTCGACGCCTGAACCGGTTCCTATATGGATCGCAAGGCGGCGCTGGCGACGCCACGATAAACAGCAGCCCTGGCAACAAGCCGGGGCTGATCCGTTTTCTGGATGTCATGGAAAAAAGCGGAATGCGATGCTTTCAATAGCGCCGCGAGAGCAGTTCCAGCAAAAGTGCGAAGCGGTTTTGCGTTCGGAACGGCGTAATAACAAGGAGATAGAGCATTTTCGCGATTCGAAGAAAAGCGGAATTGCTCTAGACCCGCGGTGCAGTGCGATTCCTGCCTTTATAAATACTACTTATCGAAGGATCCGAGACTATCGCCCGTTGCAGGCGCTGTATTTGCAGGCGTTTCAGTCCCCAACCCGGCTTCCAGCTGCCCATTCTGAGTCTGCATTACCCGCCATTCATTTTCGAGGCGGTCAATCACATACGTAGGAATTTCATTTCTTACGTTTTCAAACTCTTGCATCACGACCTCCATCGCCATGCGTTACTGGCATGACATGGAGGAGTTTCTTTGTAAATCAAGGCATTAAACTATTTAAACGATTAAAATATTTTCAATCGTTTGAAATATCGGCTTCTGTGGAAAAGATTCCAACAGCGTTAATGCGCGATGGGAGCTTACCGCGGCGAAGCGGGGTCATTGATGCCAGCAAAGCCGGGGTGGCGAGCAGCCGACGGTTGCAATCGCCCATCAAACTCCAGATCCTGCGCGCGTCCGATCGAATCATGTTGCTCGCGCATGGCGTCGGCAGCCTCACGGACTACTTCAGAAATCTGCAGGAGCTGCTTGGCGAGAGGGCTCGTCCTGCGCCAGATCATGCCGATGGTGCGCGACGGCTGCGGGCTTTGGAAGCGCACCGTCGACACCGAGGCGGAACGAGTTTCCACCGCGACCGCCATCTCCGGTATCAAAGTGACGCCGATGCCGGCGCTGACCATCTGCACCAGCGTCGACAGTGAGCTGCCGTCCATCAGCTCGCGCGGCAAGGCTGAATGGATGTTGCAGAAGGAAAGAGCCTGGTCGCGGAAACAATGCCCCTCTTCCAACAGCAGCAGCCGCATTTCGCGAAGCGCTTCCCGATTGGGCACCGGCTTGCCCTCGTCCTCGCTCGGTCGCACCAACACGAAGTTTTCCGCAAACAGCGGCACCTCCGTCAGAGATGTCTCGGAGACGGGCAGAGCGACAATCGCCGTATCCAGCCTCCCCTCCTCCAGCTCCTCGACCAGCTTCGACGTCAAAGTCTCGCGCACATGGATATCCAGACCGTCATAGATGCGGGAGAGATTGCCGATGATGCTCGGCAGCAGATAGGGCGCGACCGTGGGGATGATGCCGATGCGCAAACGTCCCACAGGCTGATCGCGCGACGCGCGGGCAAGATCTCCCAGCTCATCGACAGAGCGCAGGATGTCGCGGACGCGGATCGCGAAGGCCTCGCCGAAATTGGTCAGCCGGACCTGTCTCGCGCCTCTTTCGAAGAGGTCCGTACCGAGCTGCTGCTCCAGCTCCTTGATCTGCATCGACAAGGCGGGCTGAGAGATCGCGCATAGATCGGCGGCACGTCCGAAGTGGCCGAGCCGAGCCAGCGCTTCGAAATAGCGAAGCTGTTTGAGCGTGAAGTTTGCCATAAGCGCATCTTATCGCGTCAATCAGGAAATCCAACTTAAATTAATGGAAAGCCTTGGCTATAGTGCCGCGGCAAAGATGAGATGCGGCCGCCTGTCATACGAAGCTCATATCGAGAGCATTGACTGCGTTCAGCTCATCGATGCACGGACCGGTCGGAAGGCAGGGACCCAAGCTTTGCCTGCTTCCACGTCTCCGTTTCACGCGAGGCCAGAATGACGAGAGATTCATGCGTCTGACATGTCGCTGCCATACCAGTTTTGGAACCGGGCCGTTTCCCGGCGGGCTGGCAAAGCTCCTTCTCCGGTCGTCACAAATCAAATCATCGTAAGGGAGAGTATCATGGATACAAAAGTCGAAACTGCCGGCAAATGTCCGTTTCCGCATGGAAACACGAGCGTTTCCGCACGTTCGAACCGGGACTGGTGGCCGAATCAGCTGAACCTCAAGATCCTTCATCAGAACTCCGCGCTGTCCAGCCCGCTGGGCAAGGCATTCAACTACGCCGAAGAGTTCAAGAAACTCGATCTGGAGGCCCTGAAGAAGGACCTCACCGCCCTTATGACGGATTCGCAGGAGTGGTGGCCGGCCGACTTCGGTCACTACGGTCCGCTCTTCATCCGCATGGCCTGGCATAGCGCCGGCACCTACCGCACGGGCGACGGCCGCGGCGGCGCCTCCTCCGGCACGCAGCGTTTCGCTCCGCTCAACAGCTGGCCGGATAACGTCAACCTCGACAAGGCTCGCCGTCTCCTTTGGCCTATCAAGCAGAAATACGGCAACAACATCTCCTGGGCCGACCTGCTGGTCCTGACCGGTAACGTCGCGCTGGAATCCATGGGCTTCAAGACCTTCGGCTTCGGCGGCGGTCGCGAAGATGTCTGGGAGCCGGAAGAAGACATTTACTGGGGCGCGGAAGACACGTGGCTCGGCGACAAGCGCTACAGCGGCGATCGCGATCTGGAAAACCCGCTCGCAGCTGTGCAGATGGGTCTCATCTACGTCAATCCTGAGGGACCGAACGGCAATCCGGACCCGCTCGCAGCCGCTCGCGACATCCGCGAAACCTTCGCCCGCATGGCAATGAACGACGAAGAAACCGTCGCCCTCATTGCCGGCGGCCATACCTTCGGCAAGACCCATGGTGCCGGTGACGCAGCCCATGTCGGCCCCGAGCCGGAAGCAGCCGGCATCGAAGAACAGGGCCTCGGCTGGAAGAACAGCTTCGGCACTGGCAAGGGCGGCGACACGATCGGCAGCGGCCTCGAAGTCACCTGGACCTCGACGCCGACCAAGTGGAGCAACAATTTCTTCTGGAATCTGTTCGGCTATGAATGGGAACTGACGAAAAGCCCGGCCGGCGCGCATCAGTGGGTGCCGAAGCATGGCGCTGGCGCCGGCTCGATCCCGGACGCGCACGACAAGTCCAAGCGTCACGCTCCTGCCATGCTGACCACCGACCTCGCCCTGCGCTTCGATCCGGCTTATGAGAAGATTTCCCGCCGCTTCTTTGAAAATCCGGATGAGTTCGCCGATGCCTTCGCCCGCGCCTGGTTCAAGCTGACCCATCGCGATATGGGGCCGCGCGTCCGTTATCTCGGCCCGGAAGTGCCGAGCGAAGAGCTCATCTGGCAGGATCCGATCCCGGCTGCCGGTCCCGCATCGATCGAACCCAGCGATGTCGCCGCCCTCAAGGCCGAGATTGCTGCATCGGGTCTCACCATCCCGCAGCTGGTTTCGACGGCCTGGGCTTCGGCTTCGACCTTCCGCGGCTCAGACAAGCGCGGCGGTGCAAACGGCGCTCGCGTCCGTCTTGCTCCACAGAAGGACTGGGAGGCCAACCAGCCGGCCCAGCTCGCTTCCGTTCTGGCAACGCTCGAAGGCATCCAGAAGAAGTTCAACGATGCCCAGACCGGCGGCAAGATTGTATCGATTGCCGATCTGATCGTTCTCGGCGGCTCGGTCGCTATCGAACAGGCTGCGAAGAAGGCCGGCCATGACGTGGTTGTACCCTTCGCTCCCGGCCGCACCGATGCGTCGCAGGAACAGACCGATGTCGAGGCCTTCGCCGTTCTCGAGCCGATCGTCGACGGCTTCCGCAACTATCAGCGGCAGGCCTACACCGTCTCTTCCGAAGAGCTTCTGATCGATAAGGCGCAGCTGCTGACGCTGACGGCTCCGGAAATGACCGCCCTCATCGGCGGCCTGCGTGTGCTGAATGCCAATGTCGGCCAGAGCCAGCACGGCGTCTTCACCAAGCGTCCGGAAACCTTGACCAACGACTTCTTCGTGAACTTGCTCGACATGGGCACGGAGTGGAAGGCCGTTTCGGATGCCAAGGACGTCTTCGAAGGCCGCGACCGCGCAACCGGCGACGTGAAGTGGACCGCGACGCGCGTCGATCTCGTTTTCGGCTCCAACTCGCAACTGCGTGCGATCGCTGAAGTCTACGGCCAGTCCGATGCCGAGAAGAAGTTCGTCCAGGACTTCGTCGCGGCTTGGACCAAGGTCATGAACGCCGACCGCTTCGACATCGCTTGATACTGAAAATATCGGGCGCGATCAAAGGTGATCGCGCCCTTTTTCAACCGCCTTCAGAAACGGCATTTGGCCGTTTGCTTCTTTCGAACCACGCATTCAATCCCGTGCGTGCGGGCTGCTCGATCAGATAGTAGCTAAGCAACCCAAGGCATATGGCTGTGAGCAGCGCAGGCAGTTCGGCCAAGCGACCTTGCCGAGCCAGCACGTAAAATGGCTGCTGCCATAGATAGATTGAGAACGACATCCGCCCAAGTTGCCGGATAAAGGAGCCTTCAAATAAAAGCCTGGAAAAGCGAGTAGCACTTTCGATCGAACACACGCTGATCGCCAGCAACAGGGTTTTAACGCCGAAAAACAGCCAGGCGACATCGGCGAACAAGCGCGCAGCCAAGCCGCAGAAAAATATCAAAGGTACCAGCCATTCCAGGGGTGATCCGCGGCCTCGCTGTCCCATCAGTAGGAACAACGCGGCTGAAATTAAAATTGGCGCCGCCGCCACCTGGCTCGACCAAAAAACGATAAATGGATTTTGCCCATAAACGTCATATTGCAAAATGCCGGTGGCAAGTGCGGTAAGACCAAGCAGCAAGAGGGAAAATCCCACGAAGCTGTTACCGGCGCCACGCAATGAAAAGGCTAGCAGCCCAAGCAGGAGGTAACTGTGCTCTTCGACGCATAGTGACCAAATGTGATCGAATATCGAGATGAAGGTGTGACTGGTAATTATGAAATAGTTCAACGTGAAAGAAAGCGCGGCGAGGACGGCCGCAAGCTCGGGCGCAAGCGACGTTGACGAGAAGATCGCCGTATTCACCAAAACAAATATGAACAAAGTTGGATAGACGCGGCTGAAACGCCGAAGGAAGAAAGTGCCCAAAGGCATCTCCCTGACGAAAAGGATCTCGGCCATAAGGCGTCCGGAGAGCACGAAAAATAGATCCACACCGGCGGATCCAAGACCGGGCAGGTACTCGTCGCCGCCGAAATGGCCCATCAATACCAGAAGGACGGCAAGTCCACGCCATCCATCAAGGGCCGGAATATAGGTCGGTCTTCCTGCTTCTGACATCGGTAACCAGCGGCTGCGCTATCGAACCGCTACCGTAAGGCGTCAATATTAATGAAATTACTTTAAGTACTATCGAAAGTAAGCACAGCGCCAACATTTGAAGTAATGCGATTTCATTACGATCACGTCTCAAACATGCACTCGTGAAATTGAATAATGATCATGTGGCAATCGGCAACGCTTCTAGCGGCTACTCCTCCGCAGATCGGATCGTCCTCTTGCTCCGGTGCCATGCTTGCGGGCGCAATTGGAAGCTTCAGACACCGGCTGCAATGCATCGCTTGCAGGCTGCAGCTCAATCGACGCAGCACAGGGGCGCGGCGTTGTGCAACGGCAGCGGCAGGGTCATGACGGGATTGGGAATCGTAAGCGCATCCAGTGTCGCCGTCTGCTCGGGCGAAAGCTGGACATCGAGTGCGCCGATATCCTCATTGAGTTGTTCCAGCGTATGGACGCCGATAATCGTCGAAGATACGCCAAGGCGTCCCATTGCCCAGGCAAGAGCCACGCGTGCGGTCGTCGTACCTAGTTCGTCGGCGACGCGGAATAAGGCGTCCACGATTTCAAGATCCTGCTCATCGGGCCTTTGCGCCAATTGCGCCGCATGCCCCCGTCTCATGCCCGCATTATTGGCAGGCTTATATTTGCCGCTGATGAGACCGCCACTCAAGGGGGAATGCGAGACGACGCCAAGCCCCAATCCCGTTGCCAGCGGAATGAGTTCGTTTTCAAACAGCCTTGCTGCAAGCGAATATTCGATCTGCAGACCGATGAACCGAGCCCAGCCGTGGGATTGCGCCAGGAGGTGCGCATGCGCCACCTTCCAGGCAGGGGCATCGGAAATGCCGAAGTAACGCAATTTTCCGGACTGAACGAGATCGTGGAGCGCCGCCAGTATGTCTTCCAGGGGCGCCTGGATGTCCCAATTATTAAGCCAATAGAGGTCGAGGTAATCGGTGCGCAGCCGTCGCAGGGCCTGCTCGAAACCGGCTATCACGGCCTTGCGGCCAGGGGTTTCACCATCCCATTCGACATTGAATTTGCCAGCAATGACAAGATCGCCACGTCTGATCGAGTTCTGGGCGATATAGGTGCCGACAACCGTCTGGCCGCCCGCTTTGACCGCTCCATTGCCGGTATCGAGGTAGTTGCCACCGAGTTCGAGATAACGCGCCAGAACTGCAGCAGGCTGGTTTTCACGGGATGGCCAGGCGCCGCCCCTATCGAAAGTCATGGTTCCGAGCGCAAGCGGACTGACGCGCAACTCCGAGCGGCCGAGTGCGGCATAGTCTTCGAGATGCATGCATAATCCCCCAGCCGGCCTGCAGCCGCTACATAACTTTTCACATCATGTAAGTGCATCAAGCAAGGGAGATAAGCACCAATTTACAATTTTACAATTCGGAAATCCGGATAATCGGCGCGATATCGTTCAATTTTGCAACCGCGTGGCACGGGAGGAACAATTCGTCCCGCACCATAGTCTAACGCTTGCGTATGAACTCGGTGCGGAGAACCAAACCCTTGATCCCGTCGTAACGGCAATCGACTTCTTCAGGATTGTCGGTCAGTCGAATGGACTTGATAACCGTGCCCTGCTTCAAGGTCTGGTTGGCGCCTTTTACTTTCAGATCCTTGATGAGGGTAACGGAGTCGCCGTCGGCAAGCACGTTGCCGCTTGCATCATGTACGATGAGGCCCGTTGCGGGAGCTGCGGCAGCCATCTCAGCGGCGGGCCGCCACTCGCCAGTCACTTCGTCATAGACATATTCGTCATTTTGGCCGGTCATTCCAAACTCCACTTCACCTTTTTTTCAAATCTTCCGGAGCCGACAAATGCCTGGCTTCCATCTCAATCATGATCTGAAAATGGCGTCTATCCGAGACGATCAGCCTATGCAATACAGGCAGCCGCGCAAAGCGACAGCCCTGAGGCGGGCCTAACCTTCCGGTTTCACGCCGAGACCGACCAGGGATTGCGGCCTTCGCGAAGCCACGACAGCGTGTCGATCCAGAAGCTCTCCTTGTAGCTATCGTGAAACAGGCCGAAATGACCGATCCTATCGCGGCCAAGGTCAATAGGATGCAGATGCACCAGGATGGATTGCGCACCCGTATAATAGTTCAGCGTGCGGCGAACCGCCGGCACCGTGCCGAGTTCATCGTCCGAAACCGCAATCGCGAGGATCGGCGCCCGGACCGCGGCCATTCGCCGAAGAGCATCCTGCCTCTCCGCCGCTGGATGGCTGCGCTCGAACCGGGGGCCACGAAAGCCCCACTCATTTGCTACGCCCTTCGGCAGATCCTCCAGCCAGCCAAGCCGACGACCGGGAAAATAGCCATAGAGCGCAGTGATTGCGGGCATGGCGACATGCCATTTGAAAAAGAGGGCGGCGCGGCGGTGCGGCATGTAATCGCCCCACCAGGCATATTGGGCGCCGACTGTCAGCATCCTGTCCATCATAGGTGCATGTTCGGCCAGTCCCGGCAGGAAACCGCCGACGCTATGGCCGACCACCATCAGTAGGTCGCTGCGACGATGGCCAGCCATCCATTGCAGTGCGGCATCGAAATCCCGCTCACCCCAATCCCGCCAGCGATAGCGGGATCCACGCAGCCGTTGCGGCCGCGATAGTCCGATACCGCGATAATCATAGGTCAGGACATCGAACCCATGTCGAGCCAAAAATTGCGCGTAGCGGTGATAGTAGCGCGCAAGCACGCCCGTGGCCGGGTTGATGATCACGCTGCCTTCCGGCTTAGCCGTCTTCGCCAGCCAGAGATGACCTCCGAGAACGACGCCGTCGGCACATGAAATGGAAATCTGCGTGCTGCGCGGCCCCGAGGATGATGGAATGTGTTGCTCGTTCATGGGACGGAGGATGAGGCCACCGCCGCATTGTGTATATTCACTACCCGGTATACATTGAGTCATGAAAGACAGCTCGCAGCCGACGCGCGAACGTATTCTTCAGGCGGCCGGAAAACTTTTCCATCGCGATGGGATCCGCGCGATCAGCGTCGATGCCATTGCCGAAAAGGCAGGCATCACCAAGCGTACCCTCTACTATCATTTCCGCAGCAAGGACGACCTGATCGCCGCCCATCTGCAGGCGCGCGACGAGCCGAACCTCGTCCTCTTCAAACGCTGGTTCGAGGAAACGAAAGGCGATACAGCCGAGAAGGTTGCCGGCATTTTTCGCCATCTGGCACAATCGGCGCGCAGCGCCAAATGGAAGGGCTGCGGCTTCCTGCGCACCTCGGTCGAGCTCATCAACCTTCCCGGCCATCCGGCTCTGCTGGCCGCCCGTGCCCATAAGAAGCGCGTCGAGGATTGGCTTGCTTCAACCTTCATGGAAGCCGGAGCCGGCAATGATGCCCTGCCGCTCGCGCGCCAGATCATGTTGCTCCTCGACGGTTCATTTGCCGTGGTGCTGCTTCATCGCGATCCGAGTTACTTGGAAACTGCGGCGGATGCTGCAGCCGATCTCGTCAAAAGTCGTCTGACGGAACCGCCAGAACTCGATTCCGCGACTGACAAACCGCGTCAGTTGAACGAAAGCAGGCCGTAGAGATTGGCAGCAGCCGCATCGATCTGGATAGCTTGATCCGCTCCGGTTCCGCTCTCCTCGTTCTTTTCTTTCTTCGCCCGTCTTTCGAGGGCTTTCGTGACCTTGTCGTTGCTGTCGCCATCTTGAGCGCTCTCGATAACGTCTTCGATCGTCAAGCCAAGTTTGTCGAGGCCGAGCTGCCTTTCCAGCGCATGCAACGCCCCCATGCCGCCAGCCTGCACCTTTATCTCGCCATAGACCTTTTTCATCGCTGCAACGAACTCGTCCATGGAGGAATAGTCGCTTCGCTCGACCCCCAGAGCCCTGCCTGTCCGCTCGATAAGATCAAGCTTCTGCTTCGCAATGCTGTCCTTGCTCATGCTGAACATGGCTTCCGAAACTTTCGACTGGGCCTGAGTGGGCTGCTTGGAAACGGTCACGTTATTCACTTGGCCGGTCGCCACCGCAATGAGGCTATCGGCGGCGGATGGAGGCTGCTCCGATATTGTCGTGCCCTTATTCAATTGCTGGAGAATGGCCAAAGCAGCCGAAGACACATTTGAAATCGATGTCATCGCTTATCCCTCAAGCGCCACAGCCTCTCCCTCATGGAAGCCAGACGCAAAGCTCTATGCCTCATGCGATAGTCGATGATTCAATTACTACCGGAAGTTAGTTAAGGTTTGAATAACCCAGGATATGCGTCAGCGCGAAGGCTTCGCTAGAAGTTGCATGCCGCACAAGAATAGTTATCGACAGCCTATTGCGCGGGCGAGCGGCTGACGTCCGGGATTGCGCAGGCCTCGCCACCGCCGAACAGGCGCGAGCGGGTCAGAAATCGCTTCTCCCGCCCATTGTCGAGCGAGAACATGCCGCCGCGGCCCGGCACGACATCGATGATGAGCTGTGTGTGCTTCCAGGCTTCGAACTGGCTGCTGCTGATATAGACGGGCACGCCACCGATTTCGCCGAGCTTGACGTCATTGTCACCGATCATGAACTCGCCTGCCGGATAGCACATCGGCGAGGAGCCATCACAACAACCGCCCGACTGATGAAATAGGATATCCGGATGGTCCTGCTGTATCTCGCGGATAAGCTCGAGCGCCTTGTCGGTCGCCAGCACCCGCGGCTCCGATCCACTGTCGTCCATCATGATCCTCCATCACCCCTGAAAATGCTGGAAGGCTCCCGGCCGCGGCCGGGAGCCTTGCTCGCTTGGTGGGGAGATCTCAGAAGAAGCCAAGCGCCTTCGGGCTGTAGCTGACCAGCATGTTCTTGGTCTGCTGGTAGTGATCGAGCATCATCTTGTGCGTCTCACGTCCGATGCCCGATTGCTTGTAGCCGCCGAAAGCGGCGTGGGCCGGATAGGCGTGATAGCAATTCGTCCAGACGCGGCCGGCCTGGATCTCCCGGCCGAAGCGATAGGCGCGATTGCCGTCACGGGTCCATACGCCGGCGCCGAGGCCATAGAGAGTATCGTTTGCGATTTCGAGCGCTTCCTTCTCATCCTTGAAGGTCGTGACCGATACGACCGGGCCGAAGATCTCCTCCTGGAAGACCCGCATCTTGTTATGCCCCTTGAAGATGGTCGGCTTGATGTAATAGCCGCTCGACAGCTCGCCGCCGAGATCGGCGCGACCACCGCCCGTCAGCACTTCGGCGCCTTCCTGTTTGCCGATATCGAGATAGGAGAGGATCTTCTCCATCTGCTCGCTCGATGCCTGGGCGCCGATCATGGTTGCGGCATCAAGCGGATTGCCCTGCTTGATGGCTTCCACGCGCTTGACGGCACGCTCCATGAAGCGGTCGTAGACCGATTCCTGGATCAGCGCTCGACTCGGGCATGTGCAGACCTCGCCTTGGTTAAGCGCGAACATTGCAAAGCCTTCGAGCGCCTTGTCGAAGAAATCGTCGTCTTCGGCCGCGACATCGGCAAAGAAGATGTTCGGCGACTTGCCGCCGAGTTCGAGCGTGACGGGGATCAGGTTCTGGCTCGCATATTGCATGATCAGCCGGCCCGTCGTCGTCTCGCCGGTAAAGGCGATCTTGGCGATGCGCGGGCTCGTTGCAAGCGGTTTACCGGCCTCCAGGCCGAAGCCATTGACGATGTTGAGCACGCCCGGCGGCAGGAGATCGCCAACCAGCTCAGCCCAGACCAGAAGCGAAGCCGGCGTCTGTTCTGCCGGCTTGATGACGACGCAATTGCCGGCGGCAAGCGCCGGCGCAAGCTTCCAGGCGGCCATCAGGATCGGGAAGTTCCAAGGAATGATCTGGCCGACGACGCCGAGCGGCTCATGGAAATGATAGGCAACGGTGTCGTGGTCGATCTCCCCGATCGAGCCTTCCTGGGCGCGGATGCAGGAGGCGAAGTAACGGAAATGATCGATGGCAAGCGGAATGTCGGCCGCCATGGTCTCGCGGATCGGCTTGCCATTGTCCCAGCTTTCGGCCTGCGCCAGCACTTCCAGCTTGTCTTCCATGCGCTGGGCGATCTTCATCAGGATATTGGAGCGCTCGGTGGTAGACGTCCGCCCCCATTTGTCCTTTGCCGCATGGGCGGCATCGAGTGCGGCGTTGATGTCCTTTTCGTCGGAGCGCGGAATTTCGCAGATCTTGCCGCCGGTGATCGGCGTCAGGTTGTCGAAATACTTGCCAGCGATCGGCTCGCGCCACTCGCCACCGATGTAATTGCCATATTTCAGCTTGAACGGAGATTCCACGATCTTCTGATGCAGCATGCCATCCTCCCTTGGTCGGCAGGTTCGATGAGCGAACCGATGGGAGAAGTCTGCGGGCACATCGCGGCCGGCGATAGAGGTGGCTTGCCGTGCTGCAGCGCACAGTGTCGCAACTCTGCGACATCCGCCGGATCGAATGCGCGTTGACCGCGCTTCAGTGCAGATTGAACCGGTTCATCTTCCGATGCAGCGTCGAACGGCTCATGCCGAGCGCCGCCGCTGCCTGGGAGACATTGCCGTTGGCGCGGGAAAGAGCCCTGAGCAAGGCGGCGCGCGCTGCCTCAATCAGATCCTCGCCCGCGGCCCCTTGCTGCTCGCGAAGAACATCGGAGGCCGGAATGCCCGCGGCAATGCGATGATCGTCGAGCTTCAATGCAAGGCGGGCCGCGCGGGTCGCACCGAGCACGAGGTCGTTGCGGTCAACCGCCAGCAGCGCCGAAGTGGATGCGATATCCGTGGGCACCATGACGAAGCGGGCGCCGGCAAAGGCGCTGCGGAAAAGATTGAGCTCGATGCGCACTGCCGCATCGCGCACCGTCTGCGACAGGATCGCCAGTGTCCCGTCGCTCACATCGTCGCGGCAGCTCGAAATGTCGAGCGCCCCGGCAAGCTGGCCGCGATGATCGCGGATCGGCGCCGTGGTGCAGCTGAGATTGATATTGGAGCAGAAAAAGTGCTGGTCTCGGAAGATCGCAACGGCCCGCTCGTCGGCAAGCGCAGTCCCGATGCCATTGGTACCGATACTCGCCTCCGTCCAGACAGAACCGGTCCATAGGCCGAGATCATGGAACTCCTTATCGTCGCCGACGGCGCCGCGCCGTTCCAGCGCGATACCGTTGCGATCGGTCAGAAGCAGGCAGCAGCCGGCCTTGCCGACCGCGAGAAACAGGCGATCCAACTCATTGGCAGCTTCGGCAACCAGCCGTTCCGATCGCTCCAGCGCCGTTTGAAACTCCTGACCGGACAGGCGGATCGGCAGGCGCTTCTCCTCCGGCGCCAGGCGATGCATGACCATGCACCGCCTCCACGAAGCAACGACCGAAGAACTCGCTGCCGCAGATTGCGCTGACGCGTAAACCTGATCCGCATGTGCGGAATAGTCGTGCATTTGGCTCCTCCCACCGAACGCTAACCCGATTGTCGCTAAAAATGGCCATTGAAGCAATCCTCCCAGCAACTTTCGCCCCGGATCGCGGAATTCAGCGGCCACCTTGTTGACGGTACAGTCTTTTTCGGCACCACCGTCTCTTCAGCCCATGACTGCACAATCTAACAATCGAAGCCGCCTGGCGACGCCGTGCGTTTTGGTTTGTCGCCCACACAATCGAGATCTGACCCGCCAAGCGCGATCTTTCAGGCGGCTGTCAGCGTGTTGCTATAGCAGCTTTTTCCAAGGGAAACGGAGCGGAAGGCGATTGGTGAGCCCAGCTCCACGAGCGGCTGTCTCGACAGTAATGGAAAGTCGGCTTTATGCAGGCATGGCAGCGAGGCCGAGAGGCCATAAAAGAAATGCTGGGGCGTTCCGCCGACACCGGTCGCAGGCGCGTGGCTGGCGGCCTTCACTGCTTCTTCAACACCCCGACCATCGGGTCCCCTGCAAATCGTGCTTTTCTCGAGCGCCCGATCGTTATCATCGCCATCTTCCTCGCCTTGTCATTGCTCGTCATGTGGGCGGCCGATTATCCCTTGGGCATCTGGATGAAATCGTTTCCCGCGCAGTTGCGTGGGGCGGCGAAGTGGATCAGCAGTCTCGGCACCGGGCTTCTGGTGCTCTCATTCAGCGGAGCGCTGCTGATTTTTGCGATCTTCGCGCCTGCGCACAAACTGCGGAAATCCATGCGAACGGGGGCAGATCTCATCGCGACTGCGGCTGCCTTCGTCTTCCTGGCGGTCGCCGGCGGCGGCATTGTCGATTCGCTCGCTAAGAACATCATCGGTCGCGCCAGGCCGGAACTCCTGGATACGAACGGCGCCTTTTTCTTTCGTCCCTTCGCCTTCCACGCCGACTTCGCCTCCTTTCCCTCCGGACATTCGGCAACGGCCGGCGCCATGGCGATGTCGCTGGCGCTCGTCTTCCCCCGCCTTCGCCCCGTCTTCATGCCGCTCGGCATCCTGATCTGCCTGTCGCGCCAATGGGTCGGCGCGCATTGGGCAAGCGACACGCTGATGGGCTGGGGCGTCGGTGTCGCTTTTGCCCTGTGGCTGGCGCACGCATTCGCGCGACGGCGCCTCCTCTTCGCCTATGATGTCAATGGCCGCTTGTGTCCTGGGGAACAATACAAGGCAATTCTCGCCGTTCTACGCGCTCTTATCCGGCGCATGCCCGTCATCGGCAAGAAAACCCTGCCTGCGGCAAAATCGTGCCCGGCTCAGGGTCGCCTCGTATCCAAAGCTCTTGAAATTCGATCCTGATCCCACAGCGGGTGCAGCTCTTCCCGCATTGCCTGCCCGCTTCGGCGCCACTGATGCCACCAGCCTTTCGCATCCGAACGCAAAATCATCGCTATGCAGCGACGGATTTGCCGCTCGCCGCCGTTTAAGCGCTGAAGGGATAACAGCTTGAAGCTCTTCAAGGACGAATGAGGACATCATGAAAAAGATCATTTTGCTGGCCTTTGCCGCGACCGCCTGCTTTGCGGCCATCTCGCCAGCCGAGGCCCGCGACGGATGCGGCATGGGCTGGCATCGCAACCCTTACGGCTATTGCCGCCCGGATGGACGGCCTGTGGTCGTCGTGCCGGCGGTTCCGGCCTATGGTATCTTCTATCCCGGCCGTGGCTATTGGGATGGACACCGCTATTGGGTGCATCGCGAGTGGTGGCATGGTGGCTGGCGTTATCGCTAAGCTACTCTTCCGCGATGCGCGCGGCCCGGTCTTAGCAGATCGGGCCGCATGCCAACCGACAGATCGATCGGCCTGCTTTTTCGATCCTTCCGCAATCTAGCCCTGCGATGCAAAGCTCACGGTCGTTTGCCGGTTTGACATGGCAGCCCACAGAAACGTGCAATTGACGGCGGCAATGCAACTGGTCAAAGCTGTTGCGAGACCGTTTACAGAAAAAGACGCCGCCAGCATGAGCAAAAGCACCATCAGCGACCATCAAGGGCCGATCATCGTCTTCGACGCCATGTGCGTCCTGTGTACCGCCAACGCCCAGTTCGTGCTGCGCCATGACCATCATGGTCGTTTCCGTCTTGCCTCCATGCAGAATGAAACCGGCATCGCGCTCTATCGTCGCTACGGCATGGATCCCGCCGATCCCGACAGCCTCATCATCGTCGACGGCGCAAAGGTGTTACGCGACAGCGACGCGGTGCTGGCCATTTATGCCGGCCTCGGCTGGCCCTGGAAGGCGATTTCCGTGTTGCGCATCATACCTCGCATGCTGCGCGATCCGATCTACCTCTGGCTTGCGCGCAATCGCTACCGCATCTTCGGCAAACGGGAAACATGCTGGCTGCCGACGCCAGAGCAGGCGAGCCGCATCCTTTGAAAAGAATCCTCGTTCTCGGCGGTTATGGCGGGTTCGGCGCGCGACTGTCGCGGCGCCTTGCCAGCGACGGCTTCGAGGTTCTGGTCGCCGGGCGCAATCTCGAAGCCGCGAAGGCGCTCGCCGCTCGATTGCCGCATGCGATTGGTCTGCAAGCCGATCGAAATGGCGATATCTCTGCGATACTCGGCGAGCACAGGCCCTTTCTGTTGATCGATGCGGCAGGTCCCTTCCAGCAAAGCGATGACAGAGTTGCGCGAGCCTGCATGGAGGCCGGTATCCACTACATCGATCTTGCCGACGCGCGCGATTTCGTCGGCACGATCAGCTGCCTCGATGAACCGGCCAAGGTGGCCGGCGTCAATGTCATCTCCGGTGCGTCCAGCGTGCCGGCGCTCTTCGGCGCCGTAGTGGCGAACCTTGCCAGGGACATGGAGGAGGTTCGTTCGATAGAACTGTCGATCAGCGCCTCCAATCGGGCGACCGCCAGCGCCTCGGTTGCATCAGCGATCCTGAGTTACGTCGGCAGGCCGGTGCGGCTCTGGCGCGGCCGGCGCTGGCAAGAGGCGACCGGCTGGCACTTGCTGAAGCGCGAAACCTATGTGGTCTCTGACCATCGACCTCTGCGCCGGCTGGTGGCGCTGGCCGACGTGCCGGATCACGATCTGTTGGTCGAAAGCTTTGCCGGACGGCCCAGTGTCATCTTCCGGGCTGGGCCGGAATTCGCCTTTCAGACGCTGGCACTCTGGTTACTGTCCTGGCCTGTTGCCTGGGGTTGGCTGACATCGCTCAGGAAGATCAGCCGCTTTCTGCTGCCAATGCAACGCCTGACAGCGAGGCTTGGCTCCGCGCGCTCGGCTGTAACGATCGAGATCAAGGGCATTGAGCAAGGCGCCATGAAGGCTCGCCGTTGGACTCTGATTGCCGAAGATGGCGACGGCGTGGAAATTCCCACGCTTCCGGCGCAGTTGCTGGCGCGGGCGTTGCGCGACGGCCGTCTTCCACCCGGCGCCCGTCATGCCGGCGGGTTGCTGTCGCTTGAGGATTTCCGGAGCTTGTTTCGCGATCTGGCAATCATCGAGGAAACGACGGAAGCACCCTATACGCCGCTCTATCAGCGTGTCATGGGTCCTGCGTTCGCGCATCTTTCCGAGCCGGTACGTGCGATGCACCATGTCTTCGGCGATGGCGGCGCCAAAGGAGAGGCAGTCGTCACCCGCGGGCGTTCTCCTCTTGCCCGGCTGGTCGCGAAAATATTCGGCTTTCCCGCAGCCGGGAAGCACGTGCTGCATGTCTCCTTCGAGGAAAACAACGGCATCGAAGAATGGACGCGGGATTTTTCCGGCCGGCGCTTCCTCAGCCATTTGAGCGAAGAGAATGGCCGCCTCGTCGAACGCTTCGGCCCCTTCCGCTTTGCATTCGATCTTCCCATCGTTGGCAACGGGCTCAGCATGGAGATGCGACACTGGTCATTCCTGCGCATTCCGCTACCGCTCTTTCTGGCGCCCCAAAGCATCGCTCATGAATGGGCGGAGGACGACCGCTTCCACTTCGATGTCCCGATTGCCCTGCCGCTCATCGGCCCAGTCGTTCATTATCGAGGTTGGCTGAGGCGGATTGATTGATAATGCAAGACCGACCGGCGAAACGAGCCGGGATATCGAGTTGGGACTACTTTTGATCGCCGGCCAGACAGCCGAACATGCGGAAATCGTGGAAGGCTTCTTTGAACCGCGCCTTCTGCCGCAGCGTGCCCTCATATTGAAAGCCCGCTTTTTCCAGAACCCGGTCGGACGCAGCGTTTCCCGGCAACGTCCAGGCTTCGATGCGATTGAGCGAAAAGACATCAAAACCGCATCGGACGACGGCGCGCGCGGCTTCGCTCATCAGCCCCTTGCCCCAGGCGGAGGGATGCAGTTCATAGCCCAGTTCTGCGCATCTGGCATGCTTATCGAAGCTGTTGAAGCGAATGGCTCCGAGCAATTGGCCGGAAACCCGATCCTCGATGATCCATGAGCAACCCGTTCCCTTGGGGAAGATTTTGATCATCCATCGCAAAGAGCGCTCGATCTGCGCCATTTTCGGCGCATCCACCCAATTCGAGAATCGCGTGACCTCCGGAATCGAAATCAGCGCATGGAAATCGTCGCGGTCGTCCATGCTTGCTTCCCGAAGCCGCAGCCGCTCGGTGACGAGTGTGGGAAACTCGGCTTTTGAAGACGCCATCTTCATGCTTTCAGCAGATTGGCAAGGATGATCTCGCGCCAGACGCGGGTGGGCGTAATCCAGGCATCCCAGGAATTATACTTGCCGGAATAGATGACAGCGGCGATACCCGCATCGGGCATCAGCCAGAGCCTTTGCCCGCCATTGCCGAAGCCCGCATACCACGATCGCTGACCGTCAAACGCCGGCACCGGCGCATCGCCGGAGAACCACAATCTGCCATAGCTCAAACCGTCCCCGGTCGAAATCGCCGGCGCGAGGGATTGCGCGATCCACTCTTCCGAGACGATCCTTTTCCCGTTCCACACGCCCTTCTGCAGGAAAAGCATCCCGATCTTCAGCAAGTCCGGGGCAGTCAGGCGTAACCCGGATGCAGGCGACGCCACACCGTCACGCCCGGCGTTCCAATGGAATTTGGCAATCCCCAGCGGTTCGAAGAGAACCTCTCGCGCGAAATCGGGCAGACGCCTGCCCGTGCCGCGCTCGATGATCGCGCCTACAAGCGCGACGCTGCCGCCGGAATAAATCCAGCGCGTTCCCGGCTCTGCGATCACCGGACGTTCCAGGACGAAACGATATCGGTCCGGCGCGTTCTCCATCGCAATTTCGCTGTTCAGCGGGTCGGTATAGGGACGATCCTCGTCCCACTCCATCCCCAGCGTCATCGTCAGCGCATGAGCGATGGTGATTTTGGCGCGCGCTGGATCTTGGACGAGATCGCCATATTCCGGGAACTGCTCATAGAGGGATGCATCCGGCGGCGGCACCAATCCCCTATCGAGCGCAATGCCATAAAGAAGGCCGGCAATGCTCTTGGTGACCGAACGAAGATCGTGCAGCGTATCCGCGTCGAAGGCGACATCCCCAAGCGGATCTCCCCAATTTTCGTCGGAGCCGATGGCATAATATTCCAGGCATACACGCCCGGAACGGGCGGCAAGCACGACATGCAGATCGCGCAGCAGGCCGGATTCGATGCCGGCTTCAAACTTGCGGCGGAGGCCGGGATCAAAACCCATGGCCTGCAGGGTTTTGCGATCGGGTGACGAGGATGAATTGCCCTGCGTGATGACCATGCAACCTCCACCCTTCGCTCAACGACCGTCAGGGAAAGCTACAATCAAAGCGCGCATGCGGCAAGGCGATGGTACAGTAATTTGACATCCATATTGGCCGGTCTTTCGATCAGCCCTGTCCCATCTTCAGGTCTGTTTGCGTCTCATCGCAAATGTGGTGCCTTCCTTTTGCTGACGAGAATCCCGGTCGCGGCTGAAGGCCGCTTCCGAGATTCCCGGCTGTCGTCAGGGGTGAGTACGACAGCCGGGTCAAGAAATCGATTTTCACACCGGCAATCCATAGGCGGACTGGAAGCTGGGAAACACAGGATTAAAGTCCACAAGTGACTGCTCCATTTTGAGACATCCTTCGCGCAACGCTAAATTTGCCTCGTCCAGTATGGCCGGTCGGCGGCAACTCTTTTCAGATCTCATACAAGTACGATGATCTGAACGTTCCGACTTAGCCAATTTTCCTGAAGAGCTCCTCAGCTTCTGCACAAATTCTGCAAAGGCGGACGCCATCGTCGCGCCATGAACAATACGCCCGAGACAATCGCAATTCCACCCGCCCGCCTGCCACGCAGTCTTCTCAAGGAAGGCTGGTGGCTGGAGGACGATCGTCAGCCGCCAGCCGATCCGCCCGTTCGGGAAGCCAGCATCATACCCTTCGCCTTGGCCGAACATCCCTCACGGAGCCGATACCGATGAGCCTATCCGATACACTTGCTCTCCCCGCAAACGCCACAAGCAGTCCCTATCGCAAACTCCTCACATTCATTTCCCTTATCGCCCTAGCCGACATTCTTCTCTTCGACGAGGCGCCGGGTGTTAATCTCTTTCTCTTCGCCAATGCCGTCGCCGCCGGCCTGATGATTTCCTCCAGAAGAAGGCAATCGATTCCAAAGATTGCAGCCTTTGTGATCCTTTGCCTTGTTGCGTCGGCGCCGCTTGTCGAGACCGCATCTTGGATGGGCATCATCACCAGCCTGATTGGGCTTTGCTTGATATCGCTGGGTGTCGGCGGATTGCTCCCGCGGCAATCGACGCGCTTGCCATTGGTGCTGCTCCGTTTCCTGCTGGATCTGCCGCTGCGGCCCCTCCGCCAGGCGAGCTATCGCTGGCTGCGGCGGCTGCAGAAGCCAGCGCCGGATGGTGTCCGACATCATCTGCGCGGCTGGATCATGCCGCTGGCGTTTGCTGCCGGCTTTCTTGCTCTTTTCGCTATGGCCAATCCGCTGATCGACAAGACGTTGCGCAGCATCGATCTCACTTTCCTGCTACAGCTGCTGAGCATGTGGCGCATCGGCTTCTGGCTCGTCGTCGCGGCCCTTTTATCGGTGTTGCTTCATCCACGCCTGAGGCGCCGCCGTCACCATCGCGAAGGGGGCGCTGCGGTCAGCACCAGGATTGAGGATGGACTGTTCGGCCATGCCGCATTGCTGCGCTCGCTGCTGGTCTTCAACGCGCTGTTCGCCGTGCAGACACTGCTCGATCTCACCTATCTCTGGGGTGGCGTCAGCCTGCCGGATGGCATGAGCCACGCCGAATACGCCCATCGCGGCGCCTATCCGCTGATACTGACAGCAATCCTTGCCGCCGTCTTCGTGCTTGCCGCCATGCGGCGCGGCGGGCCGGGCGACAGAAGTTCCCTGCTTCGCGGCCTGGTGCATCTCTGGATCGCGCAGAACATCCTGCTCTGCCTTTCCTCCATTCTACGGCTCGATCTCTATGTCGAAGTCTATTCGCTGACGGAGCTGCGCGTCGCGGCCGGCATCTGGATGGGCTTGGTCGCCATCGGCCTCTTCCTCATCCTCCTGCGCATCCTGCTTCGTCGCTCCAACGAGTGGCTGATTGCGTTAAGCTCCGCAATGCTGGTTCTCACACTCTATGCCGCCGCATTCGCCGACATTCCCGCCTTCATCGCTCGCTTCAACGTTGCCCATAGCCGCGAAATATCGGGCGAAGGCATCGTTCTCGATCTCGATTATCTCTCGACGCTCGGCCCTGCCGCCATTCCGGCACTCGACACCTATCTGGCATCGCTGCCTGCCGACGTGAATGCTCGCAAGGTGCGCGAAGCACTATTATGGCAGCATGTCGGACGCTCGCACGATTGGCGAAGCTGGACCTATCGCGATGCTCGTCTCGATGCTTACCTCAAAAATGATGCGACCCTTGTCAGATGAGGCCGAAACGAAGACAAAGAGCAGAATAACCAGAACAGGCACTACATGGCACCGCGCATCCTCGTCGCCGACGACGAACCGAATATTCGCGACGTGATCTGCTTCGCGCTCGACCGCGCCGGCATGAAGACGACCACCGCGCGCAACGGCACAGAGGCCATGATGGCCTTTCACAAAGGCGGTCTCGATCTCATCGTCCTTGATGTCGGCATGCCTGAGATGGACGGGCTGGAAGTCTGCCGCCGCATCCGCAAGGCATCGAACCTTCCGATCCTCTTCCTCTCGGCGCGCGACGAAGAAATCGACAGGATCCTCGGCCTGGAAATCGGTGGCGACGATTATGTCACCAAACCTTTCAGTCCGCGCGAGCTGGTGGCCCGGGTCCGCACCATCTTGAAGCGAAGCGGCCATGGCTCGGAGCCGGATGCGACCAATGGCTCCGTGTCCGCGGGATCTCTGCGGCTCAATCGCGGTAGCCGCACCGCCAGTTTCGCCGATGTGCCGCTCACCTTGACGGCGCTCGAATTCTCGATCCTCGAGACGCTGCTATCGCGCCCCGAGATCGTCTTCAGCCGCGATCAACTGATGGAAGCGGCCTATGGCGCTGACATGCAGGTGGCCGACCGCACCATAGACAGCCATATCCGCAATCTCCGCGCCAAGCTTTTGGCCGTTGGCGGCAAAGGCATCATCGCCACGGTGCACGGCGTCGGCTTTAAACTGACATCGGCGACAGAAGGAAACGCTTGATGCGTACGCCGCGGGTGAAGTCGAAATGGCGGCCGCCGCTCGCCCTCATCGTCTACTCGGTGCTTCTGACCGTGATGATGCTGCCGATGCTCACAATCATCTGGTTTCGGGTCGTGCGCGCCGCCTCCGGCGCCATGGCGCCGGCGGAGCTCGCCACCCTCGCCGCCGTTCTGATCCTCACCCTAATCGTCGCCTATGTGCTGACGCGCACGCTGACTACACCGATCAATGCCCTGATTGCCCGGACCGAGGAGATCGCCCGCGGCGGACGCTCCGCGATCCGGCCGCTCGAAATCTACGGCACGCGCGAGGTCGCGACCCTTTCACAGAGCTTTCTCGATCTCGCCGGCAAGCTGGTCGATCATTCCGATTATGTGCGCTCCTTTGCCACCCATGTCTCGCACGAGCTGAAATCGCCCCTCACCTCGATCAGGGGAGCTGCAGAACTGCTTCGCGACGACGTCGACAATCCGATGAGCCGCGAGCAGCGCAACCGCTTCCTTACAAACATCATCGCCGACACCGAACGGCTGGATCGGCTATTGTCACGACTGCGGGAGCTGGCAAAGGCCGAGCTGCCGTCCGAACAGGGGTCAAGCAGCCTTCGCGATGTCATTGCCCAGTTGGAGACGCAATTTCGCCAATTGGCGATTATCGACGAAAGCAGCGCCGACGAGATGCTGGCATTACCCGGCGAGGCCGCAAGCATCATCTTTGCCAATCTGGCGGAAAATGCCTTTCAGAACGGCGCGACAGGCCTCGCAATCAAGGCAAGCGGCGAAGGGCGTGGGATAACGATCCAAATTCGCGACAATGGTTGCGGCATTGCCAATGGCAATCGGGATCGCATCTTCGAACCCTTCTTCTCGACGCGCCGGGACGATGGCGGCACTGGCATGGGCCTTGGCATCGTCAGAGCAATGCTCGCTTCCCACGGAGGCAGCATCGAGTTGCTTGAGAGCAGCAAGGATGGCACAGCATTTCAGATCATCCTTCCCATCGCCGCCTGAAACGGAATTGGCGCACTCCACTATGAACTGACGGCAACGAAAAAGCGGCCGAAGGCTGAAACCATCGACCGCTCCACTATTTCGAGATGGGAGCCTACGCTGCCTGTGACTGCGCTTGAGCTTCCAAAGCCATCGCGCGTGCCGTGACGAAATCGACCTTGCCGGAGCCGAGAACCGGCACCTTGCCGACGGTCACTTCGGCGGGAACCATCATTTCTGTGGCACCCTTCGATTTGGCGAAGGCGAGGAAGTCGCCTCGCGTGGCGTTCACCGCATCGGTCAGGAGCACAAGACGCTCGCCCTTCTTGGCATCGGGTACAGCCGAGACGACGCTGAGGGCACCCGGCCAGAGCTGTGCGGCAAGCGTCTCCACAGCGGCAAGCGAGATCATCTCACCGCCGATCTTGGCGAAGCGCTTGGCGCGGCCGCGAATCTTGACGAAGCCATCCTCATCGATGGTGACGATGTCGCCGGTATCGTGCCAACCCTCCGGTAGCGGTTCGAGAACACCGGGATTGTCGGCGCGCAGGTAGCCGGCCATGACGTTGGCGCCACGGATGAGAAGGCGGCCGCCCTCATCGATGCCGGGAACCGGCTCGAGCTTCCATTCCATGCCCGGCATGATCTTGCCGACCGTTCCGGTGCGATTGTACATCGGCGTGTTCAGCGAGATCACCGGCGCGGCCTCGGTCACGCCATAGCCTTCCAGGATGCGCAGGCCGAACTTCTCCATATAGACCTCGCGGGTCGATGCTTTCACCGGCTCGGCGCCTGAGAAGATGTAGCGGATCGATCTCAGGTCGTAAGGATGGGCGGTGCGGGCATAGCCGTTCAGAAATGTATCGGTACCGAAGACGATGGTGGCGTTGGAGACGTAGATCAGCTCCGGCACGATGCGATAGTGCAGCGGCGAGGGATAGAAGAACACCGGCACACCGGAGACCAGCGGCAGGATCGTGCCTGCCGTCAGGCCGAAGGAGTGGAACATCGGCAGGACGTTGAACACCTTGTCGCCCGGGTGGAAGTCGATGCGCGAGGCGGCCTGGGCAGCGTTCGAGAGGACATTGCGGTGCGTCAGCACCACGCCCTTCGGCGCCCCTTCCGAACCGGAGGTGAAGAGGACCACGGCCGGGTCATCGGCGTTGCGCTTTACCAGCGGCCGATATTTGCGCATGAGGCCGACGATCTTGTCGAAGAAGGTGATCTGCGTGCGCAGTTCATCCAGCCAGACGAAGGCCACCTGCTTTTCGAGCTCCTCGACCACTGGGCCGAGTTTCGCCTGCGTGATGAAAGCGCGCGAGCAGAGCACATGCTTGACCTCCGCCGTCCGGCATGCAGACAGGATGTTGGCCGCACCCGCCGTGAAGTTCAGCATGGCCGGAACCTTGCCCGCCGACATCACGCCAAGGACGGTTGCGGCCGTGCCGTTGGCGTTCGGCAGCATGACGCCCAGCGTCTTCTCGTTCGGGAACATCTTCCTGAACTTGGCGCCGAGTACCGCAGCGCCGGTCAGGAGCTTGGCATAGGAGAGCTTGCCGGCGATCGGGTCCTCGACGGCAAGTTTCTTGCCGCCATATTCATGGGCGCTGTCGATGACGCGGCCGAGGACTGTATTGTTGGTGTCGGCGGTGCGGAACATCAGCGTCGACATGATCTGGTAGAGCGCAGCACCGGCGGCGATACGGCGCTTCCTGCCCTTGAGCTCGGCGGGAACATCGAGCTTGACCGGCTCGAGGATCGTCACCTTGACCTTGGGGAAGAGACGGCGGCGAACATGGCTCGAGGTCAGATAGGAGGCGTAGCTCTTTTCCAGTCCGTTGATGCGGACGGGAACGATCATCGCGCCGGTCTTGTCGGCGACCATGGCTGCACCGTCATAGACCTTCATCAGCGTGCCGGTGACGGTCAGGCGCCCCTCGGGGAAGATGCCGACCGGGCTGCCATCCTGGATGACCTTGATCAGCGAGCGCGTCCCCATCGGCTTGGTCGGATCGAGCGGCAGGAACTTGCACATCTTCAAAAGCGGCCGCATCCACCACTTCTTGGCGAAGGCATAGTCGATGGCGAAGACAGGCTCTTCCTCGGTGATGGCAAGCGCGAGTGCGCCGTCCAGCAGGCTCACATGGTTGAGCGCGATGATCGGCGCGGGACCTGCCTTGCGGATGTTTTCAAGACCTTCCACTTCCAGCCGCATGAAGGCGCGGAAGATGATGGAGATCAGATCGCGAAAGGCGTTGGTCGGCAGCATTTTCAGCATGAGCCAGGCGATTGCGATGTTGAGCACGGAGATGCTGAGAATGATGACCGAGATCGACAGACCCACGCCTTGAAGCACGGCCACAAGCGCCAAACCCACGGCAATGAAGAGAGCGGAAAGCACATTCGAGGCTCCGATGACGCGGGCGCGGCGATCCACATTCGCCCAGCTCTGCATGGCCGAGAAGGTCGGAACGGCCAGGAAAGCACCGCCGATCGCCATGCCGGCGAGATCGATGGCAACGCGGATCGTTTTCGGTCCGGCGAAGAAGGCAAGAATGGTTTCAGCATGGCGGGTCGACTGCAGACCCCATAGGTTCCAGCCGAGATCGAGGCCGAAGAGAGCGACGATCAGCATGCCGATGGGCGCCGGCAGAAGCACGATGCGGCCAGCCGCCATCCATCCGGCAATGGCAGAGCCGATGGCGACGGAGATGGCGAAGATCGCGAGATAAGCGGGAACGACGATTTCCGAGCCGCCGAGAATATCGGTGACCATGACCGGCAGCATCGACATGATGAAGGCGCCAACGAACCAGAACCAGCAATTCATCAGCGACGCCCGCCAAATGCGGCTATCGGCGCGAAGCTCATTGACCAGCCTGTAGCTGGAGCGCACGACATTGGTGTCGACGACGAGATCGGGTGCCTTGGAGCCGGTCGCGGGAATCATGCGGGCGGCAAACCAGCAGAGGATGGAAAGCCCCATCATCATCGGCCCGAAGATCCAGACATTCTCGCCCTCGCGGAAGGCGACGGCCGCAACCATGGTGCCGGTGAGGATGGCGATGAAGGTGCCGCCCTCGATCCAGGCGTTGGCCTTGGGGAGATCCCGGTTTGCCAGATGATCGGGCAGGATGCCGTATTTGATCGGGCCGAAGAGCGAGGAAATGACGCCGAAGCCGAAGAGGGCGAGCATCAGGATCCAGATCGAGGAGAAGGCGATGCCGACGACCGAGATCGCCGCCACCAGGAGTTCGCAGCGCTTCAAAAGCTCCGCCATCCCAGCCTTGTCGTATTTGTCGGCAAGCTCACCGGCAATCGCCGACAGAAACAGGAACGGCACGATGAAGATGCCGCCGGCTAGTGTGACCAGCGCCGCACCCTCCGTCGCCATCTGCGCGAGAATAACGAAAACCAGAGTCTGCTTTAAGAAATTGTCGTTGAATGCAGTCAGGAATTGCGTCCAGAACAGCGGCGCGAACTTCCTCGATCTCATCAGGTGCGTTTGCATGGCGTATCCCTCATTCGGCCAACAGCAGGCCATAGAGTTGTTACGCAAAGGTTGAGCGCGACTACAACTCTATGGCGTCGTTAATAAAGATTAGTCCTGACCGTCACGATTGAACTTAACCAGAAGCTTTTCCGTACGGGCATCTTCTACCTTGCGGATCAGCTTGTCAGCCTCGCTGTTGTCGCGGATCGTCTTGGTGACGTTGACCGCGGTCTGCACCAGCATCAGGATGCCCATGGCGAGATAGCCTTTGCCCCAAAGATCGATCGGCATCATGTAAAGGCCGACGAGGAGCATAAAAGCTGCAGCGGCAAAAGAAATGTAGGAGAAGCTGACCCAAGCCTGGGAATGTTTCTGGAAGCTGTCGTTCATGATCGTATCCTCTCAACTATCTAATGTTTTGATGGTTTTTTTCAGGCTGCTGAATTCAGGCGTTGGCGCAGGCGGGCCAGCACGTCGTCGGCGGAAGGGCCGAGCGGTGCGCCGCAGCCGGCATTGGCGAGTTTTTCGATGATATGTGCCTGCCGGCTCGCAGCATCCATTTCCTTCATGGCAGAGGCCGCAATCTCGCAGCGGCTCTGATAGGCCTCGAGACGGGCCAGCGTCTCCTCGGCATCGTCGAGCGTTGCCAGGCCGGAATTGTCGTCGCAGGCGGCGTTGAGTTTCTGCGTCTGCTCGGTGGCGCGCGCCAGCCGCTCGCCGCGTTGCAGTTCCTGCAGCCGCGCTTCCGATGTGCGAACGGTTGCCTTGAGCTTGCCGATCGTCTGAGTGAATCGGGCCTGGGCCTTCTCGGAAGCATCCCGCTCGGCTTCGAGCTGGGCAATTGCCTCGGCCGCTTCCCGCGCAAGTGCGTCGCTACCCTTCTGCAGGGCGGCGACGGCGCGGGTTTCCAGGTCCGCGATGCGACCGGTAATCGCTGCGTGCCGGTTCTTTTCCTGCTCATTCTGCGCGATGGCGATCGCCACGGCCCGGCGTGCCAACTGAATGGCGCTGGCCGCCTCGCGGATCTGCTGGGCCAGCAGCGGCACGGCGTTGCGATCGATGAACGCCTGTTCCGCATCGTAGGCGCGGCCGCGAATGAGCGTCAGAATTGAATTGAACATTTGTCGTCTCCCGTTTATGAACGATGTTCATGAACACATGTATGGCAGAAACGTGAACAACGTTCAAGAAAAATATTGAACAACGTTCAAAAATCGGATTGGAATTGGCAATGGCTAGAAAAACCCTGGAAAAGCGAGAGGATCTGAAACAGCGGTTAATCGAGGCGGCGCGCAATCGCATCGCTGCCGACGGGCTCTCAAACCTGAGGGCGCGCGACGTCACGCAGGATGTCGGCTGCGCTCTCGGAGGTCTTTACACTGTCTTTGCCGATCTCGACGACCTCGTCATTCACGTCAATTCGGCGACGCTGAAGGCGCTTGAGGCATCGCTGGCGCTGACGGAGGTTCGAGATCATACGCCAGCGGACCGGCTGCGCAATCTCGCGCGCGGCTATCTGCGCTTTGCGGTTACCCATCGCAATCTGTGGAAGGCGCTGTTCGACCATCGGCCTCCGGATGACCGCCCCAGCCCCGAATGGCACCTGGAAGAGCATATGTTCCTGATGGGCGTCATTGCCGAGCCGCTCGCGGAGTTGCAGCCGAACATGTCGGAAACGGCGCGCGCCATCCGCGCGAGAACGCTTTTCGGCGCTGTGCATGGCGTCGTCAGCATCAGCCTCGAAGGGCGTTTCGTTGGTCTGCCGATCGAAAGCCTGGAACAGGAACTCGACGACTTCATCCTGACGGTCGCAGCCGGAGCTGCGGCACGACAAGGCTAGCCGGCTTATGGTTTTTAAGGTTTCGAGGGCGCGTAATTCCTGATGTCGCCGAAGGCGTAACCACGATCCCGCAGCATGCGGATCAGCGACTGCAAGTTTTCGCGGCCGTTGAACTGGTCCTGAAACATCTCGTCATGCATGAGCAGGATCATCTTGCCCCGCTGCGTGAAACGACCGTACTGGAAAAGATGATCGATCTCGTTGACGAGATGGTCCACCGATTGGACTGGTTTGCCGTCATCGCTATGCACCCACTCGAAATCCCAGCCGAAGAGATAGAAGCCAGCTTCGGCGACGAGCTCGTAATCCAGCCATTCGCGCTCCCATTGGGCAACGTTGATGGATAGATCCTCCCTCGATACGGTCGGAAGCCGGAAGACGTCTCTGCCCGGCAGCCGCGCATTGACGATCGGCGTCAGGCCGAGCACTTCGTTGGCATGGCGCATGTCCGCAACCACTGCCTGGGTATCGGAGTAATATTTCCTGTAACGATTGTTGGCGTGACTATAGCTGTGGTTGCCGACGGTCACGAGCGACATGGCCTTGGCTTCGGCAAGCAGGTCGCGCCCGGATGGAATGGTTTCGACATGCAAGCCAACCATGAACATGGCGGCCGGAACCTTTTCCTCGCTCAGCACGGCGAGGATGTTCTTCGTTCCCGGCAAGGGGCCGTCGTCGAATGTGAGATAAATCGTCTTGTCGGCCGCCTGGGCACCGAGGGCGCATACAGCAAGGAAGATGCCGGCAAGCAGCCATGAGAACACGGCATTCCGTTGATTGTCCAATCCGCCCAAGCCAGCCGCCTCCCCGTATCATCGCCGCAAAGTGGCATATCGCATGGAACAAGAAAAGCACCGCGAGCACGACAAAAGCAAAGGGCGCTCTACCCATTTCTGGGGAGCGCCCTTGCTTTTTAACCCGGACAGCGAACGCCGGCTCGACACAGAAATGTCAGCGCGGCAGGCCATCGATACAGGTGATGACCCGCAGATAATCGCGAATCGCACCCTTTGCAAGAGCCGGCTGCGAAAATTTTAGCTATTCTGCCACACGAGAGTTCCATGTGACAGAATTCGCACATTTGACGGGCGTTGATCCCTCGTCAGGCGGCCTTCAAGGTCGCATCACGCGGGATCTCGACATCGATCTCCAGCATGGAGACGTCCTTGTCGCGATCCATCTTCACCTGCACCTTGTCGCGATCGACCTGCACATGCTTGGCGATGACGGCGAGGATTTCCTCTCTCAGCACGGATACGAGATCCGAGCCAACGGAGGCGCGTTCGTGGGCAAGAAGGATCTGCAGACGCTCGCGCGCCATCGGTGCAGATCTCTGCTTGCGGAACAATCCGAAAATGCTCATGCGGCCCTCCTTGCGAAGATTTTGCCGAAGATACCCCGCTTCTCGCCGGGGATGGTGATCGGCACCTGCTCGCCGGCAAGGCGGCGTGCGGCGTCGAAATAGGCAAGCGACGGTGCGCAGCGCGCATCGGCAAGCGTGACCGGAGAGCCGAGGTTGGAGGCGCGCAGAACGTCCGTGCTTTCCGGGATAATGCCGAGGAGCGGAATGGAGAGGATCTCCAGCACGTCGTCGACCTTCAGCATGTCGCCGCGCTCGGCGCGGGCCGCATCGAAGCGGGTCAGCAGCAGGTGCTTTTCCATGCGCTCGCCGCGTTCCGCCTTCAGCGTCTTGGAGTCCAGCAGACCGATGATCCGGTCGGAATCGCGCACCGACGAAACTTCCGGGTTGGTGACGACGACGGCGACGTCGGCATGGCGCATGGCAAGGGTGGCACCGCGCTCGATACCGGCCGGGCTGTCGCAGATGACCCAGTCGAAATAGTTCTTGAGCTCGTTGATGACCCGCTCGACACCCTCGGGCGTCAGATTGTCCTTGTCGCGGGTCTGCGAGGCCGGCAGGAGGAAGAGCGTCTCCAGCCGCTTGTCTCGGATCAGCGCCTGCGGCAGCTTGGCGTCGCCGTGAATGACGTTGACGAGGTCGTAGACCACGCGGCGTTCCGCGCCCATGACCAGATCGAGATTGCGCAGACCGACATCGAAATCGACGACGACGACCTTTTCGTTTCTCTGTGCCAGAGCCGCCCCCAATGCGGCCGTCGAAGTCGTCTTTCCAACTCCGCCCTTGCCTGATGTGACGACGATTACCTTGCCCATCTTGCTCTCCTGTTTTGGCCGGCTTCGGCTCAGATTAGTTTTTCGGCCATGATCGTTTCACCATCCAGCCAAAGCTGGACGGCTTGTCCCCTGAGGCCGGGTGATACGTCTTCCGCCATTTTGTAAATTCCATCGATCGCCAAAAGCTCGGCCTCGAGCTTGCGGCAAAAGATTCGCGCCGAGGCATTACCGATCGATCCCGCCATGGCGCGGCCGCGAAGGGCGCCATAGATATGGACCGATCCACCCGCGATGACTTCCGCGCCTGATGCCACCGAACCGATGACGGTGACATCGCCTTCCGGAAAGATCACCGACTGGCCGGAACGCACCGGCTCGCGGATGATCAGCGACTGCGTGACCGGCCGGATTTCCGGCGGCGGCGCCTTGGGCTCGCTGTTTCGGCGCTCCACGACCGGCTCGGCCTCGGAGACTTCGAAATCGGCAGCCGGACGCCCGCCCTTCAGGATCGGCGGCATACCAGGACCCGCGATCGACGGGCGACCGCCCTCGATGCCCATGATGCTGACATTGCGAGCCGAAAGCTCAGCAATCAGCTCCTTGAGCTGCGCCTTGTCGATCGGCAGGTCGGTGATATCGAGCACGACCGGCCGCCCCAGAAAGAAGCCGGCCGAACGAGCTGCGAGGTCGTCGAGCCTGATCAACCACTGATCCAGCGGAAGATCCGGCGAAAGCATGACCGCAAGAAATGAGCGGCCCTTGATACGGATCGAACGAGCGTCTGTTAGCACTTTGGTCATCTATGTGAATAAATCGTTGATCTTGTGTACCGTTGATATGGTTAACAAATGGTTAATACGGGGCTCCATTGGAGCCCGAACCGCCCCATAAAACGGCGATGCTCGCAAGCGCCGAAGGCTCGTTCGAGGTGGGGTCGTAGACGCATGGAGCGGCGAAAATCGCTGCTCCTGCAAGGAGAAGAATGATTGGTCTCATGAGATCCCCCATGCGCAAGGTATGACGTGCCTTGCCTGACATCCGATGCGATAAAAATTAACGATTCGGCGCGCCGCGCCTTCCGGAACGGCGCGCTATATCGACGCTTGGGTGATTCTCAGGCGAGCTTCAGCTCGACATTGATGTTGCCGCGAGTCGCCTTCGAATAGGGGCAGGTCTGATGGGCTTCCTCGACCAGCGTGCGGGCGAGTTCCGGCTCAATACCGGGCATGCTGACGGTCAGACGCGCCTGCAGGAAGTACGCGCCTTCCGTCGTGCCGAGATCCACTTCCGCATCGACGGCGAGATCGGCCGGCAGCTTGACCTTGCGCTTGCCCGCGGCAAGGCCCATGGCTCCGATGAAGCAGGCCGACCAGCCGGCTGCAAAGAGCTGTTCGGGATTGGTGCCGGCATGGGCGCTGCCGGGAGGCGAAAGCTTGACATCCAGCTGGTTGTCATCGCTGCGGGCCGAGCCATCGCGGCCGCCGATGGTGTGGGTCTTGGCGGTATAGAGAACCTTGTCGATCTTGGTCATGGAACACTCCTTTGTTGCGGCGCCCGTCTGCTATGTTGTGAGGGCAACGTCTGTTGACGGAGTTGTTTTTGATGGATCGACGTATCCGGCATGTTTCCGGAATTGCCGGAAGTGTTACAAAACGTAGGCTCCAACGAGCCGGATACAATTGCTTACAAATTGCCGGAAAGTCTTCTGAAGGGACAATCAGGAAATGACGACCTCCGCAGCTAGGCCACCGCTTTCGCGGTTATAGAGCCTGACGGAGCCGCCGAGCGTCTGGGCGAGCTGCTGGGCAATCGCCAGGCCAAGGCCGGTGCCGCCGGTGTTGCGGTTGCGCGACTGCTCCAGCCGGAAGAAGGGCTGCATCGCCGCTTCTATCTGGTCCTGCGGAATGCCGGGACCGCGATCCAGAACTGTGATCGCAATTTGTCCGGTATTCCGGCGCTCCACGGCGATTTCCGCGGCACCGGCGAATTTCAGGGCATTGTCGATGAAGTTGGTGAGAATGCGGCGCAGCGCATGCGGCTTCGTCGTTGCCGTGCCCTGGATGAGCCCAAGAATCTCGACGGATTTGCCGGTGTCCTGATAGTCATAGCTGATGCTTTCAATGAAGGAGGCAAGATCGATGCGCGCGCTCTTCTCGCCATTGCCATGGGCGCTGCGCGCATAGGCTATCCCATCCTGCACCAGACGCTCGATCTCGCCGAGATCCTGCAGCAGCTTGGTTTTCTCCGGCGAATCATCGGCAATATCGGCGCGCAGGCGCATGCGGGTGATCGGCGTCTGCAGATCGTGTGAGATGGCGGCGAGGATCTGCACGCGCTCTTCGAGATAATGCGCGATTCGATCCCGCATGGCGTTGAAGGCTCTTGCGGCGTGCGCCACTTCGCTCGGCCCTCGGTCGCTCAAGGCCGGGCTCTTGTTGTTGGGATCGAGCGCATCGGCCGCAGCGGCAAGCTCGGCGAGCGGGCGCGTGGCCTGTCGCACGGCAAACCAGATACAAAGGATGATCAATAGCATCTGGACGACGAAGACATAGGGCAGCCAGGCCGCAATCGGCATGACACCCTTTGGCGTGACATCGATCGTCAGCGGACTGCCATCGCTCAGATTGAGATGCGCCTGCAGTCGCGAGATGGGTCCCGGTATTGCTTCCATGCGGATGGGAAAGCGATGGCCGACCGCATCCTCTATCTTGGCGGCGATCTCCGCTCCATGCGCGGACGTATCAGGCACGCCGGGCAAGCCATTGCCTAATTCGAAGTTGTAATTGCCGCGGCTGAGCCAATCGACAAAATTCGCCCTCTCATCGGCCGACAGCCGGTCGAGCACCGCGATCGAGGTCGCAACGTCGTTCTCCAGCGTGCCGAGCATGACGGCCTTTGCCGACATGTAGCGTTCGATATAGAGCACGCTGAAAGAAAGGCCGTAGGCGATCGCGAGCCCCGCCAGAAGGATCAGCGAAATGCGTGCGCGTAGGGTGCTAGGCCACCATGGCCGGTGACCTGGAAGGTCGGCCACGGTCATGCGCGAAGCTCCGCAATTTCCACCGGCACGGAGAAGACATAGCCTTCGCTGCGCACCGTCTTGATGTAGATCGGCTCACGCGCATCGTCCCCCAGCCGCTGACGAAGACGGCTGACGAGCAGGTCGATGGAGCGATCGAAGAGATCGGCATCGCGGCCTTGCGTCAGGTTCAGAAGCTGATCACGATTGAGCACCCGCTGCGGGTGATCGATGAAGACGCGCAGCAGCCGATACTCGGCGCCGCTGAGCGTGATCTCGGTGCCGTCTTTGTCCAGCAGATGACGCCCGACCGTGTCGAGCCGCCAGTCCCCAAAGACCAGCAATTGGCCGGCCTCGCTGATCTGCAGATTGGGCGGCAGCATGCGAGTGCGCCGGAGAACCGCCTTGATGCGGGCAAGAAGCTCACGGGCGGCAAACGGCTTTGCCAGATAATCGTCCGCGCCCATCTCCAGGCCGAGGATGCGGTCCATTTCGTCGCTGCGCGCCGTCAGCATGAGAATGGGCGTCGCCTTGTGCTTTCCTGCGCGAAGCTCGCGACAGAGCACGAGGCCATCATCGCCCGGCATCATCACGTCGAGCACGATCAGGTCGACCGAATTGGCCTCGAGGAAACTGCGCATCTGCCGGCCATCGGCAGCCGTCGTCGCCCGCAGGCCATTCTTCTTCAAATAGCTCGACACCAGTTCGCGGATTTCCCGATCGTCATCCACGATCAGGATATGGTCGACATGATCCATTTCGATTTCCCACTCGTTATCGTAAGCATCGAGCTACGAATATTCATTCTTCGTCGCGCCGACGGCAACGGGCGCCAGCTTATGCCGGCGCCCATTCGCACACTACCGCCGAACTAGAAGCGATCAACATCTATCACAGCCTGGGCGAAGGCTTGCGGTGCTTCCTGGGGAAGATTGTGGCCGATGCCGCCGGTGATCGTGCGATGTTCATACTTGCCCGAGAACTTGCCGCGATAGGCCGAAGGCTCCGGGTGAGGCGCGCCATTGGCGTCACCTTCCATGGTGATCGTTGGGATCGAAATCACCGGGGCGGCGGCGAGCTTCTTTTCATAGGTATCGAACTTCGCCTCGCCTTCGACGAGACCGAGCCGCCAGCGATAGTTATGAATAACGATATCGACATGGTCGGGGTTATCGAAGGCTGCAGCCGAGCGATCGAATGTGGCGTCATCAAAGGCCCATTGCGGCGAGGCGGTGTGCCAGATCAGCTTTGCGAAATCGTGGCGATTTTCCTGGTAGCCGAGACGGCCGCGCTCGGTGGCGAAATAGAACTGGTACCACCAGGCAAGCTCGGCCTTCGGCGGCAACGGCTTGCGGTTGACCTCCTGGCTGCCGATGAGATAGCCGCTGACCGAGACCAGCGCCTTGCAACGTTCCGGCCAGAGTGCCGCCATGATATCGGCGGTACGGCCACCCCAGTCGTAACCGGCAACGACGACCTTTTCGATCTTCAGCGCGTCGAGAAGCTCAATCATATCGGCGGCAAGTGCTGCCTGCTGGCCGTTGCGCGCTGTGTCCTTCGAATGGAAGGTAGTGGTGCCATAGCCGCGCAGATAGGGAATGATCACGCGATAGCCGGCACCTGCCAAAAGCGGTGCGACATCGACGAAGCTGTAGATGTCATAGGGCCAGCCGTGCAGCAGCAGCACGACGGGGCCGTTGGCCGGACCGGCTTCGGCGTAACCGACATTGAGCACACCGGCTTTGATCTGCTTCAGCGCGTCGAAGGAGGTGTGGGTACCGGCCTTGACGGCGGGCAGGGTCAATGTGGAAGCCATTGTTTCTTGCGCACCGGCGATTACAGGCAGACCGAACTCGGCAGCGGCAACAGCGATTGCGGCCATGCCAAAAAAGCGGCGGCGGGTGTGGTTGATTTCCTCGGACATCTGTCTCTCCTGTGGATTGGATCGTGAGCACAAGAAAGCCAGCCACATGTATCGCCGATGTGTCGCCGATGGCCTCGTTTTGAAAGCCTGTGTAGCTTCCGGCCGCCAGGATACAGTCTGATACAATTCCCGGCCCTTAGCGGCAACGCCTCGGCAAGCGGCCGGACTTGCTGAAAACCAGATCGGCACCTTTCAGTTTGTATCGCAATGTATCGAAGCCGGGAGCGTCGACGTTTCGGTACATTCTCCCATCCAGCCAGACACATTCGAGATACGTCGTCACTGGCAGATAGCGTCACTGCTGAGCACGGCCCCTCGCCGTTCGCAGCCGGTCAATCGCTTCTAAAGGAACAAGACGATGACGCTTCTCATCATAGCCTATCTCGGCGGTGCGCTGACGATCCTCAGTCCGTGCATCCTGCCCATCCTCCCCTTCGTCTTTGCTCGCGCCGGACAGCCCTTCGTCCGGAGCACGTTGCCCATGCTGGCGGGCATGGCGCTCACATTTGCTGTTGTCGCGACGCTGGCCGCGGTCGGCGGCGCCTGGGCGATCCGCGCCAACGAGTATGGTCGCCTCGCGGCAATCGTGCTGCTCGGGCTCTTCGGCCTGAGCCTGATTTCGCCACGCATCGCCAATGCGCTGTCCCGGCCGGCAGTCGATCTCGGCAACAACCTCCTGAATGCCGCCGGCAACGGCCGCGCGACATCGAGTGTCAGAAGCTCTTTCGTGCTCGGCATTGCGACCGGCCTGCTCTGGGCGCCCTGCGCCGGCCCGATCCTTGGGCTGGTCCTGACGGGTGCTGCCTTGAAAGGCGCCAATCTGCAGACGACATTCCTGTTGCTTGCCTATGGCGCCGGCGCCGCGACCTCGCTTGCCATTGCCCTCTTTGCCGGCGGCAAGATCTTTGCCCGCATGAAGCAGTCTCTCGGCGTCAGCGAACGCATCCGCCAAGTCGCAGGCGCAGCGGTTCTGGCAGGCGTTGCCGCCATCGCGCTCGGCCTCCATACCGGCCTGCTCGCCCGCCTCTCCTATGCAAGCACCGGCTCCTTCGAACAGGCTTTGCTCGAGAAGCTGCACCCCCAGACCTCAGCCCCGGAGACCGAGGTTGCCAGCAACGGCGCCATCAAGGTTGCCACAGACGCGGCACGTCCATTCCACAGCGATCTTCCGATCGAAGGCCCCGCCCCCTCGCTCGACGGCGCCGTCACCTGGCTGAACTCTGAGCCGCTGACGACGGCCGGACTTCGCGGCAAGGTCGTCCTCGTCGACTTCTGGACCTATTCCTGCATCAACTGCATCCGCACCATCCCCTATGTTCGTGCCTGGGCGGAAAAGTATAGGGATCAGGGTCTCGTCGTGATCGGCGTCCACTCTCCGGAATTCGCCTTCGAAAAGAACATCGACAACGTCAAGAAGGCGATCGCCGACTTCAAGATCGGCTATCCCGTCGCGATCGATAATGATTACCGCATCTGGCGCGCCTTCGAGAACAATTACTGGCCTGCCCATTATCTGATCGACGCCAAGGGGCAGATCCGCTACCAGCACTTCGGCGAAGGCAACTACCGCCAGACCGAACAGGCGATCCAGGACCTCCTGCGCGAAGCCGGCAGCGACATGGCCCAAAGCGGCCCGGTCGTCCCCAATGCGAAGGGTGCGGAAGCAAGCCCCGACCTTGGCCACATCCGCTCCGGCGAAACCTATGTCGGCTACAGCCAGGCGACAGGTTTCGTCTCCCCCGAAGGGCTGAAAGCCGACACCGCCGCGGACTATTCCATTGCCAATCCCGGCCTCAACCAATGGGGACTGGCCGGAACCTGGACCGTCGGCTCGGAACAGGCATCGCTAGACAAGGCAGGCGGCGGCATCAGCTATCGCTTCAGTGCCCGCGATCTGCACCTCGTCCTCGGACCGTCGGCAGACGGAAAACCGGTCCGCTTCCAGGTGACCGTGGACGGAAAGGCGCCCGGCGCCGACCACGGCTCCGATACCGACGCCGATGGCAACGGCACCGTGACCGCAACCAAGCTCTATCAGCTCGTCCGCCAGTCCGGCGATGTCACCGCGCGCAACTTCGAGATCCGTTTCCTCGACCCCGGGGTGCAGGCGTACGCCTTCACCTTCGGCTGAAATGTCCTCTTCACCCCCAGCATGAACCTCATCTAACAGGAGTTACACCATGAAGACCCGTTTTCTCTCCATCGCCGCCCTTAGCCTTGCCGCAAGCACTTTTGCCTTTGCCGCACAGGCAGCCGAGATCAAGAATATCGTCATCGTCCACGGCGCGCTCGCCGACGGCTCCGGATGGCGCAAGACTGCCGACATCCTCGAAAAGGATGGCTTCAACGTCACGGTCGTGCAGGAACCGATCACTTCGCTCGCCGACGATGTCGCCGCCGCCAATCGCGTGCTCGACCTCCAGAACGGACCGAGCCTGCTCGTTGGCCACAGCTATGGCGGCATGGTCATCACCGAGGCAGGTAATCGCCCGGATGTCGCAGGCCTCGTCTATGTCGCAGCGTTTCAGCCGGACAAGGGCGAAAGCCTGATCAGCCTTGCAAGCTCGAAGCCTGCAGGCAGCATGAACATCCGCGAAACCAAGGACGGCCAATATCTTTATCTCGATCCCGCGACATTCGCCGCCGACTTTGCCGCCGACCTGCCGAAGGATGAAGCCAACTTCCTGGCAAAATCGCAGGTCTTTGCCTCGAAGGCCGCCTTCACCGCCAAGGTTGGCGATCCTGCCTGGAAGGCGAAGAAGAGCTGGGCCATCGTCGCAACCAATGACCGTTCCATCAATCCCGAGCTCGAGCGCGACATGGCAAAGCGTGCCGGCAGCGACGCGACCGAAATCGAGGCAAGCCATGCCGTCTTCGCCTCGCAGCCGGAAAAGGTGGCCGCCGTGATCGAGAAGGCGGCCAAGGACGCCGGCAAGTAAAGCAATCCGAGCGGCGGCTTCATGAACGAGGCCGCCGCCTATCCTTATGCGGGATCGTAGCGGCTGGCTTCGCTACCCGAGCCTAGAGGCAATAAAAGAGATCGAACCCCGACTTGATGTGAATAGGCAATGAAAGCCTATGGGGACGGCACGTTCAGGTTCCCGTTAGAATCATGCCCTACCTTTAGAATAATTCCAATCTAAGGAGGCACGATGTCTGCAAGATCCGCCTATTCCGTTCCGCAACGCATCCTTCACTGGCTTATGGCGCTGCTGATCTTCTTCAATCTCTTGTTTCCGGACGGGATGAATGCATGGCGGCGTCTTATTCGCCATGGCCAGACGCCGACGTCGGCAGACATCGCCAACGCCAACATTCACGCCTATGCCGGCATTGCCATCTTGCTGCTCGCCATCGTGCGCCTTGCCCTCAAATTTTCATCGGAAGCGCCCTCAATGCCGGACGGCCAGCCCGTCATTGTGCATTACATCGCCAGCGTGACGCATGTCCTGCTTTACGCATTGATTTTCGCGATGCCACTCTCGGGAATGGCGGCCTATTATCTCGGCGTCGACACCGCCGCTTTCCTGCATGGCGGCCCGATCAAGGCGGTGCTGTGGACAGTTGTCGTCCTTCACATATTCGGCGCGCTCGTTCAGCACTTCTATTTCCGATCGGACGTGCTGCGACGCATGACGATCGGTTGAATTGCGCGCGAGATTGGTGGCCTATACTCCCAGACCGCCAAAATGCTTCTCGAAGGAAAACAAGGCGGTCGGCAATGCGCTTCCGCCTTCAAGCGCGAGATCCGCCAGGATTTCGCCGATCACGCTCGTAAACTTGAAGCCATGGCCGGAACAGGCCGACGAGATCACCACATTCGGCTGTCCGGGCACCCTGTCGATGAGAAAATCCTCGCTCGGCAGCATCGTATAGCGGCAGGTGGTCGCCCGGACGCGAAACGACGTGGCCTCCGGCAAGCGCTTGCGGGCGAAGCTGTCGAGTAGATCGGTGTCGGTATCATTGACCGGCGGATTGGGAAGGGTCGGGTCGATCGGCTCCCTGAAATGCGCGTGGCGACCGATTTTGACGCCATCGACGCCGATGGCCGGGAAGCCGAAATAGGAACCTTCCGCTCCTTCATCGCGCAGGAAGCATGGCATGCGCTGCGGTTCGGCAACGAAGCCATCCTTGGGCTGATACCAGGCGACCACCTGCCGGATCGGCAGTGCATGCGCTTTCAGCTGCGGCACGAGTTCGGCAATCCAGGCGCCGGTTGCGACGATCACCTTGCGGGCGCGATATCGCCCGGTTGTGGAAATGACGGTCACGCCCGTATCGTCTGGCTCGATTGCGTTGACGCGCTCTCCGAAATGCAGAACCGCACCATCCTCCGCCGCAAACTTCAAATAGCCCATGATCGCCGCTTCAGGCCTGACATAGCCGCCCTGAGGATCGAGCACGCCGACCTCCCCGTCGTCCAATGCGAAGGCCGGAAAGCGACGTTTCATGGCGTCGCGATCGAGTATCTCATGCGCCAGGCCGTGCATGTCGCAGGAAGCGCGCGTGCCGCTCACGATCTTACTGTCGGGCGTACCGATCTGCAGGACACCTGTCACCGTCAGGATTTCGGCTCGCAGCCTTGCCTCCAGCGAGCGCCAGTTTTGATAGGCACGCTTCAGCAAGGGAACATAGGACGGATCTTCGAAGTAGCCGAGACGGATCAGGCGGCTGTCGCCATGCGAGGAGCTGAGCGCATGGGCGGGGAAATGCGCCTCGATCCCGATCGCCTTTGCACCGCGCGCCGCTGCGAAAGACAAGGCTGCACTTCCCATCGCGCCGAGGCCGACGACGGCAAGGTCGAATTCCGTAGTCATTTCATGCTCCAGTTTGGCTTTCCGCAGGCGGCGCGGTCTTGGTGATCATGGCCCGCAAGGCTTCCATATCCGCATTTAAGGGACGATCGTCGCCGTAAACGGGCACGCATGAGCGGACAGCCGCGTGGATACGCTCCGTTCCCGGCGCTCTGGCACCCTTCGAAACGAGGAAATCATGTGCCTGCGCCGCCGCCATCAGCTCGATGGCCAGGATATATTCGGCATTGTCGAGGATAGCGAGCAGCTTGTTGGCAGCAGCGGTCGGATGGGCCAGGAAGTCTTCCTGCAGGCCGGAGGTCAGGCCGCCATCGAGCGATGCCGGTGCGGCGAGCCGCCGGTTGTCGTTGCTCAGCGCCGCGGCCGTGTATTGCGCGATCATGAAACCGGAGTGGCTGCCGGCGTCGCTAGCAAGAAACGGCGGCAGGCCGCTGACCAGCGGATTGACGAGGCGATCCGTCCGGCGTTCGCTCATCGCGGCAATTTGGGCGATCGCAATCGCCAGACTGTCTGCTGCCTGGCCGAGGGCGGGTGCAACGGCATGGGCTTCGGAAGAGACGATGGGCTCTTCTGGCGTCCCCGAAACAGCCGGATTGTCCGTTACCGAGGCGAGTTCCTGATCGACGATATCAGCCGTCTGCTCGAAGACATCCCAGGCCGCGCCGTGGGCGTGGGGGACTGACCTCAGGCTCAGCGCATCCTGCGTCCGCCGGCCGACGGCGGCCGCAACGAGACCGCTGCCATGCAAACGGCTGCGCAATCTGCGCCCGACTTTAGCGATGCCGGCCGATGGGCGCAACGCCAGTACCTTCTCATCAAAAGCCGCCATCTGGCAGCCAACGGCTTCCAAGGTCAGCGCGGCGATGGCATCGGCCCAATCGAGCAGGTGCTCGGCACGGGAGACGGCAAGCGCCGATAATCCCGTGGCGCAGGCCGTGCCATTGACGAGGCTTAAGCCCTCTTTGGCGCCAAGCACCAAGGGGTTCAGACCGATTGCCGCAAGCGCCTCGGCACCTTTCATCGACTTGCCTTTCACGACAGCCCTGCCCTCGCCGATCAGGACGAGCGCCGTATGGGCATTGTGCGTGAGATAGCCGGCTGAGCCTTTGGATGGGACTTCCGGAATGCAGTCACGTTCGAGAAACGCGGCCAGATGCCTGATGATCTCTGGCCGCACGCCGGAATGGCCATGGGCGAAATTGGCGATCTGCGCCGCAATGATCGAGCGCACCTCGCGGGCTGGCAGAAGCGGGCCGACACCGCAGGCGTGGCTGAGGATGATATTGCGCGACAGCCGGCTTTGGGAATCGCGATCAACAACCGTATCGGAAAGCGCACCAACGCCGGTATTGACGCCGTAGGCGCGGACGCCCGTTTCCACGATACGCTCTACGATGCGGCTTGCCTGAGCAACGCGTTTCCAGGCAGCATCGGAGAGAGACAAGGATTCACCGGCACCGACGCGGGCGACGTCGCGCCAGGATAGCGGCCTATCGATCGTAACGGTCATTGTCCGTTTCCGAAGTGACCGATGAACTGGCGAAAGGCCGGCGAGGCGCCGCCGCCGAACATCTCATCCGGCGTGCCGGTGCTTTCGACAAGCCCTTCCTTCATGAAGACGACGCGGTTGGAGACATTGCGGGCGAAGCTCATCTCGTGGGTGACGACCAGCATGGTCATGCCTTCCTCGGCAAGGGCGCGCATGACGCGCAGCACTTCGCCGACGAGTTCCGGATCGAGCGCCGAGGTCGGCTCGTCGAACAGCATAACCTTCGGCTTCATGGCGAGTGCACGGGCAATTGCCGCGCGCTGCTGCTGGCCGCCGGAGAGATGTGCGGGATAGGCATGACGCTTGTCGGCAATGCCGACCTTCTCCAGCAGCGCTTCGGCCTCGGCAATGCATTCCGAGCGTGAGCGCTTCAGGACATGCACCGGCCCTTCGATGACATTCTGCAGGATCGTCATGTGGGACCAGAGATTGAAACTCTGGAAGACCATGCCAAGTTCGGAGCGGATATGATCCACCTGCTTATGGCTCGCTGGGTAGCTCTTGCCATTCTTATGGATCATGCGGATCTGCTCGCCATCCACCCAGATCTCGCCATCGGTGGCAATTTCGAGGAGGTTGATGCAGCGAAGGAAGGTCGATTTGCCCGAGCCGGAAGCGCCGAGCAGCGAAATCACATCGCCATCCTGAGCATCGAGGGAAATGCCTCGCAAGACTTCATGAGTACCGAAGCTCTTGCGGATGTTGCGGACGGAAAGTCGGGTGACACCTGGCATGATTTGCCTGCTCCAGTAAGCTTTAGGCCTTCAGCGCCGGCGGTATCGCGCGGCGATGGCGGGACAGAGAATATTCCAGCAGGGCCATGGCCTGCAGAATGATGAAATTCAGCACGAGGTAGATGATCGCGGCACAGATGAAGACTTCCATCGTGCGGTAGGTCTGCGAAATCAGCCGCTGGGCGACACCTGTGACCTCCCAGACCGTGACGAGGCTTGCGAGCGCCGTCGACTTCATCATCAGCACGATCTCGGTCGAATAGGCCGGCAGCGCATGCCTAAAGGCGATCGGCGCTATGATGCGGCGCACGAGCAGGAAGCCGGACATGCCGATCGAACGCGCGGCTTCGATCTCCTTCGGCGAAACGGCACGGATGCCGCCGCGAAAGATCTCGGCCGAATAGCCGGCGGTGCAGAGCGCCAACGACAGGATCGCGCAAACGACGGGCTCGCGCAGGAACGGCCAGAGGAACGAATAGCGGATGATCGAGAATTGCGCCAAGCCATAGAAGACCAGGAACATCTGGATCAGCAGCGGCGAGCCGCGAAACACGAAGATGTAACCCTTGGCAAAGCCGGACAGGATCGGATTGCCGCTGACGCGCATGGCGACGATGACGAGAGCGAGAAGGCCGCCACAGAGGATCGACAGGGAGAAGAGCAGCAGCGTCATCGGCACTGCCTTCAGCAGCGTGACCATCGTGCTCGAAAGAAAAACGAAATCCATACCGTCCTCCTCAAGCCTGGCCGATGGTCGCAGCCGGCATGCTGCGATTGGCGTGACGTTCGGCTTTGTTGAAGATGCGGTCCGACAGGCTGGTCAGGACCAGATAGAGAATGCCGCCGGCGATGAAGAAGAGGAAATATTGACGGGTAGAGCCGGCTGCGACCTGGCTGGTGCGCATCAGCTCCGCAAGGCCGGTCACGGAAATCAAAGCGGAATCCTTGAGGCTGAGCTGCCACACATTGCCGAGCCCGGGAATGGCAAAGCGGAAGACCTGCGGAATGATGATGCGGCGCAGGCGCAGACCGCGATGCATGCCTATGGCAGACGCGGCCTCCAGCTCGCCCTTGGAAATGGCAAGATAGGCGCCGCGGAAAACCTCGGCCTGATAGGCGCCGGAAATGATGCCGACGGCAAGAGCACCCGCGGCAAAGGACGGCAGGCCGAGAAAGCCTTCATAGCCCAGCCATTTGCCGATGGACGTTACCGCTGACGAGCCGCCGAAATAGATCAGATAGATGATCAGAAGCTCGGGAACGCCGCGAAAGACTGTCGTGTAGATATTGCCGAGCGTCTTCAGCACCAGGCTTCCGGAAAGTTTCGCGAAGGCAATGACCGCGCCCAGAACGGCGCCGATGGCCAAGGCGGTTGCCGTGACGGCAAGCGTCATCAAGGCGGCAACAAGCAGCAGCGCGCCCCACCCGTTCGAGCCGAAGCCCAGCAATTGCAAGCTTGCCATAGATCCAATCCCCGTCCGTGGCAGTTTCAGGCGTCAGGATATCATATGGTCTCCGGCCGCAAAGCCGGAGACCGATGAAAACGACCCAAAGGCCGCACTCATCAATTCGGGCTGACGTCGACCTTGAACCACTTCATCGACAGGGTCTTGATGGTACCGTCGGCAAGCGCAGACTTGATCGCCTCATTGAACTTGTCGCGCAGATCGGTATCGGCTTGGCGGATGCCGAGGCCTTCGCCTTCGCCCCAGATGGAGCCGGCGATTTCCGGGCCGGTGAAGGCGAGCGAATCATTGGCGCTGGCAAAGGCGTTCGCGAAGTAGACGGCGTCATCGAAGCCGAGATCGATACGGCCGTTCTGCAGATCGAGATCGCGGTCGGCGCCGGTCTTGTATTCGCGGATCGTGGCGATCGAGCCGAAATTGTCATAGACGAACTTGGCATAAACGGTTGCAGCCTGGATGCCGATCGTCTTGCCCTTGAAGGCTTCCTTCAACACGTCGATTTCCTTGACGCCGGTCTGGCCGGGGGTCATCTTGATCGTGGTGCCGGTGCCTGCAGCCTTGGCAAGCGGGCTGTCCTTGGCGGTCGCAAAGGCAGCGGGCGTCGCGGCGTAAGGAATGGTGAAGCCGATGACCTGCTTGCGCTCGTCCGTGATCGACAGCGCATCCATGATGACGTCGAACTTGCCGGCGTTCAACGCCGGGATCATGCCGTCCCAGTCGGAAGCAACGAGCTTGCAATCGATCTTGGCTCGTTCGCACAGAACCTTGGCAAGCTCCGGCTCGAACCCGCCGAGCGTGCCGTCGGCGTTCGTCATGTTCCACGGCGCGTAGGCACCTTCCAGGGTAATCGTTGCCGTCTTCCAGTCCTTGGCGAATGCCGGCGCGGCAAAAGCGGCGGCAGCTACGACGCCTGATAAGAGAATTGCACTGAATTTCATCGTATTGAGCTCCTCTGAGGTTGAAACAGGCTTTGCAGCACTTCCTACCGATCTTCGCCGGCTTGCCCGCTTTCCCAATTAATTTTTAGGATTGATTGCGAGGTTGTATAGGGTACCATATGAGATAATTTATGATATGCAAGTGGGAAAGTTGTTTTCGAGGCAGATTCACGCGGTGCAAAGGGAATAGGCAATGAAGCGTTCCGGCGAGATGAAACGCGAACTGGCGGAAAATGATACCGCACCTCTCTATGCCGGCGTCAAGCAGATGATACTCGACCGCATTCATAGCGGTGAGTGGCCGCCGAAATATCGCGTTCCCTCCGAAAACGAATTGGTGGTCGAGCTTGGCGTCAGCAAGATGACGGCCAATCGTGCGCTGCGAGAACTGGCCAATGAAGGCGAACTCGTCCGCATCCAGGGTGTCGGCTCCTTCGTCGCCGAGCGCAAAGGAGCCTCTGCCCTCTTCGAGGTCCGCAACATCGCCGAGGAAATCGCCGAACGCGGCCATTCTCATCAGGCAACTGTGATTGTGCTGGCCCAGGAAGCCGCCTCGCCCGACGTAGCCGATGCACTGGAACTCGGCATCGGATCGCCGGCTTTTCATTCGCTGATCGTGCATAGCGAGAACGGCGTGCCGGTACAGATCGAAGACCGGCATGTCCATCCGGACGCCGCGCCCGATTACCTGCAGCAGGATTTTACCGACATGACGCCGAATGCCTATCTCTCGGCCGTTGCCCCGCTCAGCGGCTCGGAACATGTCGTCGAAGCCGTCATGCCGCAAGCCTGGGAATGCAAGCTGCTGACGATCCTGAAGACCGAACCCTGCCTGACGATCTGGAGGCGCACATGGTCGGCGCGCGGCATCGTGTCCACGGCGCGGCTGGTTTATCCGGGACATCGCTATCGGCTGGAGAGCCAAAGCGGCAAACCATCCGAGCGCTAGTTGTATATGGAACATATGACATCCACGCGTTCTGAAAAAGCGCAAGGGATAAAAGCGGGGTCGAATGGCCTGATATGCTGTCGGCACATTACGATAGCTGCGGGTGCATTCCATAATAGCGTGCCCAAAAGCGGGTCCGATGCTTTTGCAAGGTCTGCGATAGCCGTCAATGATGGCCTTCAGAGACTGCTCAGCAAAAGGCTGGTCTCGCTGTTTGCGACACCATCGATCATCCGCACCTCGCGCAAGACGCGGTCGAAGTCGGACAGGCTGGTCGCTCGGATATTGGCGACGAGATCCCAATTGCCGTTCGTCGTATGCAGTGAGTAAATTTCGGGCAGGCCGCGCAGCTTGCGGATGACCTGCGTCGTCGATTTCCCCACGACTTCGATCATCATGACGGCATGCACGGTCTGCTCCTCATAGTCTTCGCGGACCCTCACGGTGAAGCCAAGCAGCGTGCCGGTCTCTATCAGCCGGTCCAGCCTGTTCTGCACCGTGCCACGCGCGACGCCCAGAACGTCGGACAGTTTGGAGAGCGAAGCCCGCCCGTCGGCACGCAGATGAGCGATGATACGCCGGTCGAGATCATCGGGAATATACTTGGCAAGCGTCATCGCAGATCCTGATCTTATCTAATCTGTCAAAAATCCTGGGCAATTTGTATAAACCCATACCAGAACTGACACAGTTTTGCGATTTCAGTCAATCGATCCGCTTGATACCCTAGGGAAATGATTTTCATCGAGGATACGAGAATGTCCGCACCGCTCCCATCGGAAAGAGCTTTCATTCCCTTCGTCAGCGTCGAGAACATGATGCGGCTTGTCCATCACATCGGCATCGAAACCGTGCTCATCGAACTCACGGACGCCATCGAAGCGGATTTCCGCCGCTGGGACCTCTTCGACAAGACGCCCCGCGTAGCTTCCCATTCGCATGACGGCGTCATCGAGCTGATGCCCACCTCGGATGGCGCCGTCTACAGCTTCAAATATGTCAACGGCCATCCGAAGAACATGGCGCAGGGACTGCAGACCGTGACCGCCTTCGGCCTGCTTGCAGAAGTCTCGACCGGATATCCGGTGCTTTTGACCGAAATGACGCTGCTGACGGCGCTGCGCACCGCTGCCACCTCGGCGATGGCGGCCAAACATCTGGCGCCGGCCAATTCGCGGCGCCTCACCCTGATCGGCAATGGCGCACAGGCGGAATTCCAGGCGCTGGCAATGAAGGCGGTCCTCGGCATCGAGGAAGTCCGCCTCTACGACATTGATCCGAGAGCAACCGAAAAGACCGTCCGCAATCTCGCCAGAACAGGCCTGCGTCTGGTGCCCTGCACCTCGGCTCAGGCTGCCATCGAAGGTGCCGATATCATCACGACGTGCACGGCCGACAAGCAATTCGCGACCATTTTGACGGACAACATGGTCGGCGCCGGCGTCCACATCAACGCCATCGGTGGCGATTGCCCGGGCAAGACGGAGCTCCACCGCGACATCCTGCTGCGCTCCGACACCTTCGTTGAATATCCGCCGCAGACACGCATCGAGGGCGAAATCCAGCAGATGGGCGCGGACTATCCGGTCACCGAACTCTGGCAGGTCGTCAGCGGCCGGGCGCCGGGCCGCAGCAGCGACGGGCAAATCACGCTCTTCGACAGCGTCGGCTTCGCGATCGAGGATTTTTCCGCTCTGCGCTATGTCCGCGAAAAGCTGGCCGGCACGGACTATTTCCAAAAGCTCGACATCATCGCCGATCCAGACGATCCGCGCGACCTCTTCGGCATGCTGCTGCGGGCAGCCTGAGACAACTCACGGAAAGAGCGCGAAAATGATCTGATCTCCCTCCGCGATGCGAGGGGGAATCTCATCATGGGATATCGGATCAATACAATCCGCTCTCATCGTCAACTGCTTAAAGTTGGCGGAAGAGCTGGCAAGCGGACAATCACTTATGTGACTTGAAATACATCGAAATCAGCGGTTTTCTTTCTGCACTTCGTAGCGGAGTATATGCTATGAATTCGCAAGCATCGGGGAGACCCGGCAATTCTTGCGAACTCCAGTCGCTAACGAGAGGATGCATTCTGAACATCGTGCCCGAACTGGTAAGACAAACGAACGAGATGGCTGATCTTATCTCCGGCTTCGATTGGGCAGCCACTAGTCTTGGGCCTAGGTCGGAATGGCCCGCATGCCTTACAGCTGCCGTCGATATCATGCTCCCCGCCCAAGCTCAGATCGTTATGTTCTGGGGCGAGGACTTCATTGCACTTTACAACGACGCCTATGCGCCGACGATAGGTGACAAGCATCCTCGCGCACTCGGCCGGCCTGCGCGAGAAAACTGGGCCGAACTCTGGAGCGACCTCGAACCGCTCCTTCGCTCCGTCCTTCATGATGGCAACGCGATCGTTGCCAAGGACCGGCCTTTCTACATCGAGCGCTACGGCTATCCCGAAACGGTTTACTTCGACATTTCCTATTCGCCCGTCCGTGATGCGGACGGCAGCGCACTGGGTGTCTTCTGCATCGTCAACGAAACCACGGAACGGGTTCGAACGGAGCGGGCGTTGCGTGAAAGCGAAGAGCTGTTTCGCGCCGTCATCTCGCAATCGGCGACAGGGTTTGCCCAATGCGAACTCGATGGCCGTTTCGTCCTGGTGAACGAGCGCTTCTGCGAGATTGTCGGCTATTCGGAACGCGAACTCCTCGGCATGCGGACCTATGACATTACCTATCCGGACGATCTGCATGAGAATACCCGCCTGTTCGAAATGATGATGACGACGGGAGAAAGCTTCGAGATCGAAAAGCGCTTTATTCGCAAGGATGGCAGCCTCGTCTGGGTTGCAAACTCCGTTTCCGGTTTGAAAGACAGCTCGGGACGCATCCAGCGGACCGCCGCGATCGTCACCGATATCAGTGAACGCAAGCGTGCACAGGAGGTAGAGCGGCAATTGGCGGCGATTGTCGCCTCATCGGACGACGCCATCCTCAGCATCGATCTCAACATGATCATCACAAGCTGGAATAGCGGCGCGGAAAGGCTTTATGGACAATCGGCCGAAGAGGCCATCGGCCGGTCCGTGATGATGCTCGTTCCGGAGGACCGCAGTGACGAGGAGCCGGCGATTCTGGCGCGGATCCGTTCGGGCCAAAAGGTAGAGCCTTACGAAACCAAGCGGCGCAACAAGAACGGCGAGCTTGTCGATGTTCTCCTTAGCGTTTCGCCGATCTATGACGTCTATGGCCGGATCGTGGGGGCATCGAAGACCGCCCATGACATCAGCGCCAAGAAGGAGGCCGAGCGCCTGCAGACCGTGCTGGTCGGCGAGCTCAATCACCGTGTCAAGAATGTGCTCGCAACCGTCATGGCCATTGCACGCCAGACATTGGGAAGAGATGACGTCGACAAGACATCCGTCGAGACCTTCGAGGCAAGGCTCTCCTCAATGGCGCGTGCTCACGATTTGCTGATCCATGGCAAATGGGAGCAAGCCGAATTGACTGAAATCATAGCCCAGGCATTGTCGCCCTATCCGAAAGACCGGTTCGAAATCTCCGGCCCTGCCATCAAGCTTGCGCCGCGGGCCGTTGTCTCCATATCGCTCGCGCTGCATGAGCTTGCAACGAATGCGGCCAAATATGGCGCGCTTTCAGTGCCTGATGGACGCATTGCCATTACTTGGTCGCTGGAAAGCGGCGGGGCCGAACGCCTCAAGTTGCGGTGGCAGGAAGCAGGAGGACCAACCGTAACACCTCCGACCCGCAGGGGTTTCGGCTCCCGCCTGATAGAAAGTCTGCTGGCGGCAGAATTGAACGGCAAGGTCCAAATCAGCTACGAACCAAGCGGCTTGATCTGCGAAGTGGATGCTGCAGCCGGCATCGGCTGGGATCAGGATCGCGGAACGGCGGAATAAGGTCTTTCCCGCACCGAGCCGACATCGGCTCAACGCAGCCCCTTCGGCCGCGTCGCAAGCACGTTGCGGATCGAGAAGCTCGAATGGATTCGCAGCACTCCCGGCATGGTCGACAGGATATCCTTATGGATACGTTCGAAGTCGCCGGGATTGGCGACTTCGACACGCAGCAGATAGTCGGAGCCGCCCGTCATCAAAAAGCATTCCTTGATCTCGGGATGTTTGCGCACCGCCGCCTCGAAACGATCGAGATGCTCTTCCGTCTGCCGCTCGAGCGTGATGTTGATGATGACGGCGATCGATGCCTCCGCCTGCGATGTGTCCACCAGCGCCGTGTAACCGCGGATTACCCCGGCCTGCTCCATCAATTTGATGCGCCGCAGGCAGGCCGATGGCGATAGTCCCACTTCGCTTGCCAGCTTCGCGTTGCTGACACGGGCATCAAGTCGAAGCAGGCGGAGAATATTGCGGTCGATGGCATCGAGAGCGGCCATGTGGAATCTTTCAAAAATTCGCAGATCATTTCAATATCTTTGCAATTACACAATAATCAATCACTGTTTGGCGAGCAATTTCACGATCCTTTCAATAATCTGCCGTTGAAGAAGCGAGGGCGGACATGGACGGCGGTATTGTGGATTCTCGGGCGCCAAAGTTGGCGATGGATAGTGGAGCATGTGGCTATCTGACGGTCGATCTGGCCGCACTATCCCGGAATTACGATAAGTTATCCGCCATCGTTGCGCCGGCAAAAACAGCTGCCGTCGTCAAGGCCGATTCCTATGGGCTCGGTGCCAATCAAGTCTCGAAAACGCTCTACGGGCGCGGGTGCCGGCATTTTTTCGTCGCCCATTTCATCGAGGCACTGCGGCTGCGGCCGCAACTCGCTGGCGATGCGGCGATTTTTGTCCTGAACGGCCTGTTGCCCGGCAACGAGGCTACCTGCGCCGATGGCGGCATCGTGCCTGTCATCAATTCGCTCGATCAGTTGCAGCAATGGTCGCAGACGGCACGCTCTCTTCAGCGCAGGCTGCCGGCGGTTCTGCAATTCGATACCGGCATGTCGCGCCTTGGCATTCCACCGGAAGATCGTGGCGTGGTTGCAACTCACCTGCAGACATCCGACGACATCGATATCCTGTTCATCATGAGCCACCTTGCCTCCGCAGATGAGGTCGGCAACGAACAAAACGCCGACCAGCTTGCCGAAATGCGCCGTGTCGCAGCGGAGTTTCCGCAGTACGATGTTTCGTTCGCAAACTCCGGCGGTATCTTTCTTGGCGGAGATTTCCATGGCGTACTGGCGCGCCCCGGGATTGCCCTCTATGGCGGCGCTCCGACCGGTGGCGTTGCCAACCCCATGGAGGCCGTCGTTCGGCTCGATGTCGCAGTCGTACAGACACGAACCGTTTTGGAAGGCGCTCGGGTCGGCTATGGCGGCGTGCATGTGACGAAGGGCCGGACCCGACTCGCGACGATCGCCGCCGGCTATGCCGATGGCCTGCCGCGCAGCCTCAGCGATCGCGGCGCGGTCTATTACAACGGCGTTCGCCTGCCGATCGTCGGCCGCGTCTCGATGGACAGCGCGACAATCGATATCAGCGCCTTACCTGAAGGCGCGCTCTCTTTCGGTAGCATGGTGGAAGTTCTTGGAGATCATCAGACCGTGGATGATCTTGCGCGCGACGCCGGCTTGATTTCCTACGAAATCCTGACCAGTCTCGGCCATCGCTTCCACCGTCAATATCGCTGACCTTCCCATCTCTCAAGTCTCTGAGGACATCATGAAAGTCGTCGTTCTGGGTGCCGGCATCATCGGCGTGACGTCAGCCTATCAGCTTGCCAAGGCGGGCCACGAAGTCACGGTCATCGACCGGCAGCAGGGACCGGCGCTGGAGACGAGCTTTGCCAATGCCGGCGAAGTCTCTTTCGGCTACTGCTCGCCCTGGGCGGCCCCCGGCATTCCGATGAAGGCGATCAAGTGGCTGTTCATGCACCATGCGCCCCTCATCCTGCGCCCGAAGGTCGATGGCGCCATGCTCTCGTGGCTCGTCAAGATGCTGTCGAACTGCACGTCGGAACGCTACGCGATCAACAAGAGCCGCATGCTGCGCCTTGCCGATTATAGCCGCATTTCGCTCGCTGAGCTTCGTGAAGAGACGGGTATTGCCTATGACGAACGCATGCAGGGCACGCTGCAGCTTTTCCGCACGCAAGCGCAGCTCGATGCATCGGCCAAGGACGTCAAGGCCCTGGCAGCCGACGGCATTCCGTATGAGGTGCTCGATCCCGATGGCTGTATTCGCGTCGAACCAGCGCTCCGGCATGTCCGCGGCAAGATCGTCGGTGGCCTGCTGACGCCGAAGGACGAGACCGGCGACTGCTTTAAATTCACCAATGCACTTGCGGCAAAGGCGATCGAACTCGGCGTCCGGTTCCTGTACGGCACGACGATCAGAGGGCTCGACGTCCCGGGCGGGCAGGTGCATGCCGTCATGACCGATCATGGCCGCGTGGACGCGGATGCGATCGTCGTCGCGCTCGGCAGCTATTCGCCGCTTTTGCTGAAGCCGCTCGGCATCAGCCTGTCCGTCTATCCGGTCAAGGGTTACTCGCTGACGATCCCGATCACCGATGCCTCGCGCGCACCGGAATCGACCGTCATGGACGAAACCTACAAGATCGCCATCACCCGGCTTGGCGATCGCATCCGAGTCGGCGGAATGGCCGAGATTTCCGGCTATACCAACGATCTCGGCCTTGCCCGGCGCCAGACGCTCGAGCATTCCGTGACCGATCTCTTCCCCGGCGGCGATGTTGCAAAGGCATCCTTCTGGTCGGGCCTGCGGCCGATGACGCCGGATGGCACACCAGTCATCGGACCGACGAAGATCAAGGGGCTTTACCTCAATACCGGACACGGCACGCTCGGATGGACCATGAGTTCAGGCTCGGCGCGCGTCATCAGCGATCTCGTCAGTGGCCGCAAGCCTGATATCGACGCTACCGATCTCGCCATCAGCCGCTACGCCTGACAAGCGGCTTGCGCATAAGTGCTTCAGAAAAGAGGCGGACTGCTTGCCCGCCGATTTCGATCAATGCCGTGAAATTCGTGGCAGGAAGATCGTGAATAATCCCAACAACGGCAGATACGAGCAGAGCGTATAAACGAAGGGGATGCCATGCGTGTCGGCAAAATCTCCGAGCGCCGCAGCCCCGAGTCCACCCGCACCGAAGGCGAAGCCGAAGAAGATGCCGCCGATCAGCCCGACGCGGCCGGGGATGAGTTCTTGCGCAAAGACCACGATCGCCGGAAAGGCAGAGGCAAGCACAAGACCGATGACGACGGTCAGGACACAGGTCCAGAACAGGTTCGCATAGGGCATCAACAGCGCAAAGGGGATGACGCCGAGGATCGAGAACCAGATCACGAAACGCGCACCCAAACGATCGCCCACCGGCCCGCCCATGATCGTGCCGACGGCGACCGAACCGAGGAAGAGGAACAGCATCAGCTGCGCATCGCGGACATCGAGATGAAACTTGTCGATGACGTAGAAGGTGAAATAGCTGGATATGCTCGCCATGTAGACATTCTTTGTCGCGGTCAGCAGGATGAGGATGGCAAGCGCCCACATCGCCTTGCTGCGTGCGATTGGCAAGGCCCGGCTCGGTGCAGGACGGGCCGACTGCTGGCGGCGATGGTTGATGAACCAGTTGCCGACCCAGCTCAGAACGATGAACCCGATCACCGCGAGCACCGAAAGCCAGGCCACGCTCTTTTGGCCGTTCTGCAGGACGAAGAAAGCGGCAATCAGCGGCCCGATTGCCGAACCGGCATTGCCGCCGAGCTGGAATAGCGACTGCGCCAGACCATGGCGTCCCCCCGACGCCAGCCGGGCGACGCGCGAAGCCTCCGGATGGAAGACGGCCGAACCGAAGCCGATCAAGCTTGCAGCGATCAGGAGAACGCCGAAACTGCCGGCATAGCCAAGCAGCAGTAAGCCTGCAAAGGTGCTTACCATGCCCACAGGCAGCGAATAGGGCATCGGCCATTTGTCAGTGACGATACCGACCACCGGCTGCAGCAGCGATGCGGTGATCTGGAACATCATCGTCAGCAGGCCGATCTGCACGAAATCGAGCGCATAATTCTCTCTGAACATCGGGTAGAGCGATGTCAAAAGCGACTGCATCGTGTCGTTCAGCAGATGGCACGTGCTGACGGCCATGACGACCGACATCGTCGTCTTTTGATATCGGGCCTGCGTGCCCAAGACTTCCGCAACCATCGGGGTAATCCTTCCTGTGCCGGCAGATTTGCCAAGCATATGACTTGATCCGCCTTTAGCACGGCTTGCGTGTGTCCTTCTTTCGTGTTCTGGTCCAATAGTTTCTCGATTGGGCCAAAATGGAAAAGCTTTCGAAACAGTTGCTGGCAACCCTCGCCGACGATCATGTGCAGAACATGCGCTGGATGGAGGATTCGCCCGCGGATATCCTCGTCCATAGCGCCGAGCCGCCGCAGGGCTATACCGTTCCGTGGCACCGCCACCGCCGCACGCAACTGCTGTGCATCTTCGCCGGCGTCGCGCTCATCATGACGGCGCGCGGCCGCTGGATGGTGCCGCCCGGTCATGCCCTTTTCATTCCCGTCGGGCTGGAACATTCGATCGAGATCCTGAGCGACGTCAGCATGAAATCCGTTTACGTGACGCCGCGCAGCCAGCCGCCGAAGGATGAGGCCCCGCGCGTCGTCGAAGTGACGGAGCTCGCCCGCAGCTTGCTATTGGAGGCCATTCGGCTGCGGGAGGCGCCGGTCACTCATCGAAAGGCAAGGCTGGTCCTGTCTCTTCTCGTCGAGGAGATCGCGACGCTGCCGGAACGGCCCCTCGGCCTTCCCTTCCCGTCCGACCGTCGGATGGCCGCGCTCTGCCGCGACTATCTGTCCACTCCATCGCCCAACGCCAGATTGGACGATTGGGCCGAGAAGCTTTCAGTAAGCCGTCGCACCTTCACCCGACAGTTCCGCAAGGAAACCGGCATCAGCTTCACCACATGGCGGCAGCAGGCGAGCGTCTTTGCCTGCCTGCCGCAGCTCGCCGAGGGTCAGCCCGTCACCAATGTCGCGCTCGAAGCGGGCTACGAGAGCGTGGCCGCCTTCACTACGATGTTCCGCCGCATGCTCGGCACCTCGCCGCGCAGCTATATGGCCAGCCGCTGGACGTTTGAGCGGCAATCGGCTTGAACGTCTGCTCTTGAAATGGCCGAGCGCTTCCGGCAAACAGCGCTGAAGAGCGAGGGCAAGCATATGCGGCATATTCACATCGTCGGTATCGGCACGGGAAATCCCGAACATCTGACCGTGCAGGCGATCAATGCGCTGAACGCGGCCAATATCATCCTCATTCCCAGCAAAGGCGCGGCCAAGACGGAACTTGCCGATGTCAGGCGCGAGATCTGCGAGCGCTATGTCACCAATCCGGCCACGCGTTTCGTTGGTTATGACGTGCCCTCGCGCCAGACAGCAGACCGCAGCTATGTACAGAGCGTCGACGAGTGGCATGACGCGATTTCCGCGACCTATGAACGACTGTTTCTGGAACACCTGACGGAAAGAGAGAGTGCAGCCTTTCTCGTCTGGGGCGATCCGGGCCTTTACGACAGCACGCTGCGTATCCTCCAGCGTGTCGTCGCTCGCGGTAAGATCGCTCTCGACTACAGCGTTGTTCCCGGCATTACCAGCATCCAGGCGCTGACAGCAAGCCATCGCATCCCACTTAACCTCGTCGGCAAGCCGGTGCAGATCACGACGGGCCGGCGGCTGGCCGAGAGCTTTCCGGGCATTGCCGAAACGGCGGTCGTCATGCTCGACGGCGAGCAGGCCTTCAGCAAGATCGACGACCCCGATGCCTATATCTATTGGGGAGCCTATCTCGGCAGCAAGGATGAGATCACGATCGCCGGCAGGCTGGCCGACGTTTCCGAGCGCATTCTCGCGACCCGCGCCGAAGCCCGCGCCAGGCACGGATGGATCATGGATATCTACCTCATGCGCAAGGGGCAGGATTTCGACGATCTCGAATAAAGTGCCGAATACCAAATCGTTTGCCCGCCGATCCGGTTTGTGCAAGGAAATGTCCCTTATGAAGGGCAGTTTTATGGTTGCGGCCGACACGCAGACAATAGAGGACCAGGCGTGCTTCTCTGAGAGGGGAGCCGCCGAGGATGGCGTTGCGTCGCCCCAGCCCTCCATGGTTCGCGGTGCCTGCCCCTCGCTGAGCGCGCCGATGCAGACGGGCGACGGCTTGCTCGTACGCCTGAGGCCATCAACGCCGGGCCTCACCGTCGCTCAAGTGCGCGCGCTGGCCGAGGCTGCTCAAAGGCATGGGAACGGTCTGATCGAGATCACGGCACGGGGCAATCTTCAGCTGCGCGGCATGACGCCGCAAAGCATGCCGGGATTGGCCGCCGATATCGACCGCGCCGGCATCGTGCCGGAGAGCGGCGTTGCGATCGAAGTCCCGCCGCTCAGCGATGTCGATCCGTCGGAGATCGCCGATGCGCGTGGGCTCACTCAACGGCTACGAAACGCCATCCATTCCCTAAATCCCAAGCCAGCGCTCGCTGCCAAGCTCGCCATCATCGTCGACGGCGGCGGCCGGGTGATCCTCGATGAAATTTCCGCGGATATCCGTTTGAAGGCGATCAACGCTGTAGATGGCAGTCAACTGTGGGAGCTTGCGATCGCCGGAACGGCGGTGACGGCCACGCCGCTTGCCGTTTTGCCGGACGAACAGGCGATTGCCGGTGTCATCACGCTGCTGAAAACCTTGGCCGCAATCGGCCCCCGCGCCCGTGGCCGCGATCTGGACGCCGCCGTACTGCAAGCACAATTTCCCGCCTCTCCCAACCTCCCCCTCCGTGGAACCATCCAGCCTGCCCCTCCTGTGGGCGTCATCCCGCTCGATGACGAACATTCCGCGCTCGGGTTGCGCCCTGCCTTCGGTCAAATCCACGCCCAGGATCTCATCCGCTTTCTTGGACTGGCCGAGGCGGCGGGCGTTCGTGAAATCCGGACGGGACCGGAACACAGCCTGTTGCTGCTCGGCCTTCCGCGTTATCGGGTCGAAAGCATGCAGCCTGCAGCAGCTGATTGCGGCTTTCAGACGCGCGCTGACGATCCGGCCAACTATGCAATCCCGTGCTCCGGCGCCGGCGCATGCGCCTCCGCGCACTATTCAACAAGGCAAGCAGCCGCCGATCTCATCAACTTAGGCCCCGAACTGCTTGACGGCTCGCTCAAAGTACATCTGTCCGGCTGCACGAAAGGTTGCGCCCATCCGTCTCCGGCAATGCTCACCATTGTCGGGGCTGCAACGGGCTATGCTATTGTCGTAAATGGGTCATCATCAGCGGAGCCCGTGGCCTACATCCACAAGGAAGGCCTGAAATCGGCGCTGGCTGCGCTCGGCAAACTGGTACGGAACAACAAAGCTGCTGGCGAATCGGCACAGCAGTGTCTTAAACGGCTCGGCCGGGACGCAATCGCGACGGCTTTACGACAGGGATAGAAATGCCTGACTATGACTATATCCGCGAGGGAGATGCGATCTATGAACGCTCCTTCGCGATCATCCGCAGCGAAGCCGATCTCCAGCGTTTTCCCGAAGCCGAGGCCGATGTCGCCGTCCGCATGATCCATGCCTGCGGACTGGTGGAAGCCGCAGAGCATTTTCTCTTCTCTCCCGATTTCGTCGCATCCGCCCGCAAGGCGCTGACTGACGGCGCGCCGATTTTCTGCGACGCGGAGATGGTCGCCCGCGGCGTGACCCGCGCCCGCCTGCCCGCCGCCAACGAAGTGATCTGCACCTTGCAGGATCCGCGCACGGCTGAGATCGCCAAGACCATCGGCAATACGCGCTCGGCTGCCGCCATGCATCTATGGGCCGAGCGGCTTGCCGGCTCGGTCGTCGCCATCGGCAATGCGCCGACCGCCCTCTTCCACCTTCTGGAAATGCTGCGCGATGGTGCGCCGAAGCCAGCGGCCATCATCGGCATGCCCGTCGGCTTCGTCGGCGCGGCAGAATCGAAGGATGCGCTGGCCGAGAATTCCTACGGCGTTCCCTTTGCCATCGTGCGCGGCCGGCTTGGCGGCAGTGCCATGACGGCAGCCGCCCTTAACGCTTTGGCGAGGCCGGGCCTATGAGCGCGCCTTCAATCGGAAGCCTGATTGGCGTCGGCACTGGCCCCGGCGATCCGGAACTGCTGACTGTCAAGGCCGTCAAAGCCTTGGAGCGTGCCGATGTCGTCGCATACTTTGCCAAACAGGGCAGAGGTGGCAACGGAAAGGCCATTGTCCGCGACCTGCTGAAAGCGGATGTGACGCTGCTGCCGCTCTACTATCCCGTCACGACGGAGATCGATAAGGACAAACCGGACTATATCGATCAGATCACCGCTTTCTATGACGTTTCTGCCGAGATGGTGGCGGCACATCTGCGGGAAGGAAAGACGGTTGCCGTGCTCAGCGAAGGCGACCCGCTGTTTTACGGTTCCTACATGCACCTGCATGTGCGCCTTGCCGATCGCTTCCCCACAGAGGTCATTCCGGGCGTGACGGCCATGTCCGGCTGCTGGTCGCTCGCCGGCTTGCCGATGGTGCAGGGAGACGACGTTCTCTCCGTGCTGCCGGGAACGATGGCGGAGGCTGAGCTCACTCGCCGCCTGGGCGATACGCAGGCCGCCGTCATCATGAAGGTCGGCCGCAATCTGCCAAAAATCCGCCGCGCGCTCGATGCCGCCGGCCGGCTGGAGGAGGCGATCTATGTCGAGCGCGGCACGATGACGAACGGCGCCATGACGCCGCTCGCCAGCCGCGACGATGCCGAGGCGCCCTATTTCTCCCTCGTGCTGGTTCCTGGCTGGGAAAGCAGACCATGAGCGGGCGTCTCTATGTCATCGGTACCGGCCCCGGCAAGCCTGAGCAGACGACGCCGGAGGCGCTGGCTGCGGTCGCGGACGCTCATGAATTTTACGGTTACGGTCCTTATCTCGACCGCCTCACCCTGCGCGACGACCAGATCCGTCAGGCATCAGACAATCGCGAGGAATTGGATCGCGCCAAGGTGGCGCTGCAGCGTACGTCAGCCGGCATCAATGTCTGCGTCGTCTCTGGCGGCGATCCCGGCGTCTTTGCCATGGCGGCTGCCGTTTGCGAGGCGATCGATGACGGTCCGGCAGAATGGCGGACAGTAGAGCTTATCGTCGTGCCCGGCATCACCGCCATGCTTGCAGTCGCTGCGCGCATTGGCGCCCCTCTCGGGCACGATTTTTGCGCCATCTCGCTATCGGACAATCTGAAACCCTGGCCGCTGATCGAGAGTCGTCTCCGCGCCGTCGCCGAGGCGGGCTTCGTGATCGCACTCTACAATCCGATCAGCAAGGCTCGCCCCTGGCAACTCGGCAAGGCCTTCGAGATCCTGCGCGCTGTACTGCCCGATGCAACACCTGTTATCTTCGGCCGGGCAGCCGGCCGCCCCGACGAGCGCATGATGGTGGCTCGGCTCGCAGATGCGGAGGCGTCACAAGCTGACATGGCGACCTGCGTCATCATCGGCTCGGCCGAAACGCGCATCATCGCCCGCGAAGGCCGTCCGGATCTGGTCTATACGCCGCGTTTCATCAAAGAAGAGGCGAAATGATCGATCCAACCGAGCGCAGCCTCCACCGTTTCGACCACCGGCAGACCGGCGGCCTCAGCGCGCTCGACCATGATCACCTTGATGCCAAGCTGCCTTGCGGCCTCGATCTTCCCATAGGTCGCGTCACCACCACTGTTTTTGGCGACGACCACCTCGATCTGGTGCTGTCGCAGCATCTGCAGCTCGTCCTCCAGGCGAAACGGACCCCGGCTATGAATGTAGCTGACGTGCGGAACCGTCAGCGGCGGTTCGACGGGATCGACGCTGCGGACCCAATAATGGTGCTGCGGCGCGGCGTTCGCCTGATGCGCCTCCTGCCGGCCGGTCGCGAGGAAAACGCGCAAGGGCGCCTCGCCGAGGGCGGCGATAGCCTGCGAGACGCTGTGCACGGAAAGCCAATCATCGCCTTCGACCGGCACCCACGCCGGACGGCGCAGCGCGAGAGCGGACACATGGCATTGAGCAGCAGCCGCTGCGGCATTGGCCGAGATGCGGGCTGCGAAGGGGTGTGTGGCATCGATCAACAGGTCGATCTTTTCGTCGCGGATATAGCGGGCAAGCCCCTCGGCGCCGCCGAAACCGCCGCTGCGTACCGGAACGGGCTGCGGTGCCGGATCGGTGGTTCGGCCGGCAAGCGACAGGACGAGCTCGAGATCCGCTCGGGAGGCAAGGGCCGTTGCCAGCGCACGGGCCTCCGTCGTACCGCCGAGGATCAGAATGCGGGCCTTGCCCATGGCTGAGACACCTTCAATTCAACGCTGGCTCACTCTTATCGGCATCGGCGAAGACGGTCCAGCCGGTCTCGGCGACGAAGCCAAGCGGCTGATCGCCTCATCGCCGGTCGTCTTCGGCGGGACGCGCCATATCGAGTTGATGAGCTCGCTGATATCAGGCGAAACGCAAGCATGGCTTTCGCCATTCGAAAAATCCGTCGAGGCGGTGCTTGCCCGGCGCGGCAAGCCGACGGTGGTTCTCGCGTCAGGCGATCCCTTCTTCTACGGTGTCGGCGCGACACTTTCGCGGAGCATTCCGGCCGCTGAAATGACCGTCATTCCGGCGCCCTCCTCCTTCAGCCTTGCCGCTTCGCGCCTCGGCTGGCCTTTGCAGGAGACGACGGTTCTCTCGCTGCACGGACGGCCGCTCGATCTGATCCGACCGCATCTGCATGCCGGCCGCAAGATCCTGGCGCTGACATCCGACGACAAAGGCCCTGCCGATTTGGCGGCCCTGCTGCAAAGTTCCGGCTTCGGCCCATCCGAGCTTACGGTTCTGGAAGCGCTAGGCGGCCCGCATGAAAAGATCTCTCGGCAGAGCGCGGCCGATTTTTCCCTATCCGGCATCAGCGATCTGAATATCTGCGCAGTCGAGGTCAAGGCGGAAGCCGGCGCGCGGATTTTGCCGCTGAGTACGGGCCTCCCCGACGAGCTTTTCGAACATGACGGCCAGATCACCAAGCGGGAGATCCGTGCGATAACGCTATCGGCGCTGGCGCCACGTTCTGGTGAGCTGCTCTGGGATATCGGCGCCGGCTCCGGTTCGATCGGCATCGAATGGATGCTGGCCGATCCCTCACTGCGCGCCATTGCCATCGAGGCATCGCCCGAGCGTACGGCGCGCATCCGTCGCAATGCTGGCAATTTCGGCGTGCCGGGCCTGGTGATTGTCGAAGGCATGGCACCGGCTGCGCTTGCTGGCCTCGCCGCACCCGATGCGATCTTCATTGGCGGCGGCGGCAGCGATGCCGGCGTGCTGGAGGCCGCCATCGACCGATTGAAAAGCGGCGGCAGGCTGGTCGCCAATGCCGTCACGACGGAAATGGAAGCGCTTCTGCTGGCCGAGCAGGCACGCCGCGGCGGCTCCCTGATCCGCATCGATATTGCGCGCGCCGCACCTGTCGGCCGCATGACCGGCTGGCGGCCGGCCATGCCGGTGACGCAATGGTCGTGGACCAAGTCATAATGATGAATGAGGTAGAGCGATGACAGTGCATTTCATTGGCGCAGGCCCCGGAGCCGCCGACCTGATCACGGTGCGCGGCCGGGATCTGATCGGCAAATGCCCGGTCTGCCTCTATGCCGGCTCGATCGTTTCGCCGGAACTGCTGCAATATTGCCCGCCCGGCGCCCGCATCATCGACACCGCGCCGATGTCGCTTGACGAGATCGAGGCGGAATATCTGAAAGCGGGCAAAGCGGGCGAGGATGTCGCGCGCCTGCATTCCGGCGATCTCTCGGTCTGGAGCGCTGTCGCCGAGCAGATCCGCAGGCTCGAGCAGCATGGCATCGACTACACGCTGACCCCAGGCGTTCCCGCTTTCGCAGCCGCCGCTTCTGCGCTCGGACGCGAGCTGACCATCCCGGCGGTAGCTCAAAGTCTCGTCCTGACCCGCGTGTCCGGCCGCGCCTCACCCATGCCGAACAATGAGACGCTGGCGAAATTCGGCGCGACCGGCGCCACGCTCGCGATCCATCTGGCAATCCATGCGCTCCAAGAAGTCGTCGAAGATCTGACGCCGCTATACGGGCCCGATTGCCCGGTTGCGATCGTCGTCAAGGCTTCCTGGCCCGATGAACGGATCATTCGGGGTACGCTTGCCACGATTGAAGCGAAAGTGGCCGCCGATCCGATCGAGCGCACCGCCCTGATCTTCGTCGGTCCGTCACTTGGCGCCAGCGATTTCCGCGAAAGCTCGCTCTACGACCCGACCTATCAGCGCCGTTTTCGCGGCCGGCAATAGCGCGGCACCGTTGCAAATCCGCTCGAAATTTCCTCTAGTCGATCGCGGCAAGCCACGGGGCAAAAGAGGATCGGAATATGCAGCGGATTACCATTACCATCGACGACGATCTTCTGGAGACGATTGACCAGATCAGCGCACAGCGCGGCTATGCTAGCCGCTCGGAAACCTTGCGCGATCTCGTTCGCGACGCCGTTACGCGCGCGCAGCCGACCGTGGATGGCGAAGCCAGATGCTACGCCGCCCTCGCCTATGTCTATGAACATGAAACCCGCGACCTATCGCGCCGGCTGACGACGGCGCAACACCATCACCACGATCTCTCAGTCTCGACGCTTCACGTTCACATCGATGGGCACGATTGCCTCGAAGTCTCCGTGCTGAAGGGCAAGACGGACGACATCAGGGCATTTGCCGACAGCGTGGTGACGCAGCGCGGCGTGCGCTTCGGAAACCTGCACATCATCCCATCGGACGACGGCGCGAAGCACTCCGAAACGCATTCGCATGACTGAGGGGGCGCATGATTGAACGGGCACACGAGTTGCCGGGCTACTCGGTCAAAGCCGACCGGCGATATAAGCCATGCTTTCCTTGAGAGCCGTAACTGGTTCCTTCAGAGCATGCACCGCCGGGGCAAAAGGTTCGAAAGACACCGGTCCGGCATAACCAGCAGACAGCAATGCCCGGAGCTGACCGACATTATCGAGACGATCCCTCGCATCGACAAGAAGACGATGCGGATCGCGCATGTCCCCAACGGAAACATCGGGATCGCTGACGCCGGAAATATGCACGAGACCCGTCAGTTCGGGGAAGATTGCGGTCTCACCGGCGAGGTAATGATGGAAAGTATCGTGCACGAGGAGGAAGGTGGATCTCGCGCCGAGTTCCTCGATCGCGGCGGCCGCCTCGCTCTTCAGCTGCAGCGAGCAGATCTCGAAGCCGAGCGGCTCTACCAGGCCGATAACGCCGGCCGCTTCCAGCATCGGCTTCAGGGCTGACAGCGCCTTGCGGAGATTGGCATGCCGTGCCTCCGGCTCGCGGCCGCTGCCGTCGTTGACCGGAACGAGGACGAGCGCCCTGGCGCCGCAATCGCGCGCGTAATCGATCAGCGCCGCCGCTTCCCGGGCACGCTCGTCGTTCCACTCATTGAAACGCTGCAGAGCGTTGATCGAGATGATCGTCAGCCCATGCCGCGCCGCGAGCTCCTTGACGGCCGCTGCCGGCGTACCATCCAGGATCGCGTTCCCGGCAAGGTCATTGCGGATTTCGACGCTGTCGATGCCGAGCTCTTTTGCGGCGGCAAAGAACGATTCAAGCCTCAATGACGGCGCGCACATATGATTGAGCGCAAAACGAATGGAACTCATGATAGGCACTCCTCCTCAAGGCGTCCGGCAGCAAGAGACATTCCAGATCCGCTGCGCCTGCTTTGCGAAGAACTAGCGACATTCCTGTCCTTCTTCCATCGGCGTCAGCCATCATTCCTGATAGAATTCTTGAGATAATGCTAGAATTACATCATTCTTGTCAGATGTTTTCCGAGAGGAAGATTTCAAATGGCAGGAAGCTTTGGCCCGGAACGGCAACGTCATCGCTCTCGACGGACTTGATCATCAGGCTCATCAGTTCCTTGCAAAGTGCCGGCAGCGGTGTGCCGATCGCCATGGCTACGACATCATCGGCAAGCGCTGCCCTCGATTCCGGCGTCAACTCGTTGACGACGGCGATCAGCTTGCCGGATAAACGCTCCTCCCGAATGGCGGAAATTGCTCCCTCCATGCCGCCACCACAGACATAGAAGCCGATGAGATCGGGATGCTTCTGCAGGAGATCGAGCGTCGCCTCGTGGGTAATCTCGGGCGTGTCGAGATTGATGAGCGTATCCAGCACCTCGAATTCCGGGGCATTTTCGCGAAAATAAGAGCGAAAGCCGATTTCGCGCAGCTCATGGCCGAGGAAGCGGTGGCTGCCGACAAAACAGGCGACCTTCCCCGGACGCCGTGCGGAGCGTGCAATGATCCAGGCGGCCGTGCGTCCGACCTTGCGGTTATCGACACCGATATAGCCCTGGCGCGCCGTGGTGGAGAAATCTGACAGGAGCGAAAAGACCGGAATGCCTTTTTCCTTCAACTCCTCGATTGCGGCGGTGACCGCCGGATAATCCGGTGCGACGAGGGCGACGGCCTGACTGCGTGACGCCACCGTCTTCAGTTTCTCGACGATCGCCGTCGGGGTCGAGGCGGTTACGAAGTCGACCTGTGCGTTAATGCGCGCGGTCGTGACTGCCTGCGCCGCCGCCGCAATCTCCCTGGCAAAAGCCTGATTGTGATTAGGCATGGAATAAGGACCCCGCATTTGGGGTGATCGGCATCCAAACGGGACCCCCATTTGCGATGGGGTTACAACAGCCTCCGGTTTAATCGGAGGCTTTTTATTTGGATGCTTGTTGTGGAGACAATTCTGAAGATACGGCGACTTTCCCGCGTGCAGGGCAAGTCGATTAAGGCGATCTGCCGGGAGCTTGGTATATCGCGCAAGGTGGTGCGGAAGGTTCTGCGCAGCGATGAGACGGAGTTCAAATACGAGCGGGCCCGCCAACCTCAGCCGAAGCTCGGTCCTTGGCGCAATCAGCTCGATGGAATGCTGTTTGCCAATGAGGCCAAATCCTCTCGGGAACGGCTGACGCTGATCCGGCTGTTCGAGGATTTGCGCGAACTCGGCTACCAGGGCGGTTACGACACCGTCCGGCGCTATGCCCGAACCTGGGCGAAGGAGCGCGGCTCGGTGACGGCGGAAGCCTATGTGCCGCTCTATTATGCGCCGGGCGAGGCTTACCAGTTTGACTGGAGCCACGAGATCGTCGTGCTGAATGGCGTGACGACGACGGTGAAGGTGGCGCATGTCCGGCTCTGCCATAGCCGGATGATGTATGTGAGAGCCTATCCGCGCGAGACGCAGGAGATGGTCTTCGATGCCCATGACCGGGCGTTCGCGTTCTTCGGCGGGGCCTGCACGCGCGGCATTTATGATAATATGAAGACCGCGGTGGAAACGGTCTTCGTCGGCAAGCAACGGCAATACAATCGCCGCTTCCTGCAGATGTGCAGCCACTACCTGATCGAGCCGGTGGCCTGCACTCCGGCGTCAGGATGGGAGAAAGGCCAGGTCGAGAACCAGGTCAATCTGGTGCGGGAACGCTTCTTCACCCCCCGACTGCGCTTCAAATCCTACGACGAGCTGAATGGCTGGCTGCTGGACAAATGCATCAGCTACGCCCGCGCCCATAAGCATGTCGACCAGACAGAGCGCACGATCTGGGAGGTGTTCGAAACGGAGAAGCCGCATCTAGTCAGTTATCCCGGTCCGTTCGATGGCTTCCATGCTGTGCAGGCCTCGATCGGCAAGACCTGCCTCGTGCGCTTCGATAACAACAAATATTCTGTGCTGTCGACCTCGGTCGGTCGCCCGGCCGAGATACATGCCTATGCCGACCGCATCATCATCCGTCAGGACGGCGTCGAGATAGGCCGGCACGACCGCAGCTACGGCCGCGGCGAGACGGTCTATAATCCATGGCATTATGTGCCGGTCCTGACTCGAAAGCCGGGAGCATTGCGCAATGGTGCGCCGTTCCACGATTGGGTTTTGCCTGCCGCCATGGAGAAAGTGCGACGCCGGCTGAAGGGCATGCATGACGGCGACCGGCAGATGGTGTCGATCCTCGAATGTGTCGGTCTGGACGGGCTCCCTGCCGTCGAGGCGGCCTGCCAGGAGGCGCTCGATCAGGGCGTGTTCTCGGCCGCCGTCATCATCAACATTCTGGCCCGCAAGCGTGACCCGCAGCCGGCTGCCATCCTTTCCATTCCCGATGCGCTTCGCCTGACTCATGAGCCTCTGGCCGATTGCGCCCGTTACGACAGCCTCAGGAGGGCAAGCTGATATGGAACGACCCCAAATCCTCGACATGATGGGCACGCTGAAGCTGTTCGGCATGCGCAGCGCCTATGACGAGATCATGGCCTCCGGCATAAAGCGCCAGCACGAACCGCCGCGCATCGTGGGCGACCTACTGCAGTCAGAGATCGCCGAGAAGCAGTCTCGCTCCATCAAATACCAGATCGCTGTTGCCAAGCTGCCGCTGGCCAAAGACATCGACGACTTCGACTTTACCGACACACCGGTCAATGAAGGGCTGGTGCGCCAGCTCGCGACCGGAGCCTTCCTTGCCGAGCAGCACAACATCGTTCTGGTCGGCGGGACCGGCACAGGAAAGTCCCACCTGTCCATCGCGCTTGCTCGTGCTCTGATCCGCAACGGAGCACGCGGGCGCTTCTTCAATGTCGTTGACCTTGTCAATCGGCTTGAGACAGAGGCACGTGGCGGAAAGCAAGGGCGGCTGGCCGACTTCATCACCAGGCTCGACTTCGTCATCATGGACGAGCTCGGCTACCTCCCATTCGCCCAGGCCGGCGGGCAGCTCCTCTTCCATCTGATCAGCAGGCTCTACGAGCGGACCTCAATCATCGTCACGACGAACCTGGCGTTCGGCGAGTGGCCGGCCGTGTTCGGCGACGCCAAGATGACCGCCGCTCTGCTCGACAGACTCACTCATCATTGCGAGATCGTTGAGACCGGAAATGAATCCTGGCGCTTCAAAAACCGCTCTCAAAGCTAAAGCCGAAAAGACAAACAATCCGCGCCCGCAGGCCCCTGCGCTAAATGGAATGCTCCGGGCCTACGCGCGCTGACCCTATGCAACCAGAGGCAGGGGTCCCTTTTGGGAGCCGATAAGGGGTCCCGTTACAACGCCGATTGACAGCCTGATAGAAGGCCTGAACCGGCTTCTGCAGGACGAAGCCCAACCGATATTGCGGCAAGTCCTCGAAGACGCGCTGACGCAGGAGGCCCACGGCGTGATAGCCGATTTCCTGGGCCGCCTCATAGACGCGGCGTGCCGTTTCCTCCCGTACGCGATGGCGCCCATTCAGCACACGATCGATCGTCGCGACACTGACGCCGGACGCTTTGGCAAGATCCGCTATGGTGGGGCGACGCATGGCTACTCCTGAGATATGTCATCATTCATGACGTCAGATTTTGATATGTTTTGATAGATTCCATCATTCATGCATTGAGGCAAGCGAAAAGTCGATCTATCGTTTTCGGCATCGAGGGCGGTGCGCTGTTGCACATCGCGGGAGGCAGGAATGACGACGATAATCAGGCGTGACTATGATCTGCTCGGCGAAAGCGGCAGGCTGGCCGTAGAAACGGGGCTTGCGGCCGCCGAATGGTATCATACAGATGTGCCGCGCAAGGACATGAAAGCGCTGATGCAGCGCTCGGATGCGCCTGCGATCCGCGACACCATCATCTGGCTCGGCAGCATGGCCGTCTTCGCAGCACTTGGTGTCTACTTCTGGGGCTCCTGGATCTGTGTCCCCTTCTTTCTGGCCTATGGCGTGCTCTACGGCTCTGCCTCCGACAGCCGCTGGCATGAATGCGGTCATGGCACGGCGTTCAAGACACGCTGGATGAACGACGCGGTCTATCAGATCGCCTGCTTCATGATCATGCGCAATCCGGTCACCTGGCGCTGGAGCCATGCACGCCACCACACCGATACCGTCATTGTCGGCCGCGATCCGGAAATCGCCGTCATGCGGCCGCCGGATCTTCTTCGCCTCGTCCTCAATTTTTTCGGCATCCTCGATGCCTGGTACGCGATGGTCGACATGCTGCGCAATGCGGCCGGCTTCGTCAGCGCTGCGGAAAAGAGCTTCATTCCAGAGATGGAACAGCCGAAGGCGATCCGCATCGCCCGCATCTGGCTGGCCATCTATATCGCTACCGTTGCGAGCGCGATCGCCATGGGCTCGATCCTGCCGCTGATGCTGATCGGCCTTCCCCGGCTCTATGGCGCCTGGCATCACGTCCTGACCGGCCTGCTGCAGCATGGCGGCCTTGCCGACAATGTCGTCGACCACCGGCTGAACAGCCGTACCGTCATGATGAATCCGATCAGCCGCTTCATCTACTGGAACATGAACTACCATGTCGAACACCACATGTTCCCGATGGTGCCGTACCACGCGCTGCCGAAGCTGCACGCGATGATCAAGCACGATCTGCCGGCACCGAACCCATCCATATGGTCCGGCTATCGCGAGATGATCCCGGCATTCCTGCGGCAATTGCGCAACGAGGATTATTTCCTGAAGCGCGAGCTGCCGCCGACGGCACGGCCCTATCGCGGGGAGTTCCATGGCGAACTTCCGGCTGCGGCTGCCCAATAAACCGGACATGGAAAGGGAGGAAAACATGAGCAACTGGATCGAAGTCTGCGCCGCCGATGCGATCGACGAAGAGGATGTCATCCGCTTCGACCATGACGGACGAACCTTCGCCGTCTATCGCAGCCCCGAGGACGATTATTTCGCCACCGACGGCCTGTGCACCCATGAGAAGATCCATCTCGCCGACGGGCTGGTCATGGACAACATCATCGAATGTCCGAAGCATAATGGCCGCTTCGACTACCGCACTGGCGAAGCCAAGGGCGCGCCGGTCTGCGTCAACTTGCAGACCTATCCGGTTAAGGTCGAAAACGGCATCGTCTTCATCGGGCTCTGAGGAGGCAAGCGTGGCTCATTTCGTCATTATCGGAGCCGGAGAATGTGGTGCCCGCGCCGCCTTCGCGCTCCGGGAAAAGGGATTTGGCGGCGATATCACCCTCATCGGCACCGAGCCGCTAGCGCCGTACGAACGCCCGCCACTGTCAAAAGCAGGGACGGATCAAGCGCCGGAGCCGAAATTCATCGCCACATTGGAGCGTTACCCGGAGCAATCGATCGATCTGAAGCTCGGCACCACGGTGATCGCGCTCGATCCCGCGACGAAGACCGTCAAGCTCTCGGATGAACAGACGCTCACGTATGACAAGCTTCTGCTTGCAACCGGAGCCGCGGCGCGAGGGTTTCCAGGCGTTGACAGCACATCGCTGCGCATCCGCGTGCTGCGCACCCATGCCGATGCGGTGGCTTTGCATGCAGCCCTTCATCCCGGACGGCACATTGCCGTCGTCGGTGGCGGTTTCATCGGCCTTGAGCTGGCGGCAACGGCGCGTATCCGCGGTGCCGACGTCACCGTCATCGAAGGCCTGCCGCGCGTCCTGAAGCGCGGCGTGCCCGAAGAGATCGCTGAAGCGATTACCGAACGCCATCGCCAGGAAGGCGTGGATATTCGTTGCGGCCAGACCATCGAAGCCTTGCAGGAAGAAACCGATAAGGTGGTTGTTCGTCTGGCAGGCGGCGAAGTCATCTCCGCGGACCTGCTGCTCGTCGGCATCGGCGCGCTGCCGAATGTCGCGCTGGCCGCAGAAGCGGGGCTCGCGATCGACAATGGTATTGCCGTCAACGAGCGGCTGGAGACCTCCCATACAGATATCTTTGCGGCAGGCGATTGCTGCTCGTTTCCGCTGTCACTTTATGGCGGAAGACGCGTTCGCCTCGAATCCTGGCGCAATGCACAGGAGCAGGCCAATCTGGCCGCCGCCAACATGCTGGGCGAAAGTGCGGAAATGTCCGCCGTCCCATGGTTCTGGTCCGATCAATATGATTTTACGCTGCAGATCGCAGGGCTGGCGGATGACGCGGTCACTCATGTGCGGCGCGACCTCGATGACGAGGCGTTCATTCTCTTCCATCTCGGCGCGGACGGAAGGCTGCTTGCCGCCAGCGGCATCGGGCGCGGCAATGCCATCGCGCGCGACATCCGTCTTGCCGAAATGCTGATCGCGACCCGCGCGCATCCGGATCACGCCGCCCTGGCGGCAAGCTCCGTCAAGCTGAAGTCGCTGCTTGCCGCATAATATCGCCGTTGGGCCTTGACGCAGCAGGCCGAAGCATAAATGTCTTCCCCCCACGGCAAATGGAGGAAGCAATGAAAATACTCGGCATATCAGGCAGCCTGCGCAAAGGCTCCTTCAACACGGCTCTGCTCCATGCCGCCGTCGAACTTGCACCAAACGGTGTCGAACTGATCGCGCGCACCATCCATGGCGTGCCGCTCTATGACGCCGATCTCGAAGCCGCGGACGGCATTCCGGAAAAGGTGCGGGAGCTCAAGGAGCTGGCCATCTCGGCCGACGGGCTGATCCTGTTCACACCGGAATACAACAATTCGCTTCCTGGCGTTTTCAAGAACGCCATCGACTGGATGAGTCGCCCCTCCACTGACATCGCGCAGGTCTTCGGCGGCAAACCGATCGCGGTTCTAGGCGCGTCGCCGGGCAATTTCGGCACCATTCTCAGCCAGAATGCCTGGTTGACGGTCTTGCGTACGCTCGGCGCCGAAGCATGGTTTGGCGGCCGGTTGATGGTGTCGCGCGCCGGCAGCGTCTTCGATGCAGACGGGGCGATCGTCGATGAGAAGGTGAAACACAATCTCTCGGCTTTCCTCGAAGGCTTCACCGCTTTCGTCGCAGATCGTGGCAAAGGCTGATCAACGGCTTTCCGGTTGAACCGAAGGCAAACCGGAAGTCTATGATTGGGCCTAGGAATAGCCTAATGTGAATCGAGGCGCCGAACCCGGCGTCTCCGGGGCCTTGCACATTCTCTTCCTTCGATAATCATGAAATCCAATAGTACCGGTTACGTCTTCACGCTGTTGGCAATCAGCATATTCGCCATACAGGACGGCATTTCCAAGCACCTTGTCAGCGCCTACCCGCCGCTTCTGGTGGCGATGATCCGCTATTGGGCTTTCATGCTCTTCGCCGTCGCCATGGCCTCGCGCGCGCCAGGCGGATTGCAGCGGAACGTCAGGACCAAGCAGCCTGTCCTGCAGATTGCCCGCGGCCTGCTGCTTGCCGCACAGATCGTCGTCGCGATCTCGTCCTTCGTCATCGTCGGTCTTGCCCATACGCAAGCGATCTTTTCATCCGGACCGCTGATGGTGGCCCTGCTGTCCATACCGATCCTTGGCGAGAAGGTCGGCTGGCGGCGATGGCTGGCAATTTGCTTTGGCTTCGTCGGCGTGCTGCTGATCCTGAAGCCGGAGAGCGGCGTCTTCGATGCGCGTTTCCTGGTGCCGCTTTTCGGTGCGCTGCTCTTTTCGCTCTATGTCGTGCTGACGCGCTATGTCAGCCGCGAGGATGGCGCCATGACCAGCTTTTTCTATACGGGTGTGGTGGGTGCCGTCGCCATGACCTGCATCGGGCCGTTCTTTTGGACGCCGCTTGCGCCGCATGACTGGGTCTTCATGGGCATTCTCTGCCTGACAGGCGTGTCGAGCCATTATTTCCTCATCCGCGCCTACGATATGCTCGACGCGGTGGTGATTCAGCCCCTGACCTATCTGCAGCTCGTCTTTTCCGCCCTTATAGGTGTCATGATATTCGGCGAAAAGCTGAGCGCGCCCATGATTGTGGGCGCGCTCATCGTCGTTGCGGCGGGCATATTCACCATCTGGCGGGAACATGCGCTGGCGAGAGCCCGGCTCAAGACCGCCAAGGCATCGGTAGGCTAGGCATCCACCTCGGCACGCGGCTGCGCCTCGGTGTAATAGCTCACATATTTCTGCCGGTAACGCTCGGTTCCGCCGAAATCGCTGTAGCGCGGCAGTTCCGACATGTCGGTCTTGTTGAGAATGACGCCCAGAATGCGCGAGTTGATCTGCGGCTCCTGTTCCAGCACATGGCGCACCAGATTGGTCGGGGTCGCACCCCATTCGGTCACCAGCAGGAAGGCATCGACCTGCGGCGCAAAGGCCTTCGCGTCGATGACGGGACCGAGCGGAGCAAGGTCGACGATGATATAGTCGAACATCTTGCGCGCATTCTCCATCAGATGCTGCATGCCCTGAGAGGATAGAAGCTCGCTGGTGTGCAGCAATTGATCGCGCACCACGACCGGCAGGATCGCAAGTTTGGTGCGCGGGTCAACCTTCACGGCATTCGTCCAGGGCACTTCGCCAAGCACGGCTTCGATCAGGCCCGCATGCGGCTGCGACTTCAGCGTCCGGCTGAGGCCCGGATTGCGCAAGTCGGCGTCGATCAACAGCGTACGTTTGCCGCTGCTGGCAAGCAGCGCTGCGAAATTGGCTGCGGTCGTCGACTTGCCCTCACCGGGGAGTGCCGAGACGACGCCGATGACGCGGTCGGCGCGCCCCTGCAGCATCACGTCGCTTGCGAGTTTCGCGTTTCTCAGGGTCTCGGCAAAGATCGAGCGCGGCGCTTCAACGGATATGCGCATCATGCGCTCGAAAGCGACGCCGTTTTCTCCCTCTTCCGCCGTCGCCGGCTCCGGTCCTGCACCGGCCCTGCGTGACTTCTTCTTGTTCTTGCCCTGCTGGCCGAGCAGCGGCAGATAGCCGAGGAACTTCAATCCGAGAGCAGCCCGCACATCGGCTTCGACGCGGAAGAAGCGATCGCGGAACTCCTGGAATGCGGCGACACCGCAGCCGACCATCAGGCCGAGAATGATCGAGAGCGCCATGACGAGCGTCTTCTTCGGACTGGACGGCGCAGTCGGCACGCCGGCGAGTGATATGACGCGGGCCTTGGCGATGGGGAACGAGCGCTGTTGGGTGGCCTGTTCGAAGCGGCCAAGATAGGATTCATAGAGCGTCTTCAGCGCCGATGCCTTCTGGTTCAGCTCATTCAGATGAACCAGCGACTTGTTGGCTTCGGAATTCTTGCCGACGACCTTGTCGATGCTTTCGCGCAGCGATTCCGCCCGCGACTGCGCGACATCAAGCTCGTTCTTGTAGCTGGCAGTGAGCTGCTGAAGGACCTGATAAATCTGCCGGGTGATGTCCTGCCGCTCGGCCTTGAGCGCTACGGCCTGCGGATGGGTGGCACCGAAGTTCTGCGTGACGTCCTGCTCGCGCTTTTCGACGGCGAGGTAGCGCGTCTTCAGATCCTGCAGCACCGAATTATCCGTCGTGTTTGACGAGATGGTCGCATTCTTGACGGCGTTGTCGGGGCCCTGGTCGATGATCGATTTATATTGATTGTAGCGAGCGGCGGCGCTGGCCGTATCGGCTTGCGCGATGATCAACTGCTTGTTCAGGTCGGAAATCTGCTGTTCCGACATCAGTTCGCCGCCGGTCGAGGTCAGGCCATTATCGGCCTTGTATTTCTCGACTTCGAGCGAAGCCTCCTGCGCGCGCTGGCGCAGATCGTTCAAGCGCTCCTGCAACCAGACGGAGGCACGTTCCGTCGCGTCGAAATTGGCGTTCAGCTGGTCGGTCAGATAAGCGTCGGCATAGGCACGCGTGATCTTGGCAGCCAGAAGCTTGTCCGTCGAGCTGAAGGAGACGGCAACGACCGAGCTTCGTGTGACGCGCTCGACCTTCAGATTGTCCTGCAGAACGGCAGCAACCTTCTGACGCTGGGCCTCGCGCTGCTGCTCAGGTGTCATCGGCGGCCGGCCGGGCGTGAAGACGCTGACGATCAGGCCGATGCCGGATTTGAGCAACGCCGCCGGAGACGCGGGTGGGTTGAGCAATGTGTTATTGTCCGCAAGGCCGGCAGTATCGACCACGCGCAGCGCCATCTCATTTGATTTGAGGATTTCGACCGCACTGGCAATCTCCATGTCCGCCTGCTGGCTGCTTGCCGCCGGCGGCTGATCCTCGGCATATTTCGTCATGCTTTCGTCGAGCAATATCTGCGTCATCGAGGTATAGCTCGCAGTGGCCGTCAACAAATAGACGACGGCCAGGATGACAAAGGCGGCCATGGCGAAAATGATGGTGCGGATGCGCCGGACCACGACGGCCATCAGCCGATCGAGATCGATAAAGCTATCCTGCGACTCCGCTTGCGGGAGAGCGCTGTGGAAAGTGAAGTTCTTCTGATGCATGGCGACCACCTTGTCGGAGAAGCCCGAATGAACAATTGCCATGGCCTGCGGCCTTCCCGGCCGCAGGCCACAATGTGACAGGCTTAAGCGGCGGTCATCTGCGCTTCGTGCGAGACGACCAGGTTGCGGATCGAGTCATAGACCAAACCGCCGATATCGGCGCGAGCGAGCGCGAAGGCAACGTTCGCTTCGATGAAGCCGTGCTTCGACCCGCAATCGAACGTACGCCCATTATAGACCTGGGCATGGAAGTATTGCGTCTCGGACAGGCGCAGCATGCCGTCGGTCAGCTGGATCTCGTTACCGGCACCGCGCTCCTGGCGGGCCAGAATATCGAAGATTTCGGGCTGCAGAATATAACGGCCATTGAGGTAAAAGTTTGAAGGCGCCTCGGACGGATGAGGCTTCTCGACCATTTTGGTCACGGCAAAGCCATGGCGCACGGACTCGCCCTTGCCGATAATGCCGTATTTCGACGTCTCTTCCGGGGCGCATTCCTCGACGGCGACGATGTTGCCGCCGGTCTCGTTGTAGAGATCCATCAGGCCGGCCATGCAGCCACGCATACCGTAGCAGAGCATATCAGGCAAAAGCAGCGCAAAAGGCTCGTCGCCGATCAGGTCACGAGCACACCAGACGGCGTGGCCGAGGCCAAGCGGCGCCTGCTGCCGGGTGAAGCTTACCGAGCCCGGACGCGGCAGAAGACGTTCCAACTCGCTGACCTGCTGGCTCTTGCCGGCCCGCTGCAGCGAGGAGATCAGCTCCGGCGTATCATCGAAATGATCTTCGATCGCCGACTTGTTGCGGCTGGTGACGAAGACGATGTGCTCGATGCCGGCCTCGATGGCTTCGTCAACGGCATATTGGACGACGGGACGATCAACGATCGTCAGCATTTCCTTCGGCATCGCCTTGGTGGCGGGCAGGAAGCGCGTTCCGTTGCCGGCAACCGGGATCACTGCTTTTCTCACACGACGTTTGGGGTCCATGGCTCTATCCTTTGTTAGAGTGAGGGCCTGCGCCCATATTGGGCAGAGGGGAGGAAAGTTGAGAGGGCGTCGGCTGGCGGCTGCTCCGCAGCGACGCGGCCAACCGACGAAAACGGGCAAAGACCGGCATGCTGAGATGACGTACGGCCCTCGGGTTGAGGCATGCGATCTTGAGCAACTCCTGCAGTTCGCGCTGCTTGATGCTGTCGACCAATTTAAGAAAAGCGATGACTTCCTTCAGATTGCGCGTGCGCCGCCGTTGTGCGGCAAGGGCAGCGGCGCCGAAGTGATGTTCGGCGAAGAACTTGGCGTCGGCGGCAAGCATGGCCTCGACATGGTCCTGCCGGAGAACACGCGAGATCGACCCCTCGCGGATGTAATAGAGATAACCCACGCTCGGCTCGACGACGCAGACGCCGCCGCGAGCGAGAGCCGAAGCGAGGAAAATATAATCCTCGCCGATCCGCAGGGTCTCCTCGAAGCGCAGGCGATGTTTCTCGATGAAGACACGCTCGAAGACCGGCTTCATATAGCCGAAATTGTGCTCCGACTGGAAAATCATGTTCGAGGCGATGAACTTAGCCAACGTCAGTATCGGCATGCGCGCGAGCATCGGCTCGGGAAACATCGGCAGTATCGTGCCGACGTCTTCGCGGATCACGTCGAGATTGTCGACCGCGATCTGTGCCTCGGCTTTTTCCGCTCTGGCGATCAGACGGGCCATCCGATCCGGACGTAGGGCATCATCGGAATCGAGCACGGCCACCCAGCGGCCTCGGGCCGCGTCGAGCCCGGCATTGCGGGCAGCGCCCGGACCGCCATTGCGGGCCATGGCAACTAGACGCACACGCGGATCGGGATGGTTGCCGGCAATCTCACGCGTATTGTCCGTCGAGCAATCGTCGACCACGATCACTTCCATACTGACGGCGCCTTGCGCCAGCGCGCTGTCGATGGCTCGCTCGAGCGTTTCCTCGGCGTTATAGGCAGCAATGACGAAGCTGACATCGGGGATGAAATCCGTCATTGCGGTGCCTTCTCCAGATTTCCGTATTGTTCGATTTCGCGGACTCCGAAGAGGCCGCTGACCACGCCGGCATGCATGATGCCGCGCAGACCGTAGCGATGCCGCTTGATGGGCGATGCAAAGAGCAGCGCTGCGGCAACAAAGCAATAAGCGGATTTCGAGGCCGCCAGTGCAATCGCTCGCCAGCGCCCGAGGCCGCCTGCGGTCTCCAGCAGCATGCGGCCATGGGTCTGGCCCATGCGATACCGGCGCTTCGAGAGCCAGGAGACCGTCGCCCTCCCTTCCGGGACGGGTTCATAGACCAGCGCATCCGCCGCATAGGCGATCCTGCCGCCGGCCTTATGCATATGAGCGAAGAATTCGGTGTCCTCGCCGCCGCTGCGTCCGAGCGCGATATTGAAGCGCCGGCCTGCAAGCGAAGGCGCGCCGCGGCGCAGCAATACATTGCAGGTGTAGCCGGTCAGGATTTCCCCGGCGACCCAGACGGGCAAAGTCGAATGAAAATCGCCGCGCCGCATCCACCCTGGAGCTATATTCCCGTAGAGAGCCTGAACGGGGCCAAGAACGGCGTCGGCGCCGGTCGTGTCGGCCATGATGAGCAATTCGCTCAGCCAGTCTTCCGAGGCGGTCTCGTCGTCATCGATGAAGGCGAGAAAATCGCCGCTTGCGTGATCCAGGCAGGCGTTGCGGGCAATCGAGATGTTTGATGCGGGGCAATGGACATAGACGATCTCGAACGGAACGGCCGAACGCATGACGTCGACGCGGTCCCGCGCACTCGGCGTCACATCGTTGTCGGCAACGATGATCCGGACGACGGCGCCTGTGGGGATGCTCAGGACGGCAAGCGACAGCAGCGTCTGATCGAGCTCTGGCCGCCTATAGGTGCAGACCGCAATGTCGATCTTTATCGGGCGCCGATGAGCCTGTGTCATGACGCCACCCTGCGATTGCGGAAGCTCAGGACTTCCATCCAGAACCCCATCGACCAGGCGAAATGCATGACCATCGCGGAAATGGCCGCCAGCGGCCCATAGGGGTTCTTATGTCCGAGAGCGATCCAGAAGCCATAGGCGATACAGGCGACAGCCCAGAGGCCGACCGGGATAACCGCGATCCAGTTGAGGACGGCAAGGAAAGCGCCGATGAAGATCGGCACGACCGCAAGCGGCAGCATCTGGCGCAGGCTCGGCATGCTGCGATGCTTGAGTATATTGCGCGCCCGGCCACGACCGTAACCCAGATATTGCCTGAAGAGCGTCGGAATGCTGGCGCGCGGATAGTAGGTCATGGCGGTCTTGTCGGTTAGCCAGATCCGATACCCTGCCTTGTTCAGCCGATAATCCAGCTCCGCATCCTCGTTATGGCTGAAGCTTTCGTCATAACCGCCGACGGCGCGGAAGGCGGCAACGCGCATCAGCGCATGATGCCCGTGCTCCGCCCAATCACCCTTGGCACCTTCGCGATGTTTGGAGCCGCCATTGCCGAGCTTGGAGTTCTGGGCGACGGCTGTTGCCTTCTGGAAGGCACTGAAGCCCATGGTGCGCATGGCGACGACAACGGAATCGGCACCCGTCGCGCCAGCCTCCTGAACCAGTGTCTGGCAGTAATCATCCGGATAGTCGCCATGGGCGTCGATGCGGATGAAATACTCATGATCGTCACCGAAAGTCTCGATGGCGAGATTGATCGCCGCGCTCTGCAGCCGCTTTGGATTGTCGAGCAGAAGAACGCGCGGATCTTTCTCGGCTATATGGCGCACGATCTCGCGCGTGCGATCGGTGCTGCCGCCATCAGCCACCACGATCTTCGCATCGAGTTCGTCGAGAGCCCGCCCGAGCTTGTCGATCAGCGGCTCGATATGCCTTTCCTCGTTGAGGCAAGGAATAACGATTACGCAACGCATATCCCCTGAACTTCCGGTCATCATTGCAATCCACCTCTATTGCGATGCAGTTGTGGGAGGGCCTGTATCTCGGCCATCTGCTCATTGGCGCGCGTCAGCGATGCCAGCCGCTGCACCAGCAGCTGACAGTCGGCGCGATCCATCATCCATTGCTTATGATCCTGGGATGCCACGGCCTCGAAAGCGGCGAGATAGCGTTTTACGTCCATCTCACCCAAAAGCGCCGTCAGATGTTCGGCGTCGGCCCGGTCAAGCGCGAGCCCGATCTTTCGGCTGGCAAGAAATCTTGCCGTCTCCGTATCCTTGATCGAGATCGGCACGGCACCGTAAAGACCGCCTTCATAGAGGCGGTTCGGCAGCAGCCAGCTGGAATTCAATCCCTCTTCGAAAAAGTCGATCGCCCAGGAAAACTGGACCTCGCCGTAGATCGCCGCGAGATCCTCAGGGTTCTTGTAGGCGCCGGCAAAATGCATGAAGGGTGCATCGCGGACGGTGCGGTCGAAGTCGTCGAATTCGGAATGGGCCGGACGCCCCCGCAGAACGATCTCGAAACGGCCTTCCATCCGGCGCGAGAATTGGTCGAGCAGCGCCAAGGATTTGCGGCAGCGAAGGGCGCCGAACCAGCCAATCTTCCAAGGCTTGCCCGCAGCCGGCGGCCTTGCGGCCGATGCGATGACGCGCGCCGCGGGCTCAAGCGCCAGCACCTTGTTTTCAAGCAGCATGACCGGCACTTGCAGCCCGGAGCGGGGACGGAAATAGCGCTCGATGAAGGCGGGCGAACTGGTCACCAGCAACGATGCCTGCGAGCCGAAATGACGCTCGGCACTGCGGAGCGCGCTGCCCACCACATCATCGCGCAACAGCAGCCTATGAATATCGAGGCATTCGTAGACAATCGGTACATCGCCGCCGAAGACGGATTTGGCGCGGTTGGCGAGCGCCAGCATTTCGAGATTGCGGCCGATGATGATGTCCGGTCTTGCGATGGAGCGCAGCGCGCTGCGCAGTCTCGCCGCCGATCTGGCCACTGCCGCGATCCGCTGGGCAAACTGGGCATCCCGCGTCTTGCCGAGCTCGATCGGCTCGACGCCGCTAATGGCAGCCAGCGCATTGTCATCGCGCCGGAAACCCGCAAGCGTTACGAGCGCCCCGCCGGCCTGCAGCATCAGCACCCGCCTGCGCACAGCCGGATCGGCAAGGTCATGTACGAAGTACAGTATATGCAGCATCAAAATTTCCGCTTTTGCGCCCGGCCGGAACCGGGCACTTGGTGTGGTTGGTGTTGCATGGCGGCGTTGCCACTGGCCGCGCGCGATGGCGCGGCCAGCCGTGTTCAATCGAGCTTGCAGGTGATCGATTCCGGAAAGAGGCACTTCTCTCCTGGAACGGTGAAGGCGACGCGCTTGATCTCCATGGTCGCCGGCTCGCCGCTATAGGCGAACTTGCCCATCCAGCCACTGAGCGTATCGGTGCCCCAGAGGCTGAAGAAGATCTTCTGCGGGTTCGTCGGTATTTTCGAAGGATCGGTAACTTCCTGGACGAGCTTGCCGTTCACATAGTAGCGCAGGCGATCCTTTTCCCAGACAAAGGCATAATCGTTGAAACCCTTGTCGGCACCGCCTGGAACCGGCGCCAGCTTTTCGTTGCCGCCCTTGGCGGAAATATACTGATTGACCTGAACCTGACCGGAATTCTTGCCGAGCACCTCGAAATCGATCTCGTCATGCGGCTTCTTGTCGGTCGGGCCGATATAGGTGAAGAAGGCAGAGTTCAGACCAGGCCCGGTAGCGGTGCGGTAGCGCGCCTCGTAGGTGCCGTAGCCATAGCGTTTCGTCGTCTGGATTTCGCCGCAGGCATAGTTGCGCTCACCGGTCTTGGACTGGACGAACTGCAGTTGCAGCGCTCCATCCTTGATGCCCACCTGCTTGCGCGCCCAGGTGCAATTCTGATGTGGCCCGTTGTTCCAGCCATCGGAAACATACCAACGACTGGTGTCCAAATGCTCGAAATTGTCGACGAAGGAACCGCCCGTTGGCTGATCATCCTGCGCGGATGCGGCCTGCGGCATCAGGAAGGCGCTCATGAGAGCGATTGAAACAAGACCAAGCCTGTACATGCAGCTTTTCGATGTCGTCATCGTATCACCCTTGCTTACGCAGGACACACCTACAGGGAACAAAGTGTCGCGCAGCAGTCCCCGCAAACAATCGAAAAAACCATAGGCCCGGTTGAACGGCCAGGTATGGGGCTCGAATGATATGGGGGCAGAAACTGTGCCCGGGAGCAATATGCTACGCATGAGGTTTATCCGCGAAGACACGTTGGCAGTCACATTCACGATGTCTGTCACCCCTTCTTCGGGCTGCATCCCCCCTCGCAGCCATTTCCAACACAGCAGAACTCGCAAGGATAACCTAGGGCACTCTTCGGAAAGGGAATATGGCAGCGCAGCAAAAATGAGCAAAAAACGATATGTCGCCTCGCACAGAAAACATGGTTTTGTCCTGCGTAAAGGGGTGAAAAATCGATTTAGATGCAAGAAAACGCAGTTACGAAAGGCACTTAACCGCTCACCCGAGGCCTCGCTTTGCGCTCCGATCGAGCGTTCCCGACCTTTCCATATTTTCCGCTGAAGGTGAAGATTTTTTGCAGCGCAGCATGAGCTGGCATGCAAAGCGTGACCAAAATGCGACAAAGCTTCAATCAGAATGAGAAAACCGATTCATATCACTCTGCCAATGGCTGCATTAGCGTAGGATCCTGGCGCGCCATGTGTTATAATGGCTCATCGGCGGATAGCCTTGGCCGTTAGCGTGCTGGGATGAAAGTTTCAGAAAATCTCGCCTCTCATCATTGCTCGACATCGATTGGACGCTACCTGTTGGCGTCACAACGACTTCCGCTATGGCTCATCTGCCGGAAAATTGCGGCGAATGTCGTTGGAAAAGCCAATAATCATGCCCTAAGACATGAACCGCAAGCCCTTGAACTAAAACCGTAAAGGCGGGAAAATGGCGTCTATCACGATTGTTATTCCGTTCTATCAGAAGCAAGCCGGCGTTCTGCAGCGCGCTTTGAAATCGATCTCCCGACAGACATTTCAGGATTTCGATATCATCGTCGTCGACGATCAATCGCCGCTTTCGGCGGAAAGCGAGCTACAATCGCTGAGCAACGAGGAAAGAAAACGCATCCGTGTCATCCGTCAGGCCAATGCCGGTCCTGGCGGGGCGCGCAACACCGGCCTTAACAGCGTGCCGGCCGAGAGCCGGTTTGTAGCCTTTTTGGACTCCGATGACGAATGGGCGCCCGAACATCTTAGCAATGCCTTCGGAACGCTGACCCATTACAACGCCGACTGCTACTGGGACTCCATCGATGGGGGCAAGGAGTTCTATTACCATTTCAGCATCGCCGAGCTTGGGAAATCGACCGATACGGTGCGCTTGTCGGATAGGCCAGCCGTCGTCGAAATCCCCAATATCGCCAGTGTCATGCTGCAGGACTGGAGTTTCCTGCACATGTCCTGCATGGTGATCGGGCGGCCGCTTTTCGAAAAGATCCGCTTCGAGCCGTCCCTGCGACTGGCGGCAGAGGACGTTTTGTTTTTCTGCGACTGCGTTCTCGCCGCCAAGCGGGTCCTGCTTTGCGAGAATGCCGGAGCGCTGCGCGGCGAAGGCGTTAACATCTTTCACAGCATCGACAATGATTCCCCGCAATTCCTGCGCCAGCAATTCAACACATGGACGGCGCTCAACACGCTGGAGCAGAGATTTTCGCGCCGGCCGCAGGATGTCGAATCCATCCGTCTCTATAAGAACCGCGCCCGCCAGCAGGCGCTCTGGAGCCAGGCGCGGCAGGTGCGGCGGCGGCGCCTGCCGCAATTTGGACTGCTGGCAAAATGGGCCTTGCGCGATCCTGGAATTTTACAAAGCGCCATGCAGCTTGCCGTGGGCAAACTAGCGCCCTAGATTTTGCGGTGCAGCATGGGCTGCGCATGCCGCATCGAAGAGCCACGGCATGACCCGCTATAGTCTGGATCAGCAAGGAGTCCTGCATGAAGCCGTTCCACTGGGAATCCACCCATGGCAATTTCGGTGACGATCTCAATCTCTGGCTCTGGGATTTCCTACTTCCCGGCCTGCGCGATGTTCGAGAGGAAACATTGCTGGTCGGCGTAGGAACTGTCCTCAACACGGAGATCCTGCCTGACAAGGGGCACAAGCTCGTTATCGGCAGTGGTTTCGGCTACGGTTCTCTTCCGGACATGCGCGATACCTCGCAATGGGATGTCCGCAGCGTGCGTGGGCCACTGACGGCGCAAAAGGCTGGTCTGCCCACCGAAATGGGCATCGTCGATCCTGCCGTGCTGGTGACGGAAATGCCGGAATTCCAGGCAATTTCGAAAAACGGCAAGCGCACCTTCATTCCGCATTGGGAATCGGCTGCCGCAGGCCTCTGGCCTGAAATCTGCAAGACTGTCGGTCTTTCCTATCTCGATCCGCGCGGCGAGGCGAAGGCCGTCATCCGCGAGATTGCCGCCTCCGAGTTGATCGTGGCGGAATCGATGCATGGCGCCATCCTTGCCGATGCCTTCCGTGTTCCGTGGATTGCCGTCAGCTCCTCGCGTTCCATCAACAGTTTCAAATGGAACGACTGGGCTCTCTCACTCGGCGTCACCTACCAGCCGAAACATATCCCCGTTTCCACCCGCGCCGAGGCGATCGCCAAAGGGGCCAAATTCTGGGGTGTCGGCTTCGAGCGCAACAAGCAGGCGGCAGCCGAGCTCGAAAAGCAACGCTATGGGGAAAACGTCATGCTTGCCGATCCCGAGCAGACCACTCTGCGCGTCATGGCAAAGCAGGCGCTGGCCGTACCTTCGGCTCTGGCTCTGTGGCAGGCGAGCAAGGCAAAGCCGCAGCTGAGCAAGGATAGCGCGCTGGCAGCCTGCAAGGAGCGCCTCCTCAACGTAATCGAAGGCGTGCGTCGCGATTATCTCTAAGCCGCGATACCGCTATTCCGGAGCGGCCTGCAGCAGATAGCGCAGGCCGTTTGCACCGGGATGGGCAATGGTGGTGGTGTTCCGCCTGCGGAAACGCTCGGTCTTATCCGCCAGAATGCCGCCGGCAATAGCCGGGACGGCGAAGGGATGCGATAACGCATAGGCGGCCGCCGACAACAGCCCGGACTGTGCTTTGATATCGAGGAAATGCCGCAACTCGTAACGATCGCGAATATGCTGTTCGTGACGACGGATCACGGCTGCGTCCGCTGAAGAAAGCCCACCCTTGGCAAGAATGGTCCGGTCAGCCTCATAAAGACGGCGCAAATCCTCGGTCCTGTGCCGGCCGCTCAGGGAATCGCTGCGCACGACCGCGCCATACCCGCAGCTATGGATGATCTTGTAACGGGCCTGCTTGGCCAGCGCGCGGACATAGAGATCGTAATCTTCCCCGAGACGCAGAGCCTCGTTGTAGCGCAGGCCATGCGCATCCAGAAAGGAACGTCGCATCAAGGGCTTCAGGAAGCCGATCTCGCCGCGACGCACGCCGCGCTTGGAAATATTGCCCTCGACGAAAGCAGCAAGATCGAGAAAACGCGGTTTCGCGTCGAAATGATCGAGCCTTGCATGCGCATCAGGCACGGTATCGGCACTGACGAAAGCGATGTTGTCGGCAACGAAATCCCAGTCGTCAGCGGCAAGGAGCGCTGCGAAGCGACCTGGAAAGAAAAAATCATCGGCATCGAGGATACCGATCAACGGCGCCCTGGATATCTCGATTGCGTGATTTCGCGCTGCGGCAGGGCCGCGGTTTTTTTCGAATTCCCGGATAGTCAGTCGGCCGCTGCCGTCATCGGCTTTGGCGGCGGCGATAGCCGTTCCATCCGTCGAGCCGTCATCGATGACGACGACTTCGGCGACCTCGGCCTCCCGGAGAGCTGAGGCAACGGCAAGCCCAATGGTTTCGCTGGCATTCTTCGCGGCAATGATTACGCAGACGCTTTTTTCTGCAGGGTCGGTCACATCGGCCTCCAAGGGTTCAGACGGAGACTTAGGACATGGCCACGATCCGGCAACCGCCGAGCTTCAAAAGATCTGATCGTTTCCCCGAAGTTCAGGGGTTGAAGGGCTCGGACCGCTTTAAACTGGATGCGGACAGACCGGCGACCTTGCTGTCTTCCTGAATCGATGCAGGGCCCTTGTCTTCGTTCAACAGGGCCTCATGCGCTTTGCGCTCTTTCCAGACGAGGTAAAGCACGCCCAGGAAATAGCCGATCTGCAGAAGGACGGCACAGATAGCCGTTTCGATCAGCGTGGTCGAAAGCGAGTTCGTCAGGAAATATGTTGCGATGGCAAATACGATCAGCGTGCCTAGCATGCTGATGAAAACGCGGGGCGCGTACATAATCTTACCCCGCCCGTTCGGCCGTTAAATAAAAAGCGATCAAGGTCTTTCCTCCCTTATCAGACCTAAGACTTAAATATATTTTATGATTCATTGAGATTCAACCAAGTTACCAAGATCCGTTGCGATTTGAGACGATCCTAGCGCCGAGCCTGTTAAAACTAAGCCTCGATTATAATTACAATTGAATTTGTTCATCTTTCTCTTTGCAATTATATGGCGACGCATCTGCGCAATACAATTTCCGAGAAGCTTGCGGCTGCTCATGCCCGAGAGGTTTTGTCGGCAATTCAATCAACTTTTATTACAAAGTCCTGAGGAATGCACCGTCAGTATGTGCATTGCAAAATATTGCTGCACCGCAATATATCTATGGAAGAAAGCTGTACGGCCTAAAGCTGAAAGGAAACCGAGCAGAGGCTATCGAAGTCAAAGATAATGAACAGCTTAGCGTTCCTTGGCTATAATATCCTTAGAAAGGGTCGACTAAGAGACGACAGAGCTGTCGAGAGCGGCATTATACGCAAGATGATACAGTACAATTCATCTACTACTGATCACTGAACAAAACCAATCCACCATGGGTGCGGTAAATTTATACCACCATGCCATATCGCTACAAAAGTTTGGCTTAAAAAGTCTCAGTCCCAACCTACACTCCGGCCATCGCGGCTCTAGTTACGCGTCCGAGAATTTCCGACCAATCGTCAACATGAATGGAGTTTTCTCTATGAAATCTGCGACGAGATCGGCCACATCGGCTTTTTTCAGCGCTGCGGAAAGCGACGTCTTTCCGCCCACTGGTGGAGTACTGAAACGCATTTTCGACGTTTCTACCGCTATGACCGCCTTGGTTCTCATCAGCCCGCTCTTTCTGCTGCTGATGCTGCTGGTAAAACTTTCAGACCCCGGTCCCGTCTTCTACGGCCACCGCCGTATCGGCCATAATGGCAAGACCTTCCGTTGCCTGAAGTTCCGTACCATGGTCGTCAATGGCGACAAGGTGCTGCATTCTTACCTGCAGGCCAATCCGAAAGCGTTGGAGGAGTGGCGTGCAACGCGCAAGCTGCAGAACGATCCTCGCGTCACCACCGTTGGCTCTGTCCTGCGCAAGCTCAGCCTTGACGAGCTGCCGCAGTTGATCAACATCATCCGCGGCGAGATGAGCGTCGTCGGGCCGCGCCCGGTGGTGGAAGACGAGCTCGAGCGCTACGAGACCGCGGCGATCTATTATCTGCAGTCCCGTCCGGGCTTGACCGGTCTTTGGCAGGTGAGCGGCCGCAACGACGTTTCCTACGAAAGCCGCGTCGCCTTCGACACGCATTATGTAAAGAACTGGTCGCTCAGCAGCGACATGGTGATCATCGCCAAAACCATTCCTGCAGTCTGCCTTTCGCGCGGCAGCTATTGATGACGACTGGCATACCGCGGGATCGTCCTGCGGTTTTCCCGCGTCCTGCGGGATTGTCTACAGGTAACAGGGAAGATCCTGCATGATTGAATTCCGGCCTTCGACGAGGCTTCTACGTGTCAATTCATCGCTGCGCTGCGCAGCTATCATTGCTCTCAGCCTTGGCGCAGCTACCGCTCCGGCGCTAGCCGAAAACCTTGCCGGATATCATCTAGGCGTCATGGACAAGCTGCATGTGCGCGTTGCCGAGTGGCAGACGGCCGAAGGCACCATTCGCGACTGGTCGATGGTTTCGGGCGACTACACCGTCGGCCCTTCGGGCTCGATCTCGGTTCCCTTCATCGGGGATATGCCGGCCATCGGCAAGACGACGGATCAGATCGCCGAGGCTATCGGTCTCGGCCTGCAGAAGCAATTTGGCCTGCGTGACCGTCCTTCCGCTTCGGTCGAAATGTCACAGTTCCGGCCGATCTACCTTTCCGGAGAGGTCCAGAATCCCGGTGAATATCCGTTCGCGCCCAACCTGACCGTGCTCAAGGCTACAAGCCTCGGCGGCGGCATGCGCCGATCCGATGCCGGACAGCGCTTTGCGCGCGATTTCATCAATGCCAAGGGTGACGCGGTCGTCTATATGGCGGAGCGTAGCCGCCTGTTGATGCGCAAGGCGCGCCTGATGGCCGAATTGGCCGGCAAGGACGATATCGACGTCCCCACCGAGCTCAAGCAGCTGCCGCACATGGCGGATCTGCTCGCGAGCGAGAAGGCGCTGATGGATACGCGTGCCAAGCGCATGACGACGCAGCTGCAGTCCCTGGAAGATCTGAAGACGCTTCTGCAAAACGAAGTCGAGGCGCTTTCGAAGAAGAACGACACGCAGAGCCGTCAGCTTGATCTGGCCAAGGCCGACCGCGACAAGGTCGAAAGTCTGGCCGAACGCGGGCTGGAGCTTGCCTCCCGCCGAATCTCCGCCGAACAACGCGCCTCCGATCTGGAAGCCACACTCCTCGATACGGAAACCGCCGCGCTGAAAGCCAAGCAGGATATCAACAAGGCCAATCAGGACGAAATTACCCTGCGCAACGACTGGCAGAGTTCGCTGGCCCGGGACATGCAGGATACCGACACGCAGCTGGAAACGCTGCAGCTCAAACTGTCGACCAGCCAGTCCCTCATGCAGGAAGCCGTCGCTCAATCGGCCGATGCCGGCAATCTCGACCCAAGCGGCCCCGGGGTGAGCATCTCCTACACCATCATTCGTGACGACAACGGGCAATCGAAGGAAATACAGGCCCAGGAAAACACGCAGGTATTGCCCGGCGATCTGATCAAGGTCAGCACCGGGCTTGCCATTCGATAGGAAAATCGATGCGGATAGCCAAATCGATCTTTGTCCGTCCGGGCAGCAACGCCACCTACGGCACGGTGGCGATTACCCTGTCCTTGTTCGTTTTTGCCTACTCCTCCCGCTTCGGTCAGCCCTCGATCCTGCTCTACTACGCGCTATGGTTTCCGCTTGTCATGATGGACTACCGGAACGTACTTGGCAGCTATCACAGGCAGCTCTGGCTTTTTGCCTTTGGCTTCTTCACCTTTCTGTCGATCTTCTGGTCGGTCGTCCCCCCGACGACGGCAAGGGCGTCCATCCAGTATATGACGCATATCTTCTGCGCTCTGGTCGCCATGCGCACGCTCGATATCCGCACGCTGACACGCGGCGCGATCGCCGGCACCGGCATCGTGCTCATCTATTCCATGTTGTTCGGCTACTATGCCTATGATCCCATAGACGGAACCTACAGTTTCGTCGGCGCCTTCGATTCCAAGAACCAGCTCGGCTTCTATGCTTCACTCGGCATCTATTTCGCCTTTGCCGCCGTCTTCGTTCTGGGTGAGCGGCGGATCTGGATGATCGGTGCTGGAATTGCCGGCCTGTTATCGGCCTATTGCCTGCATGCTTCGGCATCGGCAACATCGGTTCTGACGACGATGTTGGTCGTGCTCTTGTGCATGAGCCTGCGTATTATCCTATATTTGTCACCCAAACAGCGCAAAAGGCTGTTTGTGACGGTAGCCGTGGCCGGGGTCATCCTTGCGGTCGCGGGCGTCTACCTCGGTGCGGTCGATCTCATCCTCGGCGTCTTCGGCAAGGATTCCACGCTCACCGGGCGCACATACCTCTGGCAACAGGGCATCGCGACGGCGCAGCAGAATCTCTTCTTCGGCGTCGGCTACCAGGCGTACTGGGTCCAGGGCTTTTCTGAGCCCGAACGGCTGTGGGAGGAATTTTTCATTGCATCGCGCGCGGGCTTCCATTTCCACAACACCTATATCGAGACGATGGTCGAGACCGGGCTCATTGGTGTGTTCCTGCTCGCCTCGATCCTGCTGACGGCTGTGATCGGCCATATCAGCCGCTTTCTGAGCGACGTCAGAAACGACGAATCCTATTTGCTTCTGGGTGTTGCGACGCTTTTGCTGATCCGGTCTTTCGTGGAGATCGATATTCTGAATCCGTACCATGTCGGTTCCTTCCTGTTTTATTTCACGGCAGGAAAGCTTTCCATGCGAACACGCATGCCTGCGAAGGCGCCCCCGCACATGGGCGAGCAGATGCCATTCGCGCCGCCGGTCAATTGGGAGCCGCGAACGGGCCAATGAAGACGCTTTACGGCATCCAATATCTGCGTGCTCTTGCTGCTCTTGCGGTCGTGCTGTTTCATGCAGCCGAGCGCAGCGGTGGGCATTTCCGCATCGGCGCTGCCGGCGTCGACGTCTTCTTCGTCATCAGCGGCTTCATCATGTGGACCATGAGCGAGCGCCGTCCCGTGACGCCGCTGCGTTTCGTGCTCGACCGGCTGCAGCGCATCGCGCCATCCTACTGGATCGTGACCATCATCATGATCGCCGGCGCCATGGTGGGACTGTTTCCGAACATGAAGCTGACGGCGAGCCATATATTGGGTTCGCTGCTGTTCATTCCCGTCAGGTCGCCCAGCAATGGCGAGATATGGCCGGTGCTGGTGCAGGGCTGGACGCTGAATTTCGAGATGTTCTTCTATGTCATCTTTGCGGCCTGCCTGCTTCTGCCGCAGCGCCTGCGGCTCGGTAGCTTGATCGGCATCTTTGCCGCTTTCGTCGCGATCGGCGCTCTCATCCATCCGCAATCGCCGATGCTTGCCACCTATGTGAGACCGATTATTCTGGAATTCGTGGCAGGCGCAGTGCTTGCCCGGTTCTGGTTGAAAGGACATGTTCCAGGCATTGGCGTTGGCCTCGCGCTGGTGATCGTATCGATCGCCGGTTTTGCCGCCATCGAGCTGCTTGGTCTCGACTTCAACGAGATGACGTGCGGTCCGCTTGCGGTCGCGCTGGTCCTTGGCACGGTCTCCATTGAGCGCAGCGGCAAGCTGCCATCCGTCCCTCCCCTCACCTATCTCGGCAACGCGTCCTATTCGATCTATCTCTGGCATACGCTCGCGATCTCGGTGATCGTCAAGCTGCTGTCGTCGCTACAGATACCGTCAGACGCCGTTACCTTCGTCAGCGTCATCTTCGGCACGCTCCTCGGCGTTGTCGCCTATGAAGCCGTCGAAAAGCCGTTGCGCAATCTGCTGAAGGGCCTGAGCTGGCGGAGATCCCGGCCCTCGCCGGCCTGAGACCTGACGGGGTTGCGTTTCTCGCTTTCATACCTGCTGGAGATCATCATTCATCGCCCTTACGTGCCGCTTGCGTTCGGGACTGTATGGGCTCTGGTCGGCACCACCTTTTGGGCAATCGTCCGACCCGATCGTGAGACCTTTGTTTCGCACAGCAATCGGGCGGGGTAGCCCGCCCGATTTGGCTGCATCGCGTATCAATTACACTGCTAAGCGCGGCGGCGGCGCAGCTGATCGAAATAAACGATGACGATGATCAGGACGCCGGTGATGATGCGCTGCCAGAAGGAGTTGAGGTTCAGCAGGTTGGCGCCGTTATTGATGGTCGCCAGGATGAAGGCGCCGATCAAAGGGCCGTAGACCGTCCCGACGGCGCCGAACAGGCTGGTGCCGCCGATCACCGAGGAGGCAATCGCCTGCAGCTCCCAGCCATCGGCCTGGGTGGCATTGCCGATGGCGATGCGCGAGGCGAGCAGAATGCCGACGAATGCGGCACAGGTTCCCGACAGGATATAGGCGAGATAGATCATCCAGTTGACGTTGACGCCGGACAGGCGTGCCGCCTCGCGGTTTGAGCCGACGGCGAAGAGATAACGGCCCCAGCGGCTCAGATGCAGGAAGATGACAGCCGGAATCGCCACCAGGATCACCATCCAGAACAGGCTCGGGATGCCCAGGAAATCGGACACCGCGAAATTGCTGAAATCGTCATTGACGATGTTGATCGTCGAGCCGTTGGTAATCAGCAGCCCTATGCCGCGAAGCGAGGTCAGCGTTGCCAGCGTGATGATGAAGGGCGGCAGGCCCATGCGCACGATGCCGAACCCGTGAAATGCGCCGATCAGAACCCCGAACAACAAGGTGATAAGGATGGCGGCCCACACCGGGAAGCCCGCCTGCAGCAGCCAGGCGATGATGACGGTGCAGAAGCCGACGATCGCGCCGACCGAAAGATCGATGCCCGCCGTGATGATGACAAAGGTCTGGCCGAGCGCAAGAATGGCCGTCATCGAGCCCTGACGCATCAGGTTGGTGATGTTGAGCGGCGTCCAGAACTTGTCGGTCCAGAATCCGAGAACAACCCAGAGCGCCAGAAGCAGCAGGATCAGCGTCAGGCTGAAAAGGATGTTCATCTTGCGCCGCGGCGCTACGGTCGGGCCTTCTGTCGTATTCGCGGCCATTTTCTTCTCCCTCATTACACTTGTTTATCGTTTAGACGCCAATCGCTTCGCCAAGGACTTCCTCGTGCGTTGCCGCATGGAAATCATGGCTGGCAACCAGCTGGCCGCTACGGAAGACGTGCAGGCGATCGGCCAGCTCATAGACTTCCGGCAGATAAGACGAGATCACGATGATGCCGGCGCCATCACGAAGCAGCTTGGCAAACAGGCGATAGATCTCGGCCTTGGTTCCGACATCGACGCCGACGGTCGGCTCGTCGAAGATGAAGAGCTTCGCGCCGTGGCTCAGCCATTTGCCGATGACGACCTTCTGCTGGTTACCACCGGACATGGCGGAGACCAGAACCCGTCGGCTCGGCGTCTTGATGCTGAGATCGCGGATCTGCTTGTCTGCATTGGCCGCTTCGCTCTTGTTGTTGATGATCGGGCCATGGCTCAGCCGCCCGAACACGGGCAAATTGATGTTGAGGCCGATCGGCAGGTTGAGACAAAGCCCCTGATCGCGGCGGCTTTCGGGCGCCAACGCGATGCCGAGATCCATCGCGTCGCGTTCGTTGCGGATATCGACCTTGCGCCCCTGCCAGTAGATTTCGCCTGCAGAAAGCGGCTGGCGCCCGTAAAGACCGAGCGCGAATTCGCTGCGGCCGGCACCGATCAGTCCGTAAAGGCCGACGATCTCGCCGGCACGAACGCTGAGCGAAACATTCTCGAAACCGGGGCCGGAAAGCCCGCGCGTCTCAAGGATGGTATCGCCGATCGGGATCTCCTCCTTATGGTAGATCTGCTCGATGGAACGATTGATCATCAGCTTGATCAGCTCGTCCTCGTTGGTTTCGGCGATCGCGCGGGTGCCGACATGCGTGCCGTCGCGCAGGACGGAGACACGGTCAGCGAGTTCGAACACCTCTTCCATGCGATGGCTGATATAGACGATCGTCACGCCCTCGCCCTGAAGCCGGCGGATCAGCTTGAACAGCTGCGCCGATTCCTGGCGGGTGAGATAGGCGGTCGGTTCGTCGAAAATCAGAAACTGCGTGCCGCGCATCGCGGCTCTTGCCGTTGCCACCAGCTGCTGCTGGCCGATCGTGAGCGAGCTCAAGAGTTCGCCGGCCGGCAATCCGAAGCCAAGATCGTCGAGAACGGTCTGCGCCATCGCAACCATCTGCTTCTTGCGCATCAGGCCGAAGCGATTGACTTCATCGCCGAGAAAAAGATTGGCCGCGACCGTCAGGTGCGGACAAAGCACCACTTCCTGGTGAACCGCGTTGATGCCGCGGGCGATCGCCTCGTTCGGCGTTGCGAGCGCAACCGGATGGCCACACCAGAAAATCTCGCCCGCCGTTCTCGTGATAACGCCGGTCAGGAGCTTGATGAGCGTCGATTTTCCGGCACCGTTTTCGCCGACGATCGCGTGAATCTCTCCCGCCAGAAACGTTATCGTTGCCGGCTTCAGCGCCTCGACAAAGCCATAGCGCTTCTGCAGGCCCTTAAGTTCAAGGATGGGCGAACCGGCCGGAATGCGATTTGCTTCCGTTTTGACGGTGTCGTCGCGCCGATGGCTGATTTCTTCCAGGTTCGTCATGAGGTCTCCTCGCTCTCGCATCGCCACACGGCCACCTTGGGAAAGCGACCAGACGAAAAAGCCGCGCCCGATTTTACGGGCGCGGCCCTTAAACTTACTTGATCTTCGGGTTCAACAGGGCGTCGATCTTCGGTTCGCTCATATTCGCCTTGGTGACGAGATTGGCGCCAGTATCGACATTGGCAGCGACCTTTTCCTTCTTGGAGGCTGCGAGCGCCGTCTTGATGCCCTCATAACCCATGCGATAGGGATCCTGCACCACCAGGCCGGCAAGAACGCCCGACTTCAGGAAGCCGACGGTCTTGTCGTCACTGTCGAAGCCGATGACCTTGATCTTGTCACCAAGCTTGTTTTCAGCGATCGCCTGGCCAACACCCTGCGCCATGATCAGGTTGGAGGCGAAGACGCCGACCAGTTTCGGATTGGCGGTGATCAGGTCGGTCATGATGTTGAGGCCGGTGGTTGCCTGGCCGTCAGCATACTTATCGGCAACGACCTTGAGGCCCGGATACTTGCTCTTGACCTCTTCCAGGAAACCCTGGCGACGCTGGTCGAGAGAGCCAACACCCGGAAGGCTGGTGATGATGGCGATTTCACCCTCTTCCTTGCCGGTAACTCCCTTGACAGCGGCGGCAAGACCGTCAGCTGCGATACGTCCGCCCTGAACGTTGTCGGTGGTCAGGAACGAGATGAAGGACTTGGAATCGGCACCAGAGTCGATACCGACGACCGGTACGGACTTGGCGGCTTCATCCACAGGCTTGCCGAGCGCCTTGAACTCGGTCGGCGAAATGACGACCGCGGCCGGCTTGCCGGCAACGGCATTTTCGAGAATGCTGATCTGTCCGTTGATGTCGGATTCCGATTGAGCTCCGAGTTCCGGCACCTTCACGCCGAGATCCTTGCCTGCCTGGCGAGCGCCGGCAAGAACGATCTGCCAGTAGAAGGATGTCGTATCCTTGACGATGATCGGAATGGTCACCTCGGCAGCAAAGGACTGCACGGGCATCGCCATGGCGATGACGGCAGCGCCGGCGAGGCCGGCAAAGCTGCGGCGGGACAGAAGTGACTTGGCAATTTTCATCTGCTTCTCCTCTCAAAGCGTTCTGTTCTCCTGCACACCGGCCGCTGAACGCTTGCGGCTCGGTGTCGTAACGCCTTGTGGCATCACGCTTCGCGTGGCGGACCAGCCACCAACGCCAAAACAGGCTTTCCTCCTCTACGAAACCGCCTCTCCGGTCGGCTCGATAGCTCTCAATTTGCTAGACCCTTACGGCCTCGTCTCCCAAAGGAGGCGCGACCACAGTCAACCCTTCGAATTCCTCATACAGGCGGCCGGGAAGCCTCGGCTCCATCAACTGCATGTTGCGAACAAGGCTTTCCGGCTTTGCCGTACCGATCAGAACCGAGGCCACGCTGGGACTGCGCAGCGGGAACTGAAGCGCCGGCTGAGCAAGCGGCAGACCATGCCTGCGGGTAATCTCTTCCATCGCTCCGACCTTGGCCAAAATATCCGGCGTCGCCGGCAGATAGTCGAAATGCGCGCCAGGCACCGGCCCGGTCGCCAGAATGCCGGAATTGAAGACGCCGCCCACGACCAGCGATGTCCCCTTCTTCTCGCAAAGCGGCAGCAGCTCGGCAACGGCTGAACGATCCAGCAGCGTGTAACGGCCGGCAATCAGGATGCAATCGATATCGGCCGCATGCATCACATCCAGGCAGACAGGTATCTCATTGACCCCGAGGCCGTAAGCCTTGATCGCGCCGGACGACTTCAACTCCTCAAGAGCTTTCAGCCCGGAGCCTAGAAGCTGGCCGAGATAGTGCTCATTGAGCGCTTTGCCATGGGTATAGCCGCCGATATCGTGGACATAGAGAATATCGATGCGGTTAAGGCCGAGACGGGCATAGCTGAACTCCACCGAGCGCATGATACCGTCATAGGAATAGTCATAATCGGCATCGAAAGGCAGGGGATCGACATAGCCGTAATTCGGCACCTTGTCGGTCGGCACCGGTCGCATCAGGCGACCGACCTTCGTTGACAAAACATAGCTGTCTTCAGGCTGATCACGCAGAAAATCGCCGACGCGGCGCTCGCCGAGGCCGAAGCCATACCAGGGCGCAACGTCGAAATAGCGGATACCGCTGTCCCAGGCTGCCTGCAGGGTCGCCATCGCCTGGTCGCGGGGGCAGGCGCGGTAGAGGCCGCCCAGCGCCGCAGCGCCAAAGCTGATCTCCGTGACCTTAAGGCCCGTCCTGCCGATCGTTCTCGTCTGCATCACCTCTCCCTTGTGATGGCGGTCATTTCAATTTCGGTGGCGTTGACGGAAGCTCTCGACATCCATCGCCATTGATTTTGTTTTTTATCTACAATAAACATTTTGGTGTCAACGAGGAAATCATGGGGACCGTCGCGGGAGGCGACGGAAACTGCGGTTTCGACAGAACTCCTGCAATTGACTGCCATCGGAACATGGTTCAGACAGCGCCGCCGGCAAAGAGCGGCGACGAGACGTGAGGGGGAAATGGCAAGGCAAAACACGCTCTTCAAGGAAGCCTATAATCGTTATGTAGCCCGCTTGAAGCTCGATACCGAACTGCCGAGCGAGCCTGAAATCGCAGCTGAACTTGGCGTCAGCCGCAGCACGGCGCGGGCGATCCTCATGCGTCTAAGCGACGCTGGCATCATTCTGTGGAACAAGCGGCAGAAGACAGTGCTGCGCCTGCCGACTCAGGCCGATTTCTTCCCCAAGGAAGAAACTGATTCCCTTCACAATATCATCGAGCGCAGCTTCATGACGCGCATCATGTCCGACGAAGCCCAGCCAGGCATGCAGATCAACGAGCTGGAACTGGCGCGCGAAATCGGCACCGGCACCTCCGTCGTTCGTGAATTCCTTATCCGTTTCAGCCGCTTCGGCCTGATCGAAAAGCGGCCGAATAGCCACTGGATTCTCAAGGGCTTCACCAGCGAATTCGCCCTCGAACTTGCCGATGTGCGCGAAATGTTTGAGCTGCACTCCGCCGCCGAGTTCGGTCGCCTGCCCGCAACTCATCGCGCCTGGGAGGATCTCAAGGCGATCGAGCAGGAGCATCACGCCCTTCTCAAGGATATTGACGCGCATTACCGCGATTTCTCACGCCTCGACGAAAAATTCCACCTGCTCATCCATCGCGCCTCGAAAAACCGCTTCATCACCGAGTTCTACGACGTCATCGCCATCATTTTTCACTATCACTATCAGTGGAACAAGGCTTTCGCACGCGAGCGCAACGCGCGCGCCGTGGCGGAGCATCTCGACTATATCGAAGCGCTGCAATCGCGCGACCAGCAAAGGATCGATGCTGCCTGCCGTCGGCATCTCGCATCGGCACGGCAGACGCTGCTGCAGTCGATCCCACAAGGCGCAGGTGAAATTGCCGGCTCCGCTGCCTGACGGCAGGGAACCGGCAGCTCGTTATTCCGCAGTAAGGCTTACACTTTGGCTGGCAAAGCGCGGAGATGAGACTTCGAGCTTGATCGCACCGGCTTCTCCGGTTGCCTGCAACCAGAAACCCGTGGTCCCGCCCTGGAATGCCACCGTTTCCGGCCCGATGACCTTCGCCGGGCCTTCAACCTTGATCGAGATGGTTTCATTGAGGAAAGGAAGCCGCGAGCCCGCCTGATCGAGCGCCCGCACGATGACGCGCACGGTATCGCGCTCGCCTGCCCGCAGGGTTTCGGCATCGGCCTCGACCTGCAGCGATGTCGGCAGCGGATTGGCGACCATGCGCAGCTCCGCGATCGACTTGCCGCCGATATAGCCGGTGAAATGCACGTCCTCCCACTCCATCCCCCAGACGCCGAGCTCGTCCGGCGTGAAGGAACGGTGATCGAAGACGATTGGAGGATGCGGCAGGTGCGGGAAGGTCTCCCGGTCCGGGCCGAGACGCTTGGTCAACGAACCGTAACGCAGCTCGACCTCGTCGCAATTGGTCAGCACGATCAGCGGCAGGGCACCACCGATATTGCGCTCGCCGCGCGCCCAGATCGTGACCGGCTTCATGACGACCTCTTCGGAGGGCTCGCACTGGCTGGCATAGACATAGGCGGCGAATTTCGGCTCGCGGAACATGTCCATGACGCCGTGATAGCAGATACGGTCGCCCGAGCCGAAATCACTATGGGTATTATAGTCGAACATGCACCATCCGATCGCGCCTGAGATCGATGGATCGCCGTAGGCGGCATTCAGAACTTCCAGATGCCGGCGCACATGCTCGGCCTGGCGCTGCTCCTGATCGTAGATTTTCGTCGGATACATATGGCCGCCGAATTCGGTGATCAGATAGGGCACATCCTTGGAAAGGCCGGTATTTTCCTGCTGCGGCCTCAGCGGCGTGCGCGGCCGGTTGGCGCCAGGCAGTTCCTCGTTGCCGAGGATGAAATCATTCATCGTATAGACGTCCTCGAGCATTTCGCTCTCGGTGATGTAACGCACGCCGCCGGTCTGGCGTGTCGGATCGAGCTCGCGCGCCAGACGATTCGTCTCCGCATAGAAATCATGCGAATCCTGGGATTCGTTGATGCGTACGCCCCAGATGACGATCGAGGGGTGGTTCCAGTCGCGCTCGATCATGCGGCGCACGTTGCGGATCGATTCCTGCTGCCATTCCTTATCACCGATATGCTGCCAGCCTGGGATTTCTTCGAAGACGAGAAGGCCGATGCGATCGCAATGATCGAGGAACCATTTGGACTGCGGATAATGCGAAGTGCGCACGATATTGCATTTCAGTGTGCGCTTCATGATTTCGGCATCGCGCTCCTGGGCGGAACGGCCCATGGCATAGCCCACATAGGGGAAGGCCTGATGGCGGTTGAGGCCGCGCAGCTTCAGCTTCTTGCCATTCAGCAGGAAACCTTCCGCGGTGAAGCTTGCCGTACGAAAACCAAAAGTCGCGGCGTGACGGTCCGCTCCGTGTTCGCTCACAAGCTCCACGTCAGCCGAGTAGAGAACGGGATTGTCGAGCTCCCAGAGCGAAAGGCCGGAAAGGCCGGCAAAGCTGAGCTTTACGCTTTCGCCCGACGTGTCAGCCTGGCCGGAAGCGATGGCTGCGCCGTCTACAGATCGCAAAGTAACCGTCACCGTACCTTTGAAAGCAAGATTTTGCGAATTGGAGATATCGCAGCGCACCGTCGCGGATTTGCGGTCGGAAAGGACATCCGTCGTCTCGACCTTGATGTTGGCGATGGAGACGGGCGCGGCAACCTTCAGCCAGACATCGCGATAGATTCCGGCGTAGGTGAGATAATCGATCCGGCCGCCGAAAGGCGGTATCTGCGGGTTCTCGCTGCCGTCGATCTTGACCGTGATCAGGTTCTCACCCTTATGCAGGCGGCCGGTCAGGCGTGCCTCGAACGGCGTATAGCCATCCTTGTGGGCAACGATTTCCTCACCGTTCAGATAGACGACGGCATCGGCCATGGCCGCATCGAAGATCAGCGATACTTCGCGGCTTGCGAAGTCCTCATCCCAGTTGACGATTTTCTGATAGGTGAAGGCGCGTTGATAGGATTTCTCGTCGAAATAGTTGAAAGGCAGTTCGACCGCCGTATGCGGCAGCGTAACACTCCGTCCTTCCTGCGGGCGACCGGCATCCTCGGGCGAAAACCCTTCATGAAACGTCCAGGATTCATTGAAGGCGACAACAGAACGCATATTCAATCCTATCGATTAAGCCCGTCGCATCGGATGACGAACAGATGTTGCTGGGAAGTCAGGCGCGCGGCGAGGCAGGCGGCACGCCGCGGGGCGATATCTATACAGGCCCGCCGCCGTTGCGCAATGCGACCAGTTGGCGGATTTCGATTTTCAAGGCACGCGAGCGATAGCAAGGATGCCGACCTATCACGAATCTATCGGCTCCGCGCGTTCTTCGTCTCCTCGACCGGACTGCGCACGGCGGCATACATGCCTGTCGTGCGGAACTCCGTAGGATTGATGCCGTAGATGCGGCGAAATACCTTGGAGAAATAATTGGCATCGTCGAAGCCCGACATGATCGCGACCTCCTTGACGGGAATGAAGGCAGCCTTCGTCAGCAGCTTCGCCGCGCGCTGCATCCGTTGTTGCAGCACGAATTCCGCCGGCGGCACGCCTTCGCTCTCGGCGAAGACGCGCGAAAAATGCGCGCGGCTGAGACCGCCCACCTTCGCAAGCTCTTCGACCGGCAGCGGCTTGTCGAGATTGGCATTGATGTGGTCGATGACAATCTGCATGACGGAGCGGTCGGCAGCAAAGGCATGCGAGCCGAAGACGTCGTCATAGAGCGCCATGGCGGCTTCATAGGCGATCGCGGAAGCCGAAGCCGGCGTCGCGGCGCCCTTGACGAGCCGAAGGCTGCAATCGGCAAGATGATCGATGGTCGCCTGCTGCAGCTTCAACACCGGACCGGCTGCGGCAAGAATCAACCGATGGATGCGCAGCGCTTCCTCGCCGTTCATGGAAATCCAGAAATATTCCCAGCGCTCTCCCTTCTCCAGCCAATAGCGATGATTATGCGGCACGAGAACGAGCAGCGTATCACCGGCATTGACGCGATAATTACGGCTTTCATAGCGCAGGCGACCCGTGCCGCTGATCGTGTGCTGCAGCACGGTGAACGGTGTGAGGCCGCGCCGTCGTCCATCCCAATCATAGGGTTCGTCGTCGCGGATTTCGTATCCCGCACTGGTCGGCATGGCGTGCAATCGGTGGCGTCCACGCGGCAGGGAAACCGTCCGCATGACCTGTCCGTTATCGATCAATTCTCGCAGCACAAAATTACCCTCAAAAGCATAATAGTTCTCTGTTCGCCTCGGTGATTATAGGCATAATCCCGCCAGAAAACAGCGCATGCTCGCCGGCGAGGAACGGCGATCGGAGGAAAAATCACGATTTCGGCCAGTTTCGCAATCGTTGCGATCATGGACCAAAATGCTGTCGATTTCCCTGCCGCTGCTTATTCGATCGACTTGAAGGTGAGGATCATGAGTTTCAAAATCGCTATTATCGGCGCCGGCAGCGTCGGCTTCACGAAAAAGCTGTTCACCGACATTCTCTGCGTGCCGGAATTCCGCGACGTCGAATTCGCATTGACCGACGTAAGTGAGCACAATCTGACGATGATCAAGGCGATCCTCGATCGCATCGTCGAAGCCAACAAGCTGCCAACACGTGTCACGGCCACGACGGATCGCCGCGCGGCACTGTCAGGCGCACGCTATATCATCAGCTGCGTGCGCGTCGGCGGCCTCGAAGCCTATGCCGAAGATATCCGCATCCCGCTGAAATACGGCATCGATCAATGTGTCGGCGATACGATCTGCGCCGGCGGCATTCTCTACGGCCAGCGCAACATCCCGGTCATTCTCGATTTCTGCAAGGATATCCGTGAAGTCGCCGAAACCGGCGCCAAGTTCCTCAACTACGCCAACCCGATGGCGATGAACACCTGGGCGGCGATCGAATACGGCAAGGTCGACACGATCGGCCTTTGCCACGGCGTCCAGCATGGTGCCGAACAGATCGCCGAAGCGCTCGGCGCCAAGGATAAGCGCGAACTCGATTATATCTGTTCGGGCATCAACCACCAGACCTGGTTCGTCGATCTGCGCCTTAACGGCCGCAAGATCGGCAAGGATGAGTTGATCGCCGCCTTCGAGGCGCACCCGGTCTATTCGCAGCAGGAAAAGCTGCGTATCGATGTTCTCAAGCGTTTCGGCGTCTATTCGACCGAGAGCAACGGACACCTGTCGGAATACCTGCCCTGGTATCGCAAGCGTCCCGACGAGATCAACAAGTGGATCGACATGTCGGACTGGATCCATGGCGAGACAGGCGGCTATCTGCGTCATTCCACCGAAACACGCAACTGGTTCGAGACGGAATTCCAGCAGATCCTCGACAGCGCTTCGCAACCGATCGACCCGGCACGCCGCTCCAACGAGCATGCCAGCCATATTCTCGAGGCGCTGGAAACCAATCGCGTCTATCGCGGCCATTTCAACGTCAAGAACAATGGCGTCATCACCAATCTGCCCGCCGATGCCATCATCGAGTCACCCGGCTTCGTCGATCGCTTCGGCATCAACATGGTGGCGGGAATTACTCTGCCGGAGGCATGTGCAGCGACCTGCATATCCTCGATCAACGTTCAGCGCATGTCGGTCCATGCCGCCATCAGCGGCGATATAGACCTCTTGAAGCTTGCCGTCCTGCATGATCCGCTGGTCGGTGCCGTCGCCACACCGGAGGAGGTTTGGCAGATGGTCGACGAAATGGTCGTCGCGGAAGCGCGCTGGCTGCCGCAATATGCCCATGCGGTTGATGGCGCGAAGGAGCGCCTGTCGCAGGGCAAGGTCAAGACACGCGACTGGAAGGGTGCGGCGAGCCGCAACGTTCGCTCGATCGAGGAGTTGCGGGCAGAAAAGGCCGCGTTGAAGCAGGCGGGCTGACGAACAGCAGATCGGAAGACAAGGGCTGCGGCGGCAGAGGGGTGATATCCCGCCGCAGCCGGCCGTCTTCCGTTTTACGGGAGGAACGCGACGCCTCGAACGGAACGCTCGCGATATTGGGAGAGAGAACAAGATGAGACATTTTCGACCGATCGGCCTTCTCGCCGCATTGACGATTGCCACATCCGCGATCGCCATCAGCGCCTATGCAGCCGAGCCGACAGTGCCGCCCGTTCCGCCGGTTTTCCCGGCTGAAGGCAAGATCAAATATGTCGAGCGCAACTCCATCCTGGAGTTCAAGGCGCTGCCGGAATATCACGAGCCCGCCTGGGTCACGGACAAGTTCGTCACGACCGGCAAGCTGCCGCCCGTCAAGGATCGCCTGCCGAAAGAGCCGCTGGTCTTCAAGACCGGCAACATGCCCGACGGCATCGGCGTCTACGGCGACACGATGCGCCATGTTATCGGCGGCAGGCCGGAAGGCTGGAACTACGGCGCCGGGCAAACCCAAGGCTGGGGCGGCATCGACATCGCCCTTTCGGAGTGCCTGACGCGCACGGCTCCCCTGTTCCAGGTGGAAGCAAAGGATACCGAACCGCTACCGAACCTTGCCAAGGGCTGGGAATGGTCGTCCGACGGCCATAAGCTCACCATGCATCTGATCGAAGGCGCGAAATGGTCCGACGGCGTGCCCTTCAACGCCGATGACATCATGTTCTACTGGGAAGACGAGGTCATCGACCCGAACGTCTCGCCGCTTGGCGGCGGCGCATCGCCGGAAGCTTTCGGCGAAGGAACGACCCTGAAGAAGATCGACGACTACACCGTCGAATGGACCTTCAAGGACGCCTTTCCGAAGCAATATCTCTATACGATGGCCTATCCGAATTTCTGCCCAGGCCCGTCGCATATCCTGAAGCCGCAGCACCCGAAATATTCCAAGAACACCTACGATCAGTTCAAGAATGCTTTCCCGCCGGAATACATGAACATTCCGGTCATGGGTGCCTGGGTGCCGGTCGAATATCGCCCTGACGATATCATCGTCCTGCGTCGCAATCCCTACTACTGGAAGGTCGACGAGAAGGGTAATCAGCTGCCCTACCTCAATGAGCTGCACTACAAGCTCTCGACCTGGGCGGATCGCGACGTGCAGGCGGTTGCCGGTTCCGGCGACATTTCGAACCTGGAGCAGCCGGAAAATTTCGTCGCTTCACTGAAGCGCGCGGCACAGCCCGATGCGCCGGCTCGTCTTGCCTTCGGCCCTCGCCTCATCGGCTATAACCTGCAGATGAATTTCTCCGCCAATGGCTGGGGCAACCCCGATCCGCGTGCTCAGGCCGTTCGCGACCTGAACCGCAATGAGGATTTCCGCAAGGCTGTTACGATAGCGCTGGACCGCAAGGCCCTCGGCGAGTCACTGGTCAAGGGGCCTTTCACAGCGATCTATCCGGGCGGCCTTTCCTCCGGCAGCAGCTTCTACGATCGCAATTCCACCGTCTACTACCCGTTCGATCTTACCGCGGCCAAGGCGGAGCTCGCGAAGGCTGGTCTGAAGGATACCGACGGCGACGGCATCGTAAACTTCCCGGCGGGCGTCAACGGCGGCAAGGATGTCGAGATTACCCTACTGGTCAGCAACGACTACACCACCGACAAGAGCCTCGCCGAAGGCGTCGTTGGCCAGATGGAGAAGCTCGGGCTGCGCGTCATCATCAACGCGCTCGACGGGCCCAAGCGTGACGATGCCAATTATGGCGGCCGTTTCGATTGGATGGTTCGGCGTAACACCACGGAGCTCGCCTCGGTCGTCCAGAATACGGAGCAGCTCGCACCTGTCGGCCCGCGCACGAGCTGGAACCATCGTGCGGGTGCGGATGGCACGGTCGATCTCATGCCCTTCGAAAAGGACATGGTGGATGTCGTCAACAAATTCACGACATCGAAGGACAACGACGAACGCGTGGCTTTGATGAAGCAGTTCCAGAAGATCTCGACGGGACACCTCTACAATATCGGCCTGACCGAGTATCCGGGTGCGCTGATCATCAACAAGCGCTTCTCCAACGTTCCTGCGGGCACGCCGATCTTCCTGTTCAACTGGGCAGAGGACTCGATCATCCGCGAGCGCCTTTGGGTCGCGGCTGACAAGCAGGGTAAGTACGAACTCTTCCCGCAAGAGCTTCCGGGTGCTCCTGGCAGCGCCGGTCCGATCAAGTAAGGTCGCATGAAATACCCATGGCAGCCGGTATGATGCCGGTTGCCATGGGGCTTGAAACATCCAGCGATCAGCTGTCGCCGGGATAGAATTGAACCGCTGGCGTATATCCTCCCGATGGGACGAGACCGCCGACAGCATCAAGAGAAGCGAACCGTTCTATGTTACGATTCCTGCTCGTGCGAATAGCCTCCGCCATTCCCGTGCTCTTCATCCTGAGCGTGGTGACCTTTGCGATCATTCAGGCACCGCCTGGCGACTATGCCGACTACATACGCTCGCAATTGATGAACCAGGGCGGTGCATCCTTCGCACAAGCCGACGAACAGGCTCAAATTTACCGCCGCGAACATGGGCTCGACAAGCCGCTGGTCGTTCAATACGTCAACTGGATCGGCGGTATCGTCACCAGGGGCGATTTCGGCTACAGCATGTTCTACAACAAGCCCGTCGCCGATGTCGTTGGAGAGCGCCTGCCGCGGACCTTGGCTCTCGCGCTGGTCTGCCACATCTTCGCATCCGTTCTCGGCATCGGCTTCGGCATATGGGCAGCGACGCGGCAATATAGCTGGATCGACAGCCTCCTGTCGGGCATTTCCTTTTTGGGCATGACGGTGCCGCGCTTCCTGATGGCGCTGATCATCGTCTACCTTCTCGTCTTCCAGCTCAATGTCTCGGAGATCGGCAGCTTCTTCTCGCCGCAATATGGCGGCGCGCCCTGGTCCTGGGCCAAGTTCGTCGATCTGGTCAGGCATGTCTGGCCTGTCGTTGCGATCGCGACGTTCGGCGGCCTTGCCTACAATATGCGCGTGATGCGCGGCAATCTTCTCGACACGCTGAATGCTCAATATGTGGAGACCGCGCGGGCGAAAGGCCTTTCCGGCGGCGCCGTCGTCATGCGCCATGCGGTGCCGAACGCGCTGCATCCGCTCGTCATGTATCAGGGCGTCGTCCTGCCCTACATGCTGACCGGCGAGATCGAGACTGCCATCATCTTCACTCTGCCGACCGTCGGCCCGGCCATTGTCGGCTCGATGGCGATCGGCGACGTCTATGTGACGGCGACCTTCATGATGGTGCTTTCGGCCACCCTCATCATCGGCAATATCATCGCCGATATGCTGCTTGCGCTGCTCGATCCGCGTGTCCGTCAACAGGGAGGAATACACTGATGCTCGCCTTCAGCAACTCCCCGCCATCGCCGGAAGAAAAGATCCAGCACAAAAGCGGCAATGAAAGCTATATCGCACTGGTCTGGCGGCGCCTGAAGCGCTCCTGGACGGGCATGAGCGGTCTCGTTCTCGTCATCCTGCTGCTGCTGATGGCGATCTTTGCCGAATTCGTCGCGCCGCTCGATCCGAAGGCGACCGATACCGGCTTTGCGCCGCCACAGATCATCAGTTTCCATGACAAGGATGGCAACTTCGTCTTTCTGCCCCGCGTCTACGCGCTTGCCGAGACGACGGATCTCGATCCGGTCACCTTCCAGCCGATCGTCGGGCCTGACTATGACAACCCGCGCCTGCTTGGCTTCTTCGTCAAGGGCGATCCCTATTATCTGTTTGGCCTGATCCCCGGCAACCGCCATCTCTTCGGCGCGATCGACGGCGGTCCGGTTCATTTCCTCGGCACTGACAAGTTCGGGCGGGATGTGTTGTCGCGCGCCATCTATGGCTCGCGCATCTCGCTGATGATCGCCTTGACCGTGGTTTCCATCGTCACCATCGTCGGCACGACGATCGGCATGATCTCCGGTTATTTCGGTGGTGCGGTGGACGCCTGGATCCAGCGCTTCGTCGAGGTCGTGCTGGCTTTCCCGCAAGTGCCGCTCTATCTGGCACTGACCTCCCTGATCCCGGTGACTGCGCCTACGAACGTCTTCCTGGCCTTCGTCATCATCGTCATGTCGGCGCTCGGCTGGGCGCAGATGTCCCGCGAAGTTCGCGGCAAGACGCTGGCTCTGGCGCGGATCGAGTATGTTCGCGCCGCTATGGCGGTCGGAGCAACCGACTGGCGCATCATCCTGCAGCATATCCTGCCGAACGTCATGAGCCATGTCATCGTCGCGGTGACACTTGCAATCCCGAGCGTGGTTCTGCTGGAATCCTTCCTCGGCTTTCTGGGTTTTGCCGTCAAGCCGCCACTGATCTCATGGGGTCTGATGCTGCAGGATACCTCGACCTATTCGGTCATCGGCTCCTATCCCTGGATCCTCTCGCCCGTTGCCTTCGTTCTCGTCACCGTCTTCGCCTTCAATGCGCTCGGCGACGGCCTGCGCGATGCAATCGACCCCTATTGAGGAGAACGGATATGGCTCTCGCACTCGTCAATCCCTATGCTCCCGACACCAGGCACGATGCCGGCGAAAAGACCACCTCGCCCGTCATCGACGCCCGCAACATTGCCGTCAAGTTCAAGGTCGAGGACGGCATGGTCGATGCCGTCAAGGATATCACCTTCCAGCTTTATCGCGGAGAAACCATCGCGATCGTCGGCGAATCCGGCTCCGGAAAATCGGTAACGGCCCGCACTGTCATGGGTCTCCTGACCAAGCGTGCGGTGGTTTCAGACAAAGCCGCCGTTCATTACGACGGTAAGAACGTGCTGAAATTTTCGGAGAAGGCGCGGCGGCAGCTGCGCGGCGACCGCATCTCGATGATTTTCCAGGAGCCGATGAGCTCGCTCAACCCGATCTACACGATCGGCAGTCAGATCATCGAAGCGATACGGGTGCACCGCAAAGTCAGCCGCCGCGATGCCGAAAAGCGGGCGCTCGATCTTCTGAAACAGGTGCAGATCCCCGATCCGGAAGCGCGGCTGAAACAATATCCGCACCAGCTCTCGGGTGGACAGCGGCAACGCGTGATGATCGCCATGGCGCTCGCCAACGATCCGGACGTGCTGATCGCCGACGAGCCGACCACGGCGCTCGACGTCACGGTGCAGGCGCAGATCCTCAATCTCATCCGCGACCTGCAGAAACAGCTCGGCATGGCGGTCATCCTGATTACCCACGACCTGACCGTGGTGCGTCAGTTCTCCGATTATGTCTATGTGATGCAGCATGGCGAGATGCGTGAGCATAATACGACCGAAGCGCTCTTCGCCAATCCGCAGCATCCCTACACGCGGCATCTGCTGACTTCGGAGCCGCGTGGGCATGCAAAACCGCTGCCGCCGAATTGCGACACGGTGCTCGAAGGCAAGTCTGTCAAGGTAGCCTTCATGCTCCGGCACGGCAGCTTCTTCAAGCCCGACATGCGAGAGCTCGTCGCCGTCGGCGGGCTCAATCTTCAGCTACGCCGCCACGAGACGCTTGGCCTTGTCGGTGAATCCGGCTCGGGCAAGACCACCTTCGGCCAGGCGCTGCTGCGCTTGATCGATACCGATGGCGGCGAGATTTTCTTCGACGGGCAGCCGATCCACGGCCGGTCGCGCGCTCAAATGCGCCCCTTGCGCTCGCGCATGCAGATCGTCTTTCAGGATCCTTTCTCGTCGCTCAATCCGCGCATGACCATCGGCCAGATCATTTGCGAGGGGCTGATTGTCAACAACCTCGGCGCCAACAAGGCCGAGCGCCTGGAGCGCGTCAAGGAAGCGCTCGTCAGCGCCGGCATGCCGGCCAATATTCTCTCGCGCTTCCCGCACGAGTTTTCCGGCGGCCAGCGCCAGCGCATCGCGATTGCCCGCGCCATCGCGCTCGAGCCGGAATTCATTCTGCTCGACGAGCCGACTTCGGCCCTCGATCTTTCCGTCCAGGCCCAGATCATCGACCTCCTGCGCAAGCTGCAGGACGAGCGGGGTCTGAGCTATCTCTTCATTTCCCACGACCTCAAGGTCGTCCGCGCCCTTTGCCATCGCGTGATCGTCATGCAGCACGGCAAGATCATGGAGGAAGGGCCGGTCGAAGAAATCCTATCGCATCCCAAGACGGCTTACACCGAACGCCTTGTCAGAGCGGCGTTCGAGGTGGCTTCATAGCATTCAGGAGATTTTGACATGACAGGCACTCCCAAGATCACCTTCATCGGAGCCGGCTCGACCGTTTTCATGAAGAATATCATCGGCGACGTCTTGCAGCGCCCTGCCCTGGCAGGAGCCAGGATCGCGCTGATGGACATCAATCCGCAGCGGCTGGATGAAAGCGCCATCGTTGCCCGCAAGCTTGCCTCGACGCTTGGCGCTCCGGCCACGGTCGAGACCTTCACCGACCAGCGCAAGGCGCTTGACGGCGCACATTTCGTCGTCGTCGCCTTCCAGATTGGCGGCTACGAGCCCTGCACGGTCACCGATTTCGAGGTTCCGAAGAAATATGGCCTGCGCCAGACGATCGCCGACACGCTCGGCGTCGGCGGCATCATGCGCGGCCTGCGCACGGTTCCGCATCTTTGGAAGATTTGCGAGGACATGCTCGCCGTCTGCCCGAATGCGATCATGCTGCAATATGTGAACCCGATGGCGATCAACACCTGGGCGATCGGCGAGAAGTACCCAACGATCAAGCAGGTCGGCCTTTGCCACTCCGTGCAGGGCACGGCCATGGAGCTGGCTCACGATCTCGATATTCCCTATGACGAGATCCGCTACCGCTCGGCCGGCATCAACCATATGGCCTTCTATCTCGAATTCGAGCATCGCCAGGCCGACGGTTCCTATCGCAATCTCTATCCGGATCTCGTGCGCGCCTATCGCGAAGGACGAGCGCCGAAGCCCGGCTGGAACCCGCGCTGCCCGAACAAGGTTCGCTATGAAATGCTGACCCGCCTTGGCTATTTCGTCACCGAAAGCTCCGAGCATTTCGCCGAATACACGCCCTACTTCATCAAGGAGGGCCGCGAGGACCTGATCGAGAAGTTCGGCATTCCGCTCGACGAATATCCGAAGCGCTGCATCGAGCAGGTAGCGCGCTGGAAAAACCAGGCGGAGGAATATCGCTCGGCCGAGAAGATCGAGGTCAAGCAGTCGAAGGAGTATGCCTCTTCGATCATCAATTCGGTCTGGACCGGCGAACCCTCGGTCATCTACGGCAATGTCCGCAACAACGGCTGCATCACCTCGCTGCCGTTCAATTGCGCAGCCGAAGTCGCCTGCCTGGTCGACGCCTCCGGTATCCAGCCGACCTATGTCGGCGACCTGCCGCCACAGCTGACGGCCTTGATCCGCACGAATATCAACGTGCAGGAACTGACGGTAAAGGCTCTGATGACAGAGAACCGCGAGCACATCTATCACGCTGCGATGATGGACCCGCATACGGCAGCAGAACTCGATCTCGATCAGATCTGGTCCCTCGTCGACGAACTGCTAGCAGCTCATGGCGACTGGCTGCCGGAATGGGCACGCGGCACTCGCAAGGTTCAGGCCGCCTGAAGCCACTCTCCCGGCTTGCGGCCCAAAGGCCTCGCGGTGTTGCCGCGGGGCCTTCCATTTTTACCGCACCGGAGAAAATGAAAATCCAAAACGCGGGCGAATATCGCCTCGATAACCCATGGCAAAGCACCCTCGCCTGGGTTAGAAAACACACGCAGTTTGGAGGAGACGAACGACATGGCGAGCTCAGACACATTCACCACCGGAACCTTTGTCGGCCGCATCTGGCGCCCGAATGTGGAAGGTCCTGCCCTCGTTATCGTTCGCGATGGCACGGTCTATGACATCACCTCGAAGGACGCGCCGACCATGCGCGACCTGCTGGAGAAGGACGATCCGGTCGCTTTCGTGCGCGCGCAAAAAGGCGAGGCCGTCGCAAAGCTCGACGATTTGCTGGCTGCCAAGGCTGATGCCGCATCCGTCCATCTCCTCGCACCTATCGATCTGCAGGCGATCAAGGCCTGCGGCGTGACCTTTGCCCGCTCGATGCTGGAGCGCGTCATCGAAGAGCGTGCAGCCGGCAATCCGGACCTTGCCGAAGCGATCCGCGGCAAGGTGACGGCGCTGATCGGCGACAGCCTGCGCAACTTGAAGGCCGGTTCGCCGGAAGCCGCCAAGGTCAAGGCAGCGCTGATCGAGGAAGGTGTCTGGTCGCAATATCTCGAAGTCGGCATTGGGCCGGATGCGGAAGTCTTTTCCAAATCGCAGGTCATGTCCTCCGTCGGGCAAGGTGCGGATGTCGGCCTGCATCCGATCTCCAAATGGAACAATCCCGAGCCGGAAATCGTGCTTGCCGTCGATAGCCAGGGCCATGTGAAGGGCGCCACCCTTGGCAACGACGTCAACCTGCGCGACGTCGAAGGCCGGTCTGCCTTGCTGCTCGGCAAGGCCAAGGACAACAACGCTTCCTGCTCGATCGGGCCTTTCATCCGCCTGTTCGACAAGACTTACTCTCTCGACGACGTTCGCAACGCCGATCTCGACCTCAAGGTCGAAGGCGAGGACGGCTATGTGCTACATGGCCGCTCGTCGATGAAGGAAATCAGCCGCGATCCGCTCGATCTCGTCTCGCAGACCATAGGACGCCATCATCAGTATCCCGACGGCTTCGTGCTGTTCATGGGAACGCTTTTCGCTCCCGTCGAGGATCGCGACACGCCCGGCCAAGGCTTCACTCATAAGGTCGGCGACATCGTCACCATCTCGAACGAAAAGCTCGGAGCGCTGCGCAACCGCGTGCTGCTATCGACCGAATGCCCGCCCTGGACTTTCGGCGCCTCGCATCTGATGCGCAATCTTGTCCGGCGTGGCTTGATCTGAGACGCCAGCTACCGAGCGCGAGACTGAAGGAGCCAGTTTCGCGTTCAACTCCACGGTACTAATGGATAAGCGATATTAAAGGGGCGTCTGCCTCTCAAAAGTCCGCCCACCTGCCCCTCAATCTCAATGGGTGGACATCGATTGCGGCTGGTTGAGGCGGCTACGGACTGCTGTCAGTTCCGAGGTCGTGTGGTTGAGGCGGTCTGCCAGCACGCGCATGATCTCGACGGCCATTTCCGGGAAATCGCTGAGCAGCTTCAGGAAATGCTCCTTGCTGATCTTCAACGCCTCCAGCCTGGAAGTCGCTTTCACCGTGGCTGTACGGGAGACATCGCAGAGGATGGCGATCTCGCCAACGATGGAATTGAGATCGACTTCGGCAACCTTGATCTCGCCGGCCGGGCTATCGACGAGAATATCAGCAGTCCCTGAAAGAACAACATAGGCCGCGTCGCCTTGATCGCCCTGATGAAACAGGGTTTGGCCAGCATTGTAGCTGACCCGATCGGACGTAAACGCCAAGAGTTTCAATTTTGCGGGTGCGATGCGCGAAAAAATCGGCACCCGCTTCAGCATTTCAACTTCGTCCTTCAGAAGCATGAGCTTCGATACCCCCAGTGTTCGGCCCCAGACGCCACTGTCGAGATAGGATATTACGATAACAGTTCTTTGAACATACCGTTTTTCTCTAAAAGATCGGTGGTAGAGCCGTTTTCGACGAGACTGCCGTGATCGAAAACCAGCACACGGTCGAACAATTCGGCAAAACTGGGATTGGAGAGAACCCAGATGATCGCCGGCGCATAGTCGCCGCTATGGAGTTCGCCCAGAATGGCCCTCGCGATCTGATCCTGGACGCGATGGTCGAGCGCCGGCAGTGGGCGATTGCAGATGATGTAATCGGCACGTTTCAAAAGGGCGCGACCGAGATTGAGTTTCTGGCGTTGTACGTTTGTCAGGCGCTTGCCGCCCGAGCCGACGTCGAAATCCAGCCCGATCGACAGAACGCCGTCATGCATGCCGAGACGCCCGAACACATCATACATGATCTGGTGGATGCGCTCCGGCGCATTCGCCTGCTGATGCGCGATACGGCCAAACAGCACGTTATCCATCAGGGTCGCCGACGCAGTGAAGCGCTCCGGATCGTAGCGCTCGATGACCTTGGCAAGATCGGCTGGAATATTCTCGTAGAACTTCGCGCGCGCCTGCACGATCTTTTCCATGAGCACCTGCGTCAGGAGACCGAAGCGGTGACGCGGTTCGATATAGGAGAAGCTCAGGCGGATGATGGCCGCACGCTCGTCGTCGGTAGCCGCCTCATAGCCCTTGCCGTTCAGCTTCTGCAGCAGCGCCTCATAGGTCGGGATGTCTTCCGCCGTCATGAAGGTCAACTGCTGGAAGAACGGATGGTCCGGCGGCAGGTCCGTGAAGAGTTCGACTGCGTTTTCGGCAATCTCCAGGCCCATATCGTACAAATCGGATACGAGACCCGTTTCGTCGAATATCTGCCGGAAATAGGGATGAGCCGCCAGTTTGCGATTGGTCATCTGCGGCCGCTTCAGCGTACCGAAAAGCAGATTTTCACCGACCGTCGCCTGCGGATTGTAAGCATCGAACTCGAAGGGAACCACGAGATCCTCGAGCTTTTCCTCCTCAAGCCGCGAGCGCAATGCCTGCCGCAGTTCTACGATGCGTGACGTCAGATCCTGGTGTGTGGCCGCATCGACATTCGAGCGCAAGGCCATGTCGAAAATATCCTGCGACATGGCGACGGCATCGAGCACCGGCCGGATTGCGGAATAGATATCATCCGGCCCCGTTGCACCGGCGGCGGCATAATCCACCCAATCGCTATTGAGATCGAATTCCGGATTGGCCGCACGACGCGCCTCGGCCATGCTCCATTTAAGCTTTGCCGCCTCATCCTCGCTATAGACGGGGGCAGCGAGCGGCGCATGCTTGAGACCATAGAGCAGATTGCTGCGCAAAGTGCCGTGAAAGAAGAATGTTTCGGAGGAGGCGTAGGCGATGCGTCGCCCGATGAGGGATTCCGGCAGTTCCAGAATATCGTGGCCGTCGATCGAGATGCGGCCGCTATCCGGCCAGGTCAGGCGACCGAATGCCTCTGCAAGATATTCGCCGCCCGCACCGCTCTCGCCAACGATCGCCACCCTTTCGCCGGGATGAATTTCAACCGAAACGTGATCCAGCACGCGCGCACCGCTGTCATCGACGATGGTGACGTTGGTTGCGACGAGAGAATGGGTTATGCGGGCCGCCGGTGCGGGCGAAACCGCCTGGATTTTCGGATCGATCAGATGGTCGACGCTGAACTGTTCGACCACCTGGTTGTATTTCACCTGAACGTCCTGACGCGACTGATCCCAGTCGATCAGCTCCTTCAGCGGCCCTGGCAGATCCTTGTAGGCATTGATGACGGCGACGAGCTGACCGATGTCCAGGCGACCCTGCAGCGCCAGGAAACCGCCAATCAGGTAGAACAGAAACGGCGTCACCTGAGCGAGAAAATTATTGATGAATTTGACCAGGAACTTCCACTGGTAGAGATCGTAGCGGATCGAGAAGATCAATCCGAGCCGGTGCGCAATATCGGCGCGCTCCAGGTTCGTCGTATCGTTGGCATGAATGGTGCCGATGCCATCGACGATTTCGCCGACGCGGCCGGAAAGCTCGCGTGCCGTCAGCTGCCGCTGGCGCCCGAGTTCCAGAAGCCGCTTGCGCATGCGCGGAATGACGATCGCCTGTACGGCGACAATTGCCGCGGCGATCATGCCGAGCCAGAAATTCTGCATGATGATGAAGACGAGCGCCGTCACCGCCTGACCGCCGAGAAGCGCCGGCTGCACGAAGGCATCGCCGGTGAAGCCGCCCATCGGCTCCACCTCATCCTTGATCATGGTTGCGATTTCGGCGGGCTTGACCCGCTTGAAATGGGACGGCGGAAACCGCAACACGCGGTCGATCAGCTCGAATCGGATACGGCGGAGCATGCGCTCGCCGAGCCGCCCCTTGTAGGTATTGATATAGAGCTTGAAGAGGCCATTGAGCACGACAAGCGCCAGAAATACCATGCTCAGTGCAACGAGCATCGACATGCGCGTCAGCTGCACACCCTGAAAAATTTCGACATGGCCGATGAGCGGCACATTGAAGGCGATGTGCATGAAGGTCTGCGTGTCGCCGGGATGTTCGAAACCCTTGCCCTGGATAGGCCCGTTGACGATCTGCTTCGGCAAGTCGAAGGACAGGAAGTACGGGATCATCGAGGCCGCGACGACGAGCAGTATCCAGATCTGCTCCAGCCGGGTATTCGACCAAATGTAGCGTGCTAGGCTTTTTTCCATTGCTTACTGCAGGCTTTCAAATTCAACGCCCAGCACCGGCGTGATGCCGGCACCAATGTTGCAGAGATGCGGGAAGGTTTCGTTACGGATACGTGGCCCCATATGTGAAAAGGGACGCCGCCCGGTTCTTCGTCCACGCTCCTCCCGATTCATCGATTTTTCGATTTATATCACAAGATTGCGGGAATCCAGGAAGATAAAACGACAGGATGTCTCCAATATCAGCCGCACAGGTGTCTACCTGCCATCACGCAGAATGGCAGATGTTCTGGCGGCACCGCCGAGATCTATATCCGGGTTGCCTGGCTTGGGGCGCGATAGCGCCGCCTTCACGGCGTCGACCAGCATATCCGTCGTCAATCCTGCCTCCGGCAGGGCCAAGGCCAGCCCCAATCTCTCCAGCCGTTCGGCCCTGACGGACTGCTCCGTCTCGCCGCCGGCGGTGAAAGGAACCAGAATGGCGCGGCAGCCGGCCACCAGAAGATCGCCGACCGTATTATAGCCTGCCTGCGAAATCGAAAGCTCGGCGCCACGCAAAAGGGAGGGAAAATCCTTACGGAAGCGAACGAGCTCGACATTGCCAGGCGCATCCATGGCGAGATCGGCGTAATCCTGCTCCGGCAGGTTCGGCCCGGCGATCAAGAGCCAGCGGCGATCTCTCGCCACGCGGCTTGCCGCTTCCAGCGAGGCGCGGATGAGGTCACGCCCGACAGCACCGCCGCCAGCCGAAACGACGATGTCGAAAGTTTCGACCGGTTCCGGCGGCAAAGCGGGTGCGACAAGACCGGTATAGATGATCTTGTCGGCGATTGCCTCGGTCAGGGGAAAGGTCTCCTCCAGCTGGACAAAATGCGGATCGCCGTGAACGAGCACGCCATCGAAATGATCACGCAGGAGGCCGACCGTCTCTTCGTCGCGCCCCGGTTTCTTCTGCTGCTGCAGAATATCGCGCACCGAGGTGTAGAGCCTCGGCTTCGGATCGGCTTTAGAAATGGCATCGAGCAGCGGCAGGAGCTCGAAACGCATCTGCCTGCGGCCGAAGGGAAAGGCCTCGATAACAACGACATCGGGTGCAGCCTGCCGGAACGCCTCGAGAAGCAGATCTCGCCGGCGGGACAGAAACTCTTCGCCGACCGGCTTGCCTGACTGATCGGCGAGGCCGGAAAAACCGGCGCTGCTGGCAACCACGGCCGGCAACGTCACCGAGGTGACATCCGCGCCGGGAAATCCGTTGACCGGCACGCCACCGGTGACCACCGTCACCTGGCAGCCGTCTTTCGCCAGCGCGCTGGCAATGCGGCTGGCCCGCGCCAGATGGCCAATACCGAGCAGATGCTGAACGTAGAAAAAGACCCGCAAGGGTTGGCTATGCGAGACCGTCACGCGGATTTCCGCCATTGATCTTCTTTCTGCCATTGCGCCTCGAACAGCCCGGTCAGCTGCCGGATGCTGGCGTGATAGTCGAAATGCTCGCGCACCCGCCTTTCGGCAGCCTCGCCCAGCCTGTGGCGCTGCGCCGGGTTGCGAATGGCGGATTCCAGCGCCACGGCAAGTGCCTGCGGGTCCTCCGGGGGAACGACGAGACCGTTCGTACCATTTTCGAGTAGTTCGGGGACGCCGGAAATATTGGTGGAGACGCAGACAAGACGCTGGCTCGAGGCCTCGACGAGCACGTTCGGCAGCCCGTCGCGATCGCCGTCGGCGGCCACCCGACAGGCGAGCGCGAAGATATCGGCCTGGCGATAATGGGCGAGCACCTCTTCCTGTGCCAGCGCGCCCTTCCAGGTGATGCGATCGGCAATCCCGAGCGTATCGGCTAAGGCTTTCAATTTCGTCAGACCGTCACCGCCGCCGATATGAGTGAAACGCCAGTTGAGGTCGCCGGGAAGCAGCGCCAGCGCCTTCAGCAGCACGTCGTATCCCTTCTTCTCGACTGCACGACCGACACTGAGAAGGAAAGCGGGATCGGAGGCGTCGCTGCCATCGCGGCCGGAATGTTCGCCAGCGAAAGGATCGAAGCGATCGAGATCCAGACCGTGATAGCTCAGATAGACCTTGTCATCCGCCCCGATCAAATCGCGCATATGCTCGAAACCGGTACGCGTGCAGGTCACAGTCCAGCGGGCGCGGCCGAGTTTTTCCGAAAGCTCCCAGTCGGGCGACGTCCAGATGTCCTTGGCATGCGCCGAACACGTCCAGGGGATACCGGTCATGATGCTGGCATAGGAGGTTACCGAGGCCGGCGTGTGGATAAAGTGCGCATGCAGCCATTCACCGCCGTCAGGCCATTCATGCGCCAGCACCAGGGCCTGACCGAAGCGCCGCACGCGGTTCGGTGTGATATCCCGTTTGAGATCGGCCCAGAACTGCTTCAGGAGCGGCTTGAACCCGGGCTTGCCGATGCCGGCAAAGAAGGCGCGAAGCACTCTCAGCGGTTCGTCGTGCAGATATTCCGGCAGATAGACCACGCGCGCCTTGATCTCGTCATGGACAGGATGGCGCTTCCTATCAGTGGGTTTGCGCATCGAGATCAGCGTCAGGTCGAAGCCAGCCTTCTCCAGGCCGAGCAGCTCTTGCGCAATGAAGGTTTCCGACAGGCGGGGATAGCCTTTCAGGACCACCAGTATTTTCTTCCGCATCGACAGGTTCCGGTGATCTACTCGGCAACGATCGATAGCGGCGTGTAGCGCTCGCGGTCATCGAACCATTCGCCGATGGTGTGCGAGATGTGCACGAGCCCCTCGAGGCGCATATTGCTGTTGCTCGCCGAGGGCGGCGCCCGGTTCGGCAGGCGCTTCAAGGCAGCTGCAAGCTGCTTCGGATCGGCCGATTCTTCCGGCAGCAGCATGTCGACGAGGCCGAGCTCGCTTGCCCGCTGCGCGCGGATGAGCTGCTCCTCGCGTGGCCGCGTGCGCGGAATGATCAGCGCCGGCTTGTCGAAGGACAGAATTTCGCAGTAGGTGTTGTAACCACCCATAGCCACGACCGCCTTGGCACCGGCAATCAGCTCTTCCATCTTGTTGTCGAACTCGATGACCTGCAGACAGTCGATCTTGCTGGCGCGCTCCAAAAGCTGGCTGCGCTCCTTGGCCGGCATATAGGGGCCAAGCACGATCAACGTCTTCTGCGTGAGAGAGCTGTCCTCCTCGAAAGCGGCGATGACGTCGCTCACGAGATCGGCGCCGTCGCCGCCGCCGCCTGTTGTCACCAGGATATAATCCTCGTCAGGCACATGTTCCGACTTCGTGCCCAGCGTGGAAACGCTGCGCTGTAGGAAGCCGACGAATTCCATCTTCCGGCGCACGCCGGAGGGGACATCGAGGCCGACGAGCGGATCGTGAAAATCCGGCGGGCCATAGACCCAGACGCGATCGTAGAATTGATCGATCTTCTGCAGGACGTTGTTCTTCTTCCATTCGGCTTCCAGCAGGTGTGGCGCATCCATCACGTCGCGCATGCCGAGAACGAGCGTGGTGCCGCGCGCCTTCAGATAGGTCAGCGTCTCCTCGACCTCGCCTTTCAGCCCCAACGGTTCCTTGTCGACAATGAAAACGTCGGGCTGGAAGGTTTCGGCCGTATGGCGAATGATCGACTGCCGCATCTTCAACGTTTCCTGCAGCGCGACATGGCTCGCCATAGACGTGTATTCACCGTCGCGCAGCTTGATGACGCTCGGCACTTTGACGAAATCGACACGGGCGCGGTAATCGAATGCCCCGGCGATCGTTGCGCCGGATATGATCAGCACGTTCAGGCCGCGATAGTCCTCAACAAGCGCATGGGCAATCGTTCTGCACCGCCTCAGATGGCCGAGACCGAACGTGTCATGGCTATACATGAGGATTCGAGCATCTTCTAAGCGCCGCTTCATAGGCAAAACCTCTGGGGGTGAAAGTTATACGCGGTATGTCGACAAAGGACATCCGCGGGCCGCTTCTCGAATTGCAATCCTGTCTTCGCCGTTCACCCTGCTATTTGTAGGGATCGGCGGCATCGCGCAAGCCGTCTCCTAAAAAGTTGAACGCCAGAATGATCAAAATCACCGGGATCATAGGAAAAAGGAGCCATGGATAGAAGGCGATGACGCTGACGCTCCTTGCCTCGGTCAGCAAAATACCCCAGCTCGTGATGGGCGGGCGAAGCCCCAATCCAAGGAAGCTAAGTGCGGTTTCGCCGAGAATCATGCTCGGAACGGAGATCGTTGCCGAAGCAATGAGATGCGACATGAAGCCCGGAACGAGGTGCCGGCCGATGATGCGCGGCGTGCTGGCGCCCATCAATTGCGCAGCGAGAACATAATCCTCCTCGCGCAGGGACAAAAGCTTCGAGCGCACGGCGCGCGCCAAACCGGTCCAGTCGAGAATGCCGAGAATGATGGTGATACCGAAATAGACGATGATCGGGCTCCAGCTCACGGGCATGATCGCCGCCAGCGCCATCCACAACGGCAGGCTCGGCAGCGATTGCAGCACCTCGATCACGCGCTGGACGAGGAGATCGAAGAGGCCGCCGTGATAGCCCGCCAGACCGCCGATGACGATGCCGAGCACGAAGCTGACCGAAATGCCGATCAGCCCGATGGTCAGGGATATGCGTGCGCCATAGATGATGCGCGACAGCACGTCACGGCCCAAACGATCCGTCCCAAGCAGGTACATTTGTCCGCCGACCGCAGGACAGACCAGATGGACGTTCGAATCCACCAGGCCCCAGAAGCGATAGGCATCGCCGCGACAGAAGAAGCGGATCGGCTGTACATCCGAGGGATTATCGATATAGACCCGGCGCAGCGTATCGATATCGAGCGTCATCTTGCGGCCGTACACGAACGGTCCGACAAACTCTCCGTTGTTGAAGAAATGCACCGCCTGCGGCGGCGAATGGATGTAGTCGACATTGCGGGTATGCAGCCCGTAGGGGGCGAGGAACTCGGCAATGACGATCATGCCATAGGCCAGCAGCAGGAAAATGCCTGACGCAAGCGCAAGCTTGTGCTTCTTGAACTTCCACCACATCAGCTTCTTTTGCGAAGCCATGTAATAGCGCTGCTGGCCGGCCGACATGGCCTCGAATTGATCCGGATCGAAATCCGCGCTCGAGACATAATGCTCCAGGGGGGCGCCGGGTTTTGGCAGGGATACGCTCACTTTGTGCTCCTGCCTTGCAAGCGGATGCGGGGGTCGAGAAAGCCAAGAGCGATGTCCGAGATCAGCACGCCGATGACGTTGAGGAAGGCGAGGAACATCAAGAACGAGCCGGCAAGATACATGTCCTGGCTCTGCAGCGCGCGGATCAACATCGGGCCGGTCGTCTCCAGCGACAGCACGATTGCCGTGATCTCGGCGCCCGAAATGATCGACGGCAGGATGGAGCCGATATCGGCAACGAAAAAGTTCAGCGCCATGCGCAGCGGATATTTCACCAGCGCCTTCAGGGGATGCAGCCCCTTGGCCCGCGCAGTGACGACATATTGCTTCTGCATCTCGTCGAGCAGATTGGCGCGGAGGCGGCGGATCATGCCGGCCGTTCCGGCCGTGCCGACGATGATGACCGGGATCCAAAGGTGCGACAGGATCGAACGCGCCTTTTCCCAGCTCATCGGTTGCGAAAGATACTTTTGATCCATCAGATGCCCGATCGACACGCCGAACCAGACATTGGCGAAATACATCAGGATCAGCGCCAGCATGAAATTCGGAATGGCAATACCGAGCAGACCGAGGAAAGTCAGGCCGTAATCGCCCCAGCTATATTGATGGGTTGCCGAATAGATGCCGATCGGAAAAGCGATCAGCCAGGTCAAAAGGATTGTTGTCATCGACACGAGGATTGTCAGCCAGAGCCGGTCGCCGACGACATCCGATACCGGCAGCTGATATTCGAAGGAATAGCCGAAATCGCCATGCAGCATGCCGCCAGCCCAGTGCAGGTATTGAAGCGGCAATGGCTGGTCGAGCCCGTATTCGTGGCGAAGATTCTCCATATCCTGGAGATTGGCGGTGTCTCCCTGAGCGCGCAGTTCGGCGATCTGGCTGTCGAAGAAGTCTCCCGGCGGCAGCTGGATGATGGTGAAGACCAACATGGAGATGATGACCAGGGTCGGGATCATCACGGCGGTGCGCCAGAGGATATATTTAAGCATTCCGGCGATCCTCCTTCATCCAGAAGGTGTCCGGCATATACACGCCGAGCAGGCAGGTCGGGTCGAAGCCGTACAACGCCTTTTCCGGTACATTCTGCATGCTGGCCGAATGCGCGATTGGCTGCAAAGTCGCGTTGACCAGACCGATGGAGAAGACTTGATCCGTGTAGACCTTCAGCATCTTGTGCCAGATTTCGGCACGCTCGAATGAGGAGGCTGCCTCTTCCCATTCGCCAAGCAGCTTGATCAGCTCGACGGCTTCCGGCACATCGGGAGCCACCCCTTGCGTCTGGCGCGACAGATAGTACATGCCCCAAAGCGGCCATTGCATCTGGTCGCTGGTCGTCGGCGCCAATTCGCCCGGGTTCATGTCGGCCGTCGCCACGCCATTATCGAGGCCGTACCATAACGACATCAAAATGCGGCCGCCCATGGCGCGACTGCGGAAAACATCACGTTGGGATACGCGGATGAAAAGCGCGATGCCAATCTTACGCCAGTGATCGGTCACCAATTCGAGCACGTCGGAATCGAGCGTACTTTCGCCCGGGGTCTCAACGGTAATCTCCATTCGCCGACCATCCGACAGCAAACGGACACCGTCTTCATCCCGCTTATCCAGGCCGACAGCATCCAACAGAGCGTTGGCCTGATCCGGATCGTGCTCGATCCAGGCGGAGGCATATTCAGGTTTGAAAAGCGGGCTGTCGGGCAACACCGTGTTGGCGCTTGCCGTGCCGAGGCCATAGAACACGGCCATGTTGATCTCGTGACGATCGATCGCAAGCGACAGCGCTCTGCGCACCCGAACATCGCGCAAGAGATCGCGCCAAACTGCATCGGCGCTATTCAGATTGGGGTACAGGGCAACGCGCGATCCGCGCGCCGCCTTCCAGAGATCGACCTTGATCTTGCTTGGATCGCGCCTCTCCGCCTCCTTCAGGAACGTATAGTCGTTGAAGTCTATGCCGGTCGCCTGAAGATCGCTTTCCCCCGCACCGGTTTTGGCAGCGATGATCGCCGAAGAACTGATGTTCAGGATCATGCGGTCGATATAGGGCAGCTGCCGCCCGTTCTCGTCAACGCGATGGAAATAGGGGTTGCGTTCGAATACGAATTGCTCGGCCGGCGGCGCCGTCGTGTTTTTCCATGGGTCGAGTACCGGCAATTTGGGATTTTCAGGCCGGTAGGAGCGGCCCATCTTGATATGCAGATCCTGCCATTTCTTCACGCGGCTTTCCTTCATCAGCGAGGAAAGCCGAATGTTGTCCTGGTATTTCTTGTGGAACTGCTTGAGATAATGTGCTGGCCCGGCGATGACGAGCGGCTGCGGGGCAGCCAGGATCGGCAGGAAATTCGGGTTGGGATCATCCCAGGAATAGCGCACCGTCAAGTCGTCGAGCAGCTCGAAACGCGGCAGGCTACCGTGCGGACGCAGCTCCAACGCACCTCCGCCGGGCGTTAGCTCCTTGTTGAGAATGACGTCTTCCCACCAATAACGGAAGTCGTGGGCCGTAAACGGCTCTCCGTCGGACCATTTATGGCCCTCGCGCAGCTTGAAGGTGAACACCATATCGTTGACGGTGGAAAAGGATTCGAGAATATCTGGCTGAAGCGTCAGCGTGCTGTCATAACCAACCAGGCGCGCGTAGCCATAGATGGTCATGAGGCGGATGTCGTTCTGGCTGCCGATGAGCGTGCGCACGGAGCCGCCGTAACGGCCCGCCACGCGGCCCATGGCCGCGACGTTGATGACACGGGGGAACTTCGGCAGGCGCTTGGCGAGGTGCGGCATCTGGCCGGCCCTCAGCCAATCGGCGAGGTATTCCGGCTCATTGTCGACATCGGCCGCCAGAACAGGCTGCGGCAAAACTGCGGAAGCCATCAGGCCAAGGAATGTACGCCGGCCGATCATTTGCGCAACTCCTGGGCATCGACACCCCGGCGCACGCGCACGAAATGTCCGCCGCCCAAATCCGCATAGGTAAGCTCCCCGTCGGCACCGTCCGAAAATTGCGGCCCCCATTTCTGCCGGGCAGCAGGGCCTTCGCTGTTCAGGGCGGAGAAATCCAGCTGTCGGTCGAGATCGGGAAACGGAACGGCGGCGAGCAGCGAACGCGTATAGGGATGGACGGGGGCGCGCAGAATGACCTCCCGCGGAGCGATTTCGACGATGCGTCCTCGCGCCATGACGGCTATGCGGTCGGCCATGTAATCCACCACTGCGAGATTATGCGAAATGAACAGATAGGTCAGGCCGAGCTCTTTCTGCAGATCCTTGAGAAGGTTCAGGATCTGCGCCTGAACCGACACATCGAGCGCCGAGACGGGCTCATCGAGGATTAGAAGCTTTGGTCCAAGCGCCAATGCGCGCGCAATTCCGATACGCTGCCGCTGGCCACCTGAAAAGCTGTGCGGATAGCGGCTCAGATAGTGCTTGTCGAGCCCGATCGCCTGCATCAGTGCCGTAACCTTCTCCTTGCGCTCGTCACTGTCGCCACGCCCATGGATTTCCAAGGGTTCGCTGAGGATGTTGCGGATGGTCATGCGCGGAGAAAGCGAAGAGACCGGATCCTGGAACACCATCTGAATCTTCGTGCGCAGATCCATCAATTCGTCGCCCTTGACGGCAAGCACATCGATCTTGCCGCTGCCGTCGTCGAAGCTGACGGAACCGCTATCGGCAGTGACACCCCGCATCAGTATCTTGCTGACGGTGGTCTTGCCGCAGCCGCTTTCCCCGACCAAGCCAAGACATTCGCCGCGGCGAATGTCGAAACTGACGTCATCGACCGCACGGAACTTCGTGCCATCGCGCCGCCCAAACAGTCCGCCGGCCTTCGAGGTATAGGTCTTGGTCAGATTGCGCACGCTGAGCAGGACATCGGGTGCTGCCCCCGCAGCCGGCACGCCGCTGCCGATAAGCTTCTTCTTGCCGGAAAAGGTGCCGAGATTGACCGGAACGTCCCGCAGGGACTTCAATCGCTCTCCCGGCTTCATATCGAAATGCGGCACCGCCGACATCAGCGCCTTCAGATAGCGATGCTGCGGCTGGCGAAAGATCGTCTCGACCGGGCCTGCTTCCATGATCTCGCCGTGATAGATGACCACGACTTCGTCGGCCATATTCGCGACCACGCCGAGATCATGGGTGATCAGCAGCATCGCCATGTTGAACGTCTGCTGGAGATTGCGCAGCAGGCCGAGGATCTGCGCCTGAATGGTGACATCCAACGCGGTCGTCGGCTCGTCGGCAATCAGGAGCGCCGGGTTGCAGATCAGCGCCATAGCGATCATTGCACGCTGGCGCATGCCCCCGGAAAGTTCGAAAGGATACATGTCGAAAGTTCGAACCGGGTCCTGAAAGCCGACGAGATGCAGCATCTCTTCCGTCTTTTCACGCTGCTCGGCTCTGCTGGTACCTGCGCTATGAATGCGTAGCGCTTCGCTGATCTGGTTGCCGACCGTATGCAACGGCGATAGCGAGGTCATCGGCTCCTGGAAGATCTTTGCCATGCGTGCGCCGCGCAGCGCGCGGATAGCGACCCCGTCACGCGGCAGCTGGAGAATATCGGTGGTCTTGCCGTCGAGCGGATCGGTGAAGAGAATCCGTCCGGTCGCCTTCGCCGCCGCCGGAAGAATGCCCATGATCGACTGGCTGATGATCGATTTGCCGGAACCGGATTCACCGACGAGCGCCGTGACCTTGCCCGGAAGCACCCTCAAGCCGGCATTTTTGACGACGCGCAGACTATCCCCGTAGAGGGAAAACGAGACGTCGAGGTTCTCGATACGCAGTAGATCAGTCCCTGACGCCATACATATTACTTCCCGCTCACATGACCTTTGTGGCCTTATGCGGCACACTAACGTAGGCCATAACGGGTGTCTAGCTGGTCAAAGCGATGCGGAGACTGTAAAAAAACTGTCGCCTTTCCAGTGATATATCGGCTTATGCTGAAGCGTAAGGCATGTGCCGTCACCGAGCGAGGTTTTCGACTTGAAGACGGCCCTCGAACTTCTTGGCATCCCTGTGCAAGAGAATAACCCGTTCGGCCTCGGAGAGGCTGTCGGCCGCCGTCTCCTGAAAGATCTCAAGCGCGCTGCTGGCTGCTGCCGCGGCCTTCGGAGAGACGACTGTGAAGCGCTGGCGCACGCCGCGCAGCTTTTCTTCTCCCAGCGTCCCCCATTCGCAATCGGTGTAACTCGAGAAAGCCTGGCTCGCGACGACCTCCGTCGAATATTTCTTGGTCAGCGACTGCAGCCTCTCGACCTCGTTGACCGCCGCGCCAAAGGCCGAAAAGGTCAGCCGGTCCTTCAATCCGACATTGCCGAACATGACGTTGCCGACATGCAGGCCGATCCCGTAGCGCACCTCGCTCAGATTACGCGACTGGCGATCGCTGTTGAGCGCGGCAACGCGGCGCTGCGCTTCGAAAACAGCCGACAGCGCGGCTTCGCACGCGACCTTGGACGGGTCCTTGTGCCGGCCGCACGGATAGACCGCCAGAAAACCGTCGCCGAGAAAGCTCAAGATCTCGCCGCCATTGCGGTTGAAAGGCGCAGCAATCGCATCGAAGAATTCGTTCAGCGTATCGATATAGGCTTGCCGCCCTTCCTTTTCGGCAAAAACTGTGGATTGCCGCATGTCGCCCATGACGAGCGCTGCCCGGATCGTCTCGCCATCGCCTCGGCGGATTTGACCGTTCAGCACGCGCTTCCCGGCATCGCCACCGAGATAGGTGGTCAGCATATTGTTGGCAAGCTTGCCGAGAACAGCCATCTTGGCGGCCATGGCGAGATGATTCTGCATGCGCATCAACGCGCCGATCATATCCTCGCTGAAACCACCGATGTTATCGGTGGACCAGGAGCCCATCATGCCCTGCATCGAACCGGCCCCGAATGTCTGCACGAAGGCCATATAGTCGGTCACCTTCTCCTTGCGCAGGTCCTCGAAGATCGGAAACTCGACCGCGCCGTCACTGTCGATCCGGCGACGCAGGTGCTGAAGATTGTTGGAGAGAAGATAATAATAGGGGCTGCGCATGAAGCGTTCCGGCTGTTCGTTCCCGTGCCGGTAGCCCTCGATCGTCAGACCGCCACCCCGACGCCAGGTAAAACCGAGCGCGTCATAGAGCGGATGAAGCATGGAAAAGGTCAGATGCACGCGCTTGAGCGGCATCCCGGTGGCCGCCATGCGTTCGCAGAAACCGCGAACGACCGTTTCCAGGTTCTCGCCCGTCAGGGCGGCCTGCGTCAGCCATTCCGCAACTTTATCGATAAGAATATCAGAGACACCCGAATTGATTGCCATTATTCCCGCGGCCCATCCTGCAATGCTTGATGCCTTCACCCGACCATGGCGCACCGTCGATTTCGTCGGCATCCGTATCCGGGACTTCCAGGCCATCGTCAAAGACTGAAAGAAGCATCATGCGACGGCACCAACACGTTCCATTGCCACCTTGGATCGTGCAGGCACCCAAAATATCGACTGTATTTCCTCACACCCCCGCACATGAAATGCGGCAAAAGGACAGCCGCCGCAACCGACGACTCTCGTTTTGTTCTCATTGAGATAAGGCGCATATTCGGCTGACACAATGGGCAAAAAGCAAATGGATCGATAAAATTGCGACTGCAGCCCTGCGCGCCGCAGATGAAATCATTCGCCCGCGGCAAGCGCGGGCGGCCGCTTTCCCCGCAACGCCATGGCCGCCATAGCATACCCCCCGCTCGCCCCATCGATGAAGTGCATATGGTCGCGCATGAGAGGCGTCGGAACGAAACAGGTCATCAGCGCACTGTCCTGCCGATGCAGACCGAAGCGACACACGCCTTCTGCCTCTGCCCGGCGTAAGCGTGCCTCGATACGTTCGAGATGTTCGGCATCGACATCGATGGTCATTTTCAGACCGTCATCGAACTTGCGGAAATCGGAATTCGCAGCGAGATCGCGCCGATAGGCCTTAGCATCGAAGAATGCTGCCCTCACGCGGAACTTGTCGAGGCTCCAGAGCAGGATAACTTGGGCGTCGATAAGAAGCTTGCGCCACCAGCGGTTGGCCGGAGCGGCAAGAGCCCGCGCTTCGATATCGACACCATCGAATCTCAATGCTGGCGTCGGGCCTTCGACCGGGACGGGGTGGCTGTCGCGGCTCTGCTCTGCAGAGATGGCGATGATATCGGCGACCAATTGCTGAAACTGTGGACCGTTTCCATCCTCGCCGGGGATAGCGATGATGGAGATGATCTCGCCATTTTGCGCCTTTATCGGATTCCAGCGGCAGGAAAGCCCTGTTAGATCGGGCTCCGCCTTTTCCGGCGGCGTTTCGACGATGAAGCGTCCTTCCTTCATCTGCCGTTCTGCCCAGCTCGTGCCGCCACCCGAAAACATGGCGTAGGAAACATGGTCGTTTGGGTTGAAACGCGCGACCTGCACGTCGAACCCCTCGTCGCGGATGGCGGTCATCGGCACCAAAGCGGTGCGGAGATCGAGCTGCAGCTCTTCCATCACCCAGCCCCGTACCGCTGAAAGCGCCTGCCGCGCCCGCGCCTCGCCGGAGGGCGGGACTGCCACCAATGCGCCATCCCCCCCGAAGGCGAAGGGATAATCACCTCGATCCAAAGCGTTCAGCACGGCGGAAATCACGCTGGCGCCGGCCATGTTGACCGACTTGTAGTGACCCGCGGCAATCGCCTTTGTCGAGCTGACGATGTCGGCGACCGCAATCAACCAGTCACCCGGCAGGGGCTGATAGTTGGCGCTGTCGGTCACACCCTCGAAACGGGTGAAACCCGAAAGCTTGTGGAAGAAATCATCGTTGGACGGCTCGGCCATGATATCCCCCTTCTGTGAGCACCGCGACAATCTATCCCTACAGCAAATGCGTCGAAAAGCCAGCGGGTGGTCGACGCCGCGATGCCCGCCATGCTAGGCCACGGCGGAAGAGGCATAGAACGCCAAGGATATTTCAAATACGATGAGCCGCCTGGATAGTTTCATTCGCCGCCTCAGTGCGCAGCGCGACATTCTCAACGCCGTTGCCGATGAGGTGAAAACGCTCGACGGCCCGGTGCTGGAGCTTGGCCTCGGCAACGGCCGCACCTTCGATCATCTGCGCGAACTCTTCCCCGATCATCGCATCGTCGCATTCGACCGGACGGTCAATGCCTATGGTCCTTCCATGCCGTCGGCCGAAAACCTTGTTCTCGGTGAGATCAAGGACACGGCGAGAACTTTCATTGGCGCCAACGCGTCGCTCGCCCATGCCGATATCGGCACCGGCTATGAAGACAAGGATGCGATAACATTGACCTGGCTGCCGGAAATCATGGCTGGCGTGCTGGCATCAGGCGGGCTTGCGGTCAGCGGCCTTCCCCTCGACCATCCGGATCTCGCTGTGCTGCCGCTGCCCTCGAGCGTCAAGGACGGGCGCTATTTCATCTATCGGCGCAGATAGGATCAGCGCAGAAACAGGACGTCGAACTGTTCGCCCGCCACCGGCAGTTCGACCACCTTCATGATCCGCTCGCCGCTTTCGAAGAAGGCGAGACATTCGCTATAGTGCCGAGCAAGATCGACAATGAAGTCTCTGGTCTGATCCTTGCCGTAGAAGGCCGGCGTGAATTCCATATAGAGCGGCACCTTGCGGGCCATCAGCGCGCCCATCGAACGGCAGGCAACCGGCTCATAGCCCTCGATGTCCATCCAGAGCAGCCCGATATCGGCGGGATCGACGCCTGCCTGCAGCAGAATATCGCCAACCGGACGGACGGGCACCGAGATCTTCTCGTCGGTCGGGCTTTGCCGCAGCGCGCTGCTTTTGCCATGGTTCTTGTGATTGAGATAGAAATCGAGCTGCCCCTCGCGATCGCCGGCAGCGCAATTGACCGCAGTCACCATTTCCTGCAGGCCATTATCGGCAATATTGACTGCCAGCAGGCGAAAATTGCGCGGGTCCGGCTCGACGCTGACGATGCGGTCATAGGCGCCGCTCAAGGCAAAATAGCAGGTCTGCGTGCCGATATTGCCGCCAAGTTCCAGGAGCGCCGATCTCTTGCGCAACAGGCCGTGCTCGCGCAGGACGCTCAGCAGGCGATCGACATGGTCGCGCTCGAAATGCCCTTTGCGAAAAACCTTGCGGCCGATGTAGTCGGCCGGCGAGAAACTGAGGACGTGATCGCCGCAATCGACCGTCATCGTCTTCACGCGGGGGCCGATCGCACTGACGAGGATATCCCGGCCGAGCCTGGTGTCGAACAGGCGCGTGGCGATCGCGTCCCGCTTGCGGCGAAAAGCTCGCTTCCAGTATTTTCTTGTGAGAATCTTGGCGTCAAACATGAGCGCCATCTCTACACCGGCGCCATTCCGTTGCAAACGGACAAGGGCGCCGCCGCCGCCACTCTCTGAAAATCAGGCAAAATGGGCGCTGGCCTCTTTCGAAACGATATAGACCCGCAACGGCTCGCCCCGGCCTCTGACGGCAATCTCGCGGCTTTCGGTGCCGGCGATATCGGCTTCCGAAAGCTGCGCCACCGGCTCCGAAAAGACCAGCGCGGCGTTGAATTCCTTGGCGACGCTTTCCAGACGGCTGGCGACATTGACGGTATCGCCGATCGCCGTCACGTTCTTGACGGTGCCGTATCCCATCGAGCCCACTACCGCGAGGCCGGTATGGATGCCGATGGCGATTTCGAGCGGGGCAGCCAGGTCATCAGCCAGCTCGGCACTGAGCTTGTCGATCTCGCGGATGATCGCGGCGGCCGCCTTCAGGGCCTGACGATTGGCCTCCTTCGGGGTTGCGCGAAGGCCGAAGAGTGCCATCGCGCCATCGCCGATGAACTTATCCATCCGGCCACCATTTTCTTCGATGATGCGGCCAACGATAGCAAAATAGCGGTTGAGCAGGAAAACGATGTCGAAGGGTAGCCGCGATTCCGTCAGCGAGGTGAAATGGCGTAGATCGCAGAAGAACACGACGATCTCCCGCTCGCGGCCGGGACTTGCGGCTTGCGTGTAGACCGGGATCGTCGCCTCGGCCATCGGCGTCAGCAATGGCACCACGCTGACATTGCCGGTCGGGCGCAGCTGGCAGGCAAGCCTGACATCCGGCGTGGCGCCGATACGATTCAAGGTCTTCTGCTCCAGCGGCTCGGGCGGTGGCAGGTTTTCGGCTCCCTCGATGATCTGCACGCGGCAGGTGGAGCATTGGCCCTTGCCTCCACAGACCGAATAATGCGGGATGCCGCCGAGACGGCTTGCCTCAAGCACGCTGAAGCCGCGCGGTGCATGCACGACCTCCCCGCCTGCATAACGAATGGCGACCTGATATTGCCGTTCTCGCAGTCTGCGATGCGCTCGGAAGGCAAAAAGAACGGCGATCGACAGACTGAAGGCGCCATAGAATCCGGCGCGGTAAGGCCACAAGTCTTCCGCCATCTTACCGCCGGGCGCCGAGCCTGTTTCGCCAAAGCTTCGGACGTCACTGTAATAGCCGCCTGGATAGCCGCGCTCATCCTCCTGGGCGACCTCATGCGCCACCGTCTTGCCCATTGCGGCAAAGCCGAGCAAAGCGAGAATCGGCAGGACAATGGCAAGCGACAGCATGACGGGCGCGATCGCCATATACCAGGGGCGGTAGCGCAGCCAGAAATGAACGCCAATGCATCCATGAAGCCAAACGATCAGGAGGACGAACGACTGGCGCATCCCATTGAACGGCGAAGTCACCCACAAGGTGCGCACGACCGCCTTATAGGTGTCGTGATAGCCGTAGACCTCATGAACGATGCGTGTCGCAACGATATGGTCGATCAGCAGGAGGGGCACCAGCAGACCGGTAACGATCTGAAAAGCCTCGCCGGCGGGCATGACGAGCGTCCTGCGCTTGTAGAGCATTCGCAGCACGAGCAGGATATGCAGGATCAGCGCCCCATAGAGCAGCACGGTTCCGACCGGATTGCGCCAAACCGCCATGAACCAATGTTGCGCATGTTCGGCCATGCCGAGCGAGATCAGGCCCAGGGAATGGTTGGCCAAATGCATGATGACGAAAGCAAAAACGATCAGACCCGAGCCGAGACGCAGCTTTCGCACGAGGCGATCGGTCATGATTGGCTTTCTTGCCTCTATGGTCATCAAACCCAATGTATATTGCCCGTTCACAACTGATCCGAAAACGGTTATCGCCTATTCATCGACAGCGCCGCGCGTCAAATATGACGCGCAAAGGTCGCTGTAGCACTTTTAACCTGCTGCATAGTTTTATCCTCAAATCGATTCCGATTTAAGGAATTATGCAGTAGCCGCAACGCCGCATGCTGTCGAGGATGCGGCTTTTCGAAGCAGGGACCTTATTGTCACGCAACCGGTCGGAATTCGGGCAATCCTTTCACGATTCGGGTTCCTGCCATCACTTAATCGTCAACCGTGCGACGACATCATGAAAATCGCCTTTTACGCTCCCCTGAAGTCGCCTACCCATACGGTCCCATCCGGCGACCGGCTGATGGCGCGCCAGATCATCGCAGCATTGAAGATGACGGGACATCAGGTCGAAGTCGCTTCCGAATTGCGCAGTTTCACGCCCACTCCGGAAGCCGGCCCACGCATGGAAATCGCCCGGCAGGCGAAAAGTGAGGGAGAACGATTGCTGGAGCAGTGGCGGGATACGGCGGCGCCCGATCTGTGGTTCACCTATCATCCCTATTACAAGACACCCGATCTCATCGGCCCGTTCGTCGCCAGGAGGCTTAATATCCCCTATGTCACGGCCGAGGCTTCCTACTCCCGCCGTCATGACGAGACCGGCTGGCACGAGAACCAGCGCCTTATTGCCGATGCGGTAAGGCTTGCCGCCGTCAATCTGTGCTTCACCGAGCGCGACCGGATGGGTTTGCTCGATGCAATTCCCGAGGGCTGTTACGAGCGCTTCCCGCCCTTCATCGATGCTGTGCCCTTTGCCCGCTCCTTCGCCGATCCGCGACGGCTGATTACGGTGGCGATGTTGCGCAGGGGCGACAAGTTCGACAGCTACGCCATGCTGGCAAGTGCGCTCGATCTCATCCGTGATCAGGATTGGACCCTGACCGTCATCGGCGATGGGCCGATGCGGGCCGAGGTCAGGTCGCTGTTCTCCGCATTTAGCGAAGACCGCATCATCTGGCGCGGAGAGCGCTCTACCGCAGAGATCGCGAAAGAGCTGGCAACCGCCGGTCTCTACGTCTGGCCAGGCTGCAACGAAGCCTATGGCCTCGCCTATCTCGAGGCGCAGGCAACGGGCCTGCCCGTCGTCGCGCAGGCAACGGCCGGTGTGCCTGAGGTGGTGATGGCGGGCATGACAGGACTTCTAACACAGGAAGGCGATATAGAGGCCTATGCCGGGGCTATCGCCGAGCTTTTGATCGACGCGAGCCGGCATCGGGCCATGGCAAACGCAGCCTATGACTTCGTGCATCAGGAGCGTTCGTTGACCGCCGCGTCGACGCGGTTGGAAACCATTCTTCGAAAATATCTGGGAGACACCTATTATGAGCGATAGAGCCGATTGGCAGCCCCTGCGCGACGAGCTGCAGCGATGGAACGCGGCCGGGCGAAAGGCGAAGCTATGGTTCCGCGACGACGACGCCATCGAGCCGACTCCTGCCCTCGACCGGCTTCTATCGCTTGCCAATCGTTTCAACGTGCCGATCGCGCTTGCGATCATTCCGCAACCGACGGGCAAGGCACTCGCCGAACGGCTGGCGGGCGAAAGCCGCGTCACCGCCACCGTGCATGGCTGGACCCACCAGAACTATACGCCTGACGACACCAAGAAGCAGGAACTCGGCCTGCACCGGCCGCAGGCGGTCGTGCTGGACGAGTTGCACCGCGGTTTCGATAAGCTCGAAGCTCTTTATGGCAAGCAGTTCGTACCGCTGCTGGTGCCGCCGTGGAACAGGATCGACGATGCGCTGCTGCCGCATCTCGCCCCCTTCGGCTATCGCGCCGTCTCCGTTTTCGGATTGGCAAAGCAGGCCCCGATCGGCTTGATCAACACGCATATCGATATCATGAGATGGCACGGGGTGCGTGGCGGTCTACCGCATACCGAAGTGATCGGACGTCTCGTTGAAGAGCTCCGGATCCGTTTCGACGGTCACGACGAACCGATCGGGGTGATGACGCACCATCTCGTCCATGACGATCTCGCCTGGGATTTCGTGGAGACACTGTTCGAGGAAACGGCCGACCATGCCGCCATTGAATGGCGGCCGGTCACCCATTTCATACACTAGCCGTCGCATTGCACTCAGCTGAGTTCTTGGGCGAGCCCGATGAGGAGCCCTTCAGGCCCGCGGATATAGCAGAGGCGATATGCGTTGCCATACTGGACGACTTCGCCGACGAGCTGCGCACCGCGCTTGCGGAGCCTTTCAAGCGTCTCGTCGATGTCGTCCACGGCAAACATGACCCGGAGATAGCCCAAAGCGTTGACCGGATCGTTCCGGTGATCCGCGACGACAGCCGGCGCGAGAAAGCGGGAAAGCTCGAGCCGGCTGTGCCCATCCGGCGTGCGCATCATGGCAATCTCGACGTGCTGATCGCCCAGCCCCGTGATACGTCCGGCCCACTCCCCCTCAATCGTCGCCTGCCCTTCGAGCTCAAGGCCAAGTTCGCGAAAGAAATCGATCGCGCCTGCCAGGTCTTCGACGACGATTCCGACATTGTCCATTCGCTTGACAGCCATGTCTCCAACCTCCCGGAAGCCGTTCCAGTCTACGGGGTGTAGCTCGGTCTAACGACGGACGCTTGCGGCCATACGTACCTCAGAGCTGCAGCGATTGTCCGTCAAAGGCGAAGAACGCTTCGGGGAAGCTCTTCTGCGCATCGCGCTGCATGTCATCCAGTTCGCGGTCAGTTCGGCCAGGCGCATGATGGAACATGGCAAGCCGCTTGGCGCCGGCCTTCTTGGCGAGCTTGATGCCCTCCTGCCATGTAGAATGGCCAAAACCGAGATATTTCTGCATCTCCGCTTCGAGATAGGTCGCATCGTAGATGGCAAGATCTGCATCCGCCATCAGCTCAAGCGCCGCCTCATCGAGTTTGCCTGCCACGTGCTCGGTGTCATAGACCATGGCAATCACCCGGCCCGCCCATTCTATGCGATAGCCGATACAGCCACCGGGATGGTTCAGCCTCGTCGTATGGATGACGATGCCCGGATGCGGCTTCAACGTATCGCCGGCGGCGAAATCGCGGAAATTCATCGTGGCACGACAGATGTCGGGTTCAACAGGAAACCATGGCGGCCGCATGAACTGACCGATCAACTGCCGCGTCGTCGTCTTGCCGGCCAGATGGCCCGACCAGAGATCGACGCTCACGCGCGGATCGTAGATCGCGTTGAAGAAAGGCAGCCCGATGATGTGGTCGTAGTGGGAGTGAGTGAAGAAGAGATCGATATCGCGGACCCCCTCCTTGGCAAGCGAGCCGGCCGCTTCGCGCAAACCCGTTCCGGCGTCGAATAAGATATGCCTGCCATCATGCCGTAACTCTATACACGACGTATTACCGCCGTACCGCTCAAATTCCGGTCCCGATACAGGGATGCTTCCCCGCACGCCCCAAAATTTCAGCTCAAAACTATCGTTGTTCATGGAAGTTTTTACACCATTCCCCTTTCGGTCAAAAAAAGCACACTTTTGCTATCGTGCGAAGCCAGCAATTTCTAAAAGTCGTGCAGTGGTAAAAACTGGATCTCATCGGTCGACCGACACAGATCGTTGAACGGATTGCCGCCAACGGATCGCACAGATCTAATATAGGTATGAAATGGCAAAATAGATAAGAGGCGGGAATTTGCGTGTGACGCCGGCGGCCCAAATTATATTAGCGCTCAATGAAAAGCGAATCTTGGGCAGAGCCAAGAAGATTTGGGAGAAACTTGCGCGCCTTTATTTTACAGCGTCGCGGCCGACCGTGCGGCCTGTTCGTAGTAGCCGGACAATGCCCTGAGATGCGAGGCGATATCGGAGAGGTCATCTTGCGAGAGACCCGATACCTTCGTCGCCTCGACAAGCAGCCGCTCGCGAATTTCGGTATAGCGCTTCAGCGCGTCCACGCCCTTGTCGGTGACCCGGATGGTCTTTTCCTTGCCGGCCTTACCACTTTTGACAAGGCCTGCCGCCTCGAGCTTCTTGATGGCGTAGTTGGCGACATGCGTGTCCTCGATGTCGAGGACGAGGCAGAGATCGGCGAGCGTTTTCGGCCGGTCGCGATGCCGCACCGAATGAATGATCAGGATTTCGATCGGCGAAAGGCCAGGCACGCCGGCCGCCGCCATGCAGCGCACCAGCCAACGATTGAAGGCATGCGAAAAGAGGATCGATCCGTATTCCAGCTCCGACAAGGCCGGAGAGCTGCCGCCGGCCAGATGGGCCGACGATACGATCAATTCGCGTCGCTTACTCTTTTCCTCGGACGTCACCTGAAAACTCCTTCGAACCGGATCAAGGCCCTGCAGATCGACAGGCCGAGCGGGCGATTGCCGCTCGGCCCGGGCATCACATGTCTATTCGTCCCGCTTTCCATAACCGCCGCCCGTAGGGGTGACGACCGTGAAGGCTTCGCCCGCCTCAAGCACGGTGTGCGCCGAGCCGATCAACTCTTCGATCGTGCCATCGTTGCGACGCACGTAATTGCGGCCGGTCTGTCCTGCCTCGCCGCCCTTGACGCCGAAGGGCGCCACACGCCGATGTCCGGACAGAATCGCGAATTCCAGCTTTTCGCGCGTGCGGATGGTGCGCTGCGTGCCGCTGCCGGCATTCCACTTGCCACGGCCGCCTGAATTCGGGCGAATGTGGAAATCCTCCAGCACGACCGGGAAGCGCGTCTCGAGGATTTCGGGATCCGTCAGGCGCGAATTCGTCATATGCGTATGGACGGCATCGGCGCCGTTGAAACCTGGCCCCGCCGGCGCCCCCGAGCAAATCGTCTCGTAGTACTGATAGACGTCGTTGCCGAAGGTCAGATTGTTCATCGTGCCTTGGGCTGCGGCAAGCGCCTCGACGGCGCCGAACAGGCAGTTGGTCACGGCCTGGCTGACCTCGACATTGCCGGCAACGACGGCGGCCGGATACTCCGGCGTCAGCATCGTGCCTTCGGGGATGATGATGCGGATTGGCCTCAGGCACCCCGCATTCATCGGAATATCGGCCTCGACGAGAACACGGAAAACATAGAGTACGGCGGCGCGCGTCACCGGCTGCGGCGCGTTGAAATTATCAGGGCGCTGCGCCGAGGTGCCGCTGAAATCGACCGTTGCCTCGCGCTTGTCCTTGTCGATCGAAATCTTGACGACGATCTTGCAGCCCTGATCCATCTCATAGCTGAACTCGCCATCCGACAGACGGTCGAGGACACGGCGCACGCTTTCCGCCGCATTGTCCTGAACATGCCCCATATAGGCATCGACGACATCTTCGCCGAAGTGCACGATCATCTTCTTCAGCTCGGCGACGCCCTTTTCGTTGGCGGCGACCTGGGCCTTGAGATCGTTGATGTTCTGCGCGAGTGTCCGCACCGGATAGCGCGCACCTGTCAGCAGCTTGGTAAGTTCTGCCTCACAGAACCGGCCGCGATCGAGCAGTTTGAAATTGTCGATATAGACGCCCTCCTCCTCGATATGCGTGGCGAGCGGCGACATCGATCCCGGCGAGATGCCGCCGATATCGGCATGATGGCCGCGGCTCGCGACCCAGAAACGGATCTTCTCACCCGCATCGTCGAAGACAGGGGTGCAAACCGTCAGGTCAGGCAGATGCGTGCCGCCATTATAGGGCGCATTGATCAGGAAGACGTCGCCCGGATGAATGACGGCGTTCTCGCGGATCGCGGTTGCGACGGATGCGTCCATGGAGCCCAGATGGACCGGCATATGCGGCGCGTTGGCAACCAGATTGCCTTCCGCATCGAAGACGGCACAGGAGAAATCCAGCCGTTCCTTGATATTGACGGAATAGGCCGTGTTCTGCAGCGTCATGCCCATCTGCTCGGCGATTGACATGAAGAGATTGTTGAATATCTCCAGCATGACGGGATCGGCCTTGGTGCCGATGGCATTGCGCTCCGGCAGCGCCTTGATGCGCTTGAGAACGATATGATCCCTGGCGGTCAGCTGTGCCTGCCAGCCGTCCTCGATGACGATCGTCTGGTTCGGTTCGATGATGATGGCCGGACCGGTCACGGTCTGGCCGGGCTTGATCGCCTGGCGCACCACGACGGCCGCATCGTGGCTTTCGCCATTCGAGTAGAAGGCGGTGCGCCTTGCGACCCCAGCTTCGCCTTCGGCTGTAGCGTCGAGCTCGATCGCGATGTCGGCAGCCGCGCCCCCGATCGTTTCGATCTCCACGGCTTCCACGACCAGCGGCTTGTCTTCGGCAACGAAGCCGAAGCGGCGCTTGTGCAGGGTCTCGAATTGGCTGCGCAGCCGCGCGGGATCATCGATGTCGGGGAAGGTCGTTTCGACGGCCAACAACGTATCGGTGCCGGCATAGCGGATATGCGCGCGCTGGACCGTCTTGATCTCAGTAGTTTCGACGCCCTGCGCTTCCAGCTCAGGCACGCATTCGCCGCGCAATTCGCTGCCAAGCACCGCAATGGCTGATGGTGCGGCATCATCAAGGGAAACGCCGAGCGCCTTCTGGCGCGTTGCGCGGATATCGGCAAGCCCCATGCCATAGGCTGATAGAAGGCCGGACATCGGATGCAGAAGGATGCTCTTCATCCCAAGCGCATCGGCAACCAGGCAGGCATGCTGGCCACCGGCGCCGCCAAAGCAATTCAGCGCATAACGCGTCACGTCATAGCCGCGCTGTACCGAGATCTTCTTGATCGCCTCGACCATATTGGCAACCGCGATACGGATGAAGCCGTCGGCGACATCTTCCGGGCTGCGACCATCGCCGATCTCGGCTGCGAGCGCTGCGAACTTGGCACGCACCGTCTCGACATCAAGCGGCTGATCCTGGTTGGGCCCGAAGATCGAGGGGAAGAATTCCGGCAGAAGCTTGCCGGCCATGACGTTGGCGTCGGTGACGGCCAGCGGGCCGCCGTTGCGGTAGCAAGCCGGGCCTGGAAAGGCGCCTGCGGAATCCGGACCGACGCGGAAGCGATCGCCATCGAAATGCAGGATCGAGCCACCGCCGGCCGCAACGGTATGGATGAGCATCATCGGCGCACGCACGCGCACGCCCGCCACTTCCGTCTCGAATGCGCGCTCATATTCACCATCGAAATGCGCCACATCCGTCGAGGTGCCGCCCATGTCGAAGCCGATGACATTAGCAAAGCCCGCCTGCTCGCCGGTCTTCGCAAGACCGACTACGCCGCCGGCCGGGCCGGAGAGGATTGCATCCTTGCCCTGAAACATATCGGCCGCCGTCAACCCGCCCGACGACATCATGAACATGACGCGCGCGCCGGTGCGCTCGACATCGAGCTCATCGCAGACCTGGCGGATATAGCGACCGAGCACCGGCGACAAATAGGCGTCGATGACAGCCGTATCGCCGCGGCCGACGAGCTTGATCAGCGGTGAGACCTCATGGCTTACCGAGACTTGTTCGAAGCCGATCGATCGTGCGATCCGGGCAACGGCGGCCTCATGCGCCGGAAATTTATAGGCATGCATGAAAACAATGGCGACGGAGCGATAACCCCTAGCAAGAAGGTCGCCCAGGGCAGCTTCTGCAGCCTTTTCATCCAGAGCCAATTCGACCGTGCCGTCGGCAAGCACCCTCTCCTCGATCTCGACGACATCATCGTATAGCGCTTCCGGCTTGACGATCTCAGTCGCGAAGATCTTCTTGCGTTCCTGGTAGCCAATGCGCAGCGCGTCCCGGAAACCTTTCGTCGTGACAAGCGCAAGGCGCTCGCCCTTGCGCTCGAGCAGCGCATTGGTGGCGACCGTCGTGCCCATGCGGACCTCGCCGATCGCGCCTTCAGGAACCGGCTCGCCCTTGCCGAGACCGAGATGCAGGCGGATGCCGTGAACGGCCGCATCACGATAGGCCTCGGGATTTTCCGAGAGAACCTTGCGGGCGTGGAGAGTGCCAGACGGATCGCGCCCGACGACGTCGGTAAAGGTGCCGCCGCGATCGATCCAGAAATCCCAACGACCCGAAATATTCTCCGACAAACCCGCCTCCAGCAGAATGATGCCAACAACGATGATAATATATCGATAAATCGTCAACGTTTTGTCGTCAACATGAATCGCCGATACCGGCGGTCGCGGACAGTTTTTGTCATCGCAACGCTTGCGACGAGCCCGACCTAATCCTCGAAGCGGCTGGTTCCCTCGCGATCTCCGCCGTATCGTCTCGCGAGCGGAAACGGCGGCAGCCAGGATTCGCGGCGGACGGTCCAGAGTTCGTAGGTGGGCCTTAGTTGATCAGGGGCATCGAGAGACCCGAGGTTCACTTCGATTTCGTCCGCACTTCGCGAGAAAACGGACGAGCCGCAGTGAGGGCAGAAAAACCGGCCGTCGTAGTCGCGTGTTTCGCCTTCGATCGTCACCGCATTCTCGGGAAAAATCGCGGAAGCGTGAAAAAGCGCACCGTGATGCTTGCGGCAGTCGAGACAATGACAAATGCCGACCCGATAGGGACGCCCCGACGCGACAATCCGCACCTTGCCGCATAAGCAGCCGCCGGTAAATCGGTCCATCTTGCACCTCCTCAAAAACAAGCAGGCGGAAAGTTTACGACAAACGGAACAGTCGCCGCAACGGCGGGCCGCTGGTGGAAGCATTGGGTTTCATTATAAGGCAATGCTCCATTGGAGCATTGCCGGGACTGGATGCGCTAATGCAATCCACCGACGCCGAGCAGACGCTCGACCGCACCATGATCCGCAGCTAGCGCCTCGGGCGTCCCCTTCCAGGCAAGCCGACCGCGCTCCAGAATGATAACATCGCTGGCAAAATCGAGCGCGCTCTGGATGCGCTGCTCGACGAGTAGGATCGTCATGTCGCCCGACTTAGCAAGCTTGGCGAAGGCCGCCATCAGCTCCTCGCAGATGACGGGCGCCAGCCCCTCCAGCGGCTCATCTAGCAGCAGGACGGAGGGGCGGCCGAGGATGGTGCGGGCCGTCGACAGCATCTGCTGCTCGCCGCCGGAAAGCTGGCTGCCTAAATTTTTGCGACGTTCCTTCAGGCGCGGGAACATATCATAGGCTTCCTGCAGGGCGGTCTTCGGCCGGCCCTTGAGCCCAACGGAGAGATTTTCCTCCACCGTCAGCGTCGGAAAAACGTCGCGCGTCTGCGGCACGTAGCCGAGGCCCTGATGGGCGCGGCGGGCGCTCGGCAGGCTGGCGATGTCGGCCGAACCCAGCCGAATGCGGCCATCATAGCGCCGAGTCTGCCCGGCGAGCGTGGCAAGCAGCGTGCTCTTGCCCATGCCGTTGCGGCCGAGCACGGCAAGCCGGCCGCCGGCCGGGACGGAAAAGGAAACCCCTTCCAGCACCCGCGTCGGCCCGTAGCCGGCCGACAGATTTTCCACTTCAAGCGGCGTGGCCGGCATTGGCGTAGCTCCCGAGATAGGCTTCGCGCACCCGCGCATTCTGCGTCACGTCTTTCGGCGAACCATCGAAGATGATCGTGCCGGCGGCCAGCACCACCACGCGCTTGGCGAAGCGGAAGACGAGGTCCATGTCATGCTCGATCATCAGCACGGCGAGATCTGCCGGCAGATCGGCCAGTGCCTGCTCGATGCGGCCGGTATCGCTCTGCGGCACGCCGGCGGCAGGCTCGTCGAGCAGCAGCACTTTCGGCTTCAGGGCCATGGCGACAGCAATTTCCAACAATCGCTGCTGGCCATAGGCGATCTCGCTGACCTTGCGATGCGCAAGCGCCGCGAGGCCGAGCGTGCCGAGCAGCTCCTCCGTTTCGGCCATGACATCGCGCATGGCGAGGAAATTGCCGAACATGCGACTGGAGCGACCCGTCCGCTGCAGCACGGCCATGCCGACATGCTCGGCCGGCGTCATGTCCTGAAACAGCCGCGTCACCTGGAAAGACCGCACCAGACCGCGACGGACCCGGCCGATGGCATCGATCCTGTTGACGTTCTGCCCGCCGATGCGGACCTCGCCGGAATCCACAGGCAGATTGCCTGTGACGAGGTTGACGAAGCTGGTCTTGCCGGCACCGTTCGGGCCGATCAGGGCGACGCGATCTCCGGGCGCCATCGACAGGCTGACATTGTTGGTCACCGTCAGGCCGCCGAAAGCTTTTTTCAGATTGCTGACCTCGAAAATCGCGCTCATACCCGCGCTTCCCTGCGACGGACGACATAGGCGGCGGCGGTGCCGTAGATGCCTTTGGGCGCGAAAAGAACCACGAGGATGAGAAGCGCGCCGACGATCGTCAGCCAATGGAAGGGATTGGCGGCGGAGACGTAATCCTCGAAGAGCATGAAGATCAGCGTGCCGACAAGAGCGCCGAACAGAGAACCTGTACCGCCGAGTACAAGCATGACAAGCGCCTCGGCCGATTGCGTGAAGGAGAGACTGTCGAGACCGACGACCTGCGTCGAGATCGCGGTCAAGGCGCCGCCGATGCCGGCAACGGCGCCGGAAATCATATACATCTTGATGAGAGCCACTTTCGGCGAGGCTCCCATGGCGCGGATGCGCAAGGGATCCTGGCGGATACCGCGGCAGAGCATGCCGAAGGGAGAACGGACGAGAAAGCGCAAAAGCACAAGCACGATCAGCAGCAGCGCCACGCCATAGAAGTAGGCCGTATGCCCATAAAGATCGAATTCGAAAACACCGAACAGCGGATCGGCTGAAATGCCCGACAATCCATCGCTGCCGCCTGTCCAGCTCGATGCCTTGTTGGCGAATTCGTGGAAAAGATAGACCAGCGCGATCGACAGCACGAGTTGCGGCAGCCCGTGCGCCCTCAAGATGACGACGCCGCAGATCAGGCCGGCGATAGCGCCGCCGACAATGCCGGCAAGCGTCATCAGCAGCGGATCGTTGATACCGTAATGGGCGGATGCGATGCCAGCGGCATAAGCTCCTGCGCCAAATAGCGCCGCATGACCAAGGGTCGCCACGCCGCAATAGCCAGTGACGAGATCGAGCGATAGCACGAGAAGCGCAATCGCAATCAGGCGGGTCAGGAGAGCGAGGTTGTCCGGAAACAGCAGGTAGCCGGCGGCAGCCACGACGATGATGATCACTACCGCGACCAGGTCCTGCCCGAATGTACGATGTCTGGTCACGGTCGGCGCGGCCTCTCTTTCAAGGGTCAAAGCCATGTTACTTCATTCTCCCTGCAAAGCCGCGCGGGAAGACGCAGACGATGGCGATGACGGCCAGATAGAAGAAGAATTCCCCATATTCCGGCATGAGGTAACGGCCAGTCGTGTCGATGCAGCCAAGGATGAGGCAGGCGAGCAGCGCACCCGAGATCGAGCCGGCGCCACCGACGGAAACGACGACGAGGAAGGTCACCATGTAGCGCAGAGCATAATAGGGCTCGACCGGCAGAAGCTCCGCACCCACGACGCCCCCGAAGGCGGCCAGCCCGACGGCAATCGCGAAGCTGACCGCATAGACCACTTCCGTCCTGACGCCGAGAGCGGCCGCCATCGCGGCGTTATCGACGGAAGCTCTGAGCTTCACGCCGAAGGAGGTCTTCTCGATCGTGTACCAAAGGGCCAGGGCGACGATGAGGCCGCAGACGATCGCGAAGATACGATGCGTGCCGATGGTGCGGAAGCCGAGATCGACGGAGCCTTGCAGGCTGCCCGGCAGGGGAACGGTCTTCAAGGTCGGGCCGAAGACGTAGTTGGCGATACCGATGATGCAAAAGGTGATGCCGATCGTCATCAACACCTGCGTCAACTCCGGCGCGCCATAGATACGGCGGTAAAGCAGCCGCTCGATCGGGATGGAGATGATGACGGTGCCCACCACCGCCAGCAATACCGCCGCTCCATAGCCAAGCCCCAGATCGCGCGCCGCATAGGAAGCGATATAGCCACCGATCATGGCAAAGGCGCCATGGGCCAGATTGACGACACGCATCAGCCCCATCGTGACCGAGAGGCCGATGGAGATGACGAACAGCACCATGCCGTAAGCGAGGGCATCGACTGCTATGCTGAGCACGGTTTGCATTGATATCGCTGATCCGGTTGTTGTAGCGCGGCTCCTGCCATCAAACGCCTGAACGAAAACTTCCGCTCAGGCGTTTGAAACTCAGGAGCGCTTACTTCGCGACAGCAAGGCCGGGATCGCCCTGCTTCTCGAAGGCCTGGATTTCCTTGTTGTAGTACTTGCCGTCATCGCCCTTGGCGACTTCGCGCAGATAGATGTTCTGGGTGATATGCCGGCTTTCCGGATCGATGGTAACAGGCCCGCGCGGGCTGACCCAGGACAGGCTCTTCACGGCATCGACGGCCTTCTGCGCATCCTGCTTGCCGCCGGTCGCCTCGATCATCTTGTAGATGACATGCATGCCGTCGAAAGCGCCGACGGCCGGGAAGGTCAGTTCGGCAGGATTGCCGATCGCCTTGCCGGCGGCTGCGACGAAAGCCTTGTTTTCGGGCGAGTCATGCGACACCGCATAGTGGAAGGTCGTCTGCATGCCGAGCGCCGCATCGCCAAGCGCCGGCAGATCGGATTCCTGCGTCAGGTCGCCGGGTGCAAATAGCTTGATGCCGGCGGACTTCAGGCCGTTTTCGTTGTATGCCTTGACGAAGCCGAGCGTCGTCGGGCCGGAGGGCAGGAAGGCGAAGACACCCTGCGCGCCGGAATCCTTGATGCGCTGCATGATCGGGCTGAAATCATTGGTCGAGAGCGGCATGCGGATCGCCTGCACCACTTCGCCGCCCTGCTTCTCGAAGCCGGCCTTGAAGGCATTTTCGGCATCGGCGCCGGGACCATAATCGCTGACGACGGAGATGACCTTCTTGACGCCGGCATCATAGGCGACCTTGGCGATCGGCGTCGAAGTCTGCCAGGTGGTGAAGGAGGTGCGGACCACGAACGGGCTCTTGGTGACGATTGCCGAGGTCGCGGCATTGAAGATCACCATCGGCACATTGGCCTGCTTCAGGATCGGCGTCACGGCCATCGCGTCCGGCGTGAAGTAGAAGCCGGCGAGATATTGGACATGCTCCTTGACGACCAGTTCCTGGGCCAGCGCCTTCGACTGGGCGGGATCGGCCTGCGGCACGTCGCGGTAGATCACCTCGATCTCGTCATTGCCGACCTTCTTGCCGTTGACCGCCATATAGGCGTCGATGCCCGCCTTGAAATTCTTGCCCTGCAGCGCGAACGGGCCTGAAAACGGACCTATGACACCGACCTTGATGGTATCGGCATAGGCAGCGCCGCCAAGAGCAACGGCCGCGATGGCGGCCAAGACAAACCGTTTCATTTTTCTCCTCCCGGCAGCCGTTTCTTATGCCGCCCTTGATCGTTCAAATTTCGATCACCGCCAATTTCTCACGGGAAATGGTGATGTAAAATGAAATAAAACCTTGCTTCCATATCAATCCAGTTATGAATAAGGACAAATATCTTACTGGACTGTCGTTCCCAAGCGCTTGACCGAACCGACCACTTGCAACGCGTGGCGCAGCGATGCGGCTGTTGCCACCACCATGGGCGGCAGCAGCAGCCATTCCAACGTCCAGGCAGCCCCCGAGCGCTCCTGCTCGTGTACGAGCGATTGGTGAATGCCCGAAAGCTGCACGGCATTGAACCGCGCAAGCATGACCAGCGTTTCAGCCGCGACCGGGTTTTGCTTGTGCGGCATGGCCGAGGAGCCGCCGCCGCCGGCAAGCTCTATCTCGTCGCCCACCTGCGCCAGAAGTGCAACATCCTGGCCGATCTTGCCGAGGCTGCCTGAGATCATCGATAAGAGCCCGGCAAGCTCAGCAATGCGCCCTCTTTGGCTTTGCCATTGCGGCTCGTCCGTCAGGCCAAGCGCCTGCGCCAGCGAACTCCTGATTTCGGCCGCCTTCGGCCCGAATTTCTCCAACGTGCCGGCCGCGCCGCCGAACTGCAGCGGAAAACTCTCCTGCGTCAGCCGGTCGCGATATTGATCGAGCGGATGCTGCCACGCCCGCAGCCGATCGGACACGGTGATCGCGATCGCGGCCTGCATTCTGGTACGGCCCATGAGCCTGTTCGATCCGAAACGCTCATCCAGCTTGGCGAGCGCGGAGGATACGGCAAAGAGGCGACTGCTCAGGATAAAGACCGCTGCCTTCAGCCGCAGCATTAGGCTGGTATCGATGACATCCTGACTGGTAGCGCCGAAGTGGACATGTTTGCCTGCATCCTCTCCGACCGCCTTGCGCAGCTGCCGAACAAGATCCGGCACGACCACGCCATCCGATGCCGTTGCCGTCTTCAGGCTCTGCAGATCGGGCTCGAAGCCGGTGCAGACCTCAGCGATATGCGCAGCCGCATCCTGTGGGATCAGCCCATGCTGCGCCTCGACCTCGGCAAGCGCTGCTTCGAAAGAGAGCATGACGCGGATATCGGCCTTGGCCGAGAAATAGGCCGCAATCTCCTCGTCACCGAGAAGGCCCGACAGAAAGGGATGATCGAAGGGAGAAACGCTCATGGCCTATATATCGAGGAAAACCGTTTCTTTGTCGCCCTGCAAATGGATGTCGAAGGTGTAGACGGAGCCTTCCTTCGCGGCAATCAGCGTTGCGAGGCGATCCCTGTGTTCGATACGCGCAAGCAAGGGATCCTCGGTGTTGGCTTCGGTCTCTTCCGGGAAATACATGCGCGTGTGCAGGCCGATATTGATGCCCCGCGCCACGATCCAGACAGTAATGTGCGGCGCTTGTCTGCGGCCGTCTTTGAAGGGAACGCGGCCGGGCTTGATCGTCCCGAAACGGAAAACGCCGTCGGTCGAATTGGTCGGGCAGCGGCCCCAGCCGGTAAAATTCGGATCGGCCGTGCCGCGCAGCTCCGACGGGCTGTTATAGAGCCCGGCGCTGTCGGCCTGCCAGATTTCGAGGACGGCATCCTTGACCGGTGCTCCCGCGCCATCGAGAACCCTGCCCGTCACGGTGATATGCTCGCCGAGCGTCTTGTCGTTGACCATGACGGAGCCGAGGTCGCTCTCGTAGACGCCGCTAACCTCGCTGTAATGCGGCGTCAGGCCGATATGGACGTAAGGCCCTGCCGTCTGCGACGGCGTTTCCTTGAGGTAACCGAGTTCCTGTACCATCAATTGCCCTCCAGCCGGTTTTCGAACAGGGTCGACCGGCGACCGCGCAGCACGATATCGAATTTATAGGCGCGGGCATCCATCGGGATCGTATTGCCCCAGTCGAGAGGTGCAATCAGCTGCTCGATCGCCTGTTTGTCAGGGATCGTGCCGACGATCGGACATTTCCAGATCATCGGGTCGCCCTCGAAATACATCTGCGTGATCAGCCGCTGCGCAAACCCATGGCCGAAGACGGAAAAATGAATATGCGCGGGGCGCCAGTCATTGACGCCGTTCGGCCAGGGATAGGCGCCGGGACGGATCGTACGGAAGGCGTAGCGCCCCTCATCATCGGTGATGGCGCGGCCGCACCCACCGAAATTCGGATCGATGGCGGCGAGATAGGTTTCCTTCTTGTGCCGATAGCGACCGCCGGCATTGGCCTGCCAGAACTCGAGCAGAACACCCGGCACCGGCCGGCCGCGTTCGTCGAGCACGCGGCCATGGACGATGATCCGCTCGCCGATGGCGCTCTCGCCCGGTTTGGCAAAATTATGGATCAGGTCGTTATCGAGCTCGTTCAATATGGAATGACCGAAGACCGGTCCGGTGATCTCCGAGATCGTGCCGTCGAGCGAGAGCAGCGCGCGCTTCGGCGAGCGCAGCACGGAGGTCTTGTAGCCGGGCGAAAATGCCGGCGGATGCCAGGCGCGGTCTCTCGCGAAAAAGGCGCCCGTCTCGGGCTTGCTGTTGCTTCTATCGGACATGTCTGCCTCGCTTCATGCCGCCTGTTCGGCGTCCATCTGTTCGAAAACCTGCTTGGCGATCTTGATCGCGTGGTTGGCGGCCGGTACGCCGGCATAGATCGCCACATGCAGAAGCGCCTCGCAGATGTCCTCGCGCGTTGCGCCGGTATTGCGCGTGGCGCGCACATGCATGGCCACTTCATCATCCTGACCGAGCGCCGCGAGCAGGGCAATCGTCACGATGGACCGTTCACGCAGGCTCAGCGTCGGGCGCGACCAGACATGCCCCCAGGCCGCTTCGGTGATCAGCTCCTGAAAAGGCTGATCGAACTCGGTCGACCCCTGCTGGGCGCGATCGACATGGCTGTCGCCGAGCACGGCGCGGCGTGTCGCCATGCCCTGCAGATAGCGCTCGGACGGCGCGGTGGGGTCATTCATCAGGCTTGTTCTCCACGCAGGACGACCTCGACGAAGGCACGGATGACTTCGGTCAAGGCCTCGGGTTGTTCGACGCAGGGAATATGGCCGGCGTCCTTGATCACTTCATAGCGCGCATTCGGAATGAGCTTCGCGGTCGACAGCACCAGCTCCGGCGGGGTGGAGCCATCCTGATCGCCGACGATGCAGATGGTGGGCACGGCGATCTTGGCCGCGGCTTCAGTCAAATCGGCATCGCGAAGGGCAGCACAAGTGGCGACGTAACCTGCGACCGGCTGGCGGATCAGCATATTGCAATAGCCGGCATAGGCGATGTTTTCCGGACGGCGGAAGGCGGGCGTGAACCAGCGCTCCATGATGGAATCGACGATGGATTCGATACCCTCAGCCTCGACCTGCGCAATGCGGGCATTCCAGCTGTCGGCCATACCGATCTTCGCAGCGGTATCGCAGAGGATCAACGCCCGCACCAGATCCGGACGCCGCTGATAGAGCGACTGCGCAATCAGCCCACCGACCGACAGGCCGCAGACAATGGCATTCTTGACCGAAAGGAAATCGAGCAGGCCGGCAAGGTCGGTCGCATGATCCTCGATGGAATAGGGCATCTGGCCAAGATCGGAGAGGCCATGGCCGCGCTTGTCATAGAGCACGATAGCGAGATCGCCGGCGAGCCGCACGATCACATCGCGCCAGATCCGGAAATCGGTTCCGAGCGAATTGGCAAAGACAAGAACCGGCTTGTCGGCGGGGCCGCCGATGATCTGATAATGGATCGTGACGTCGTTGATACGAGCAAACTGCACTGGAAATCTCCTAGGAGGTGAGATTGGATGTATAATCTGGTTAGGTAAAATGATATTTCTTTGCTCTACGATAACTCTCCGGTTATGAGTGAGCATGCTCGACGCACGCATCAAGTTCCGCCATCTGCAGACCTTTGTCGAGGTTGCGCGCCAGAAAAGCGTGATCAAGGCGGCTGGCCTGTTGAATATCAGCCAGCCGGCGGTGACGAAAACCATCCGCGAACTGGAAGAAGCGCTTGGGGTCGCCGTTTTCGAACGCGACGGGCGCGGCATCCGCATCTCCCGCTACGGCGAAGTCTTTCTCCGCCATGCCGGAGCAGCACTCACAGCACTTCGCCAGGGTCTCGATTCCGTCTCGCAGGAGCGCTCCGGCGAGGCGCCGCCGATCCGCGTCGGCGCGCTGCCGACGGTTTCGACACGGATCATGCCGCGGGCGATGGACCTGTTTCTGAAAGAGGAGACCTGGAGCCGCATCAAGATCGTTACCGGCGAGAACGCGGTACTGCTGGAGCAGTTGCGCGTCGGTGATCTCGATCTCGTCGTCGGGCGATTGGCGAGCCCCGACAAGATGACCGGCTTTTCCTTCGAGCACCTCTATTCCGAACAGGTGGTCTTCGCCGTCAGGGCCGGCCATCCGCTGCTGTCGGGCAAGCAGTCGCTGTTTTCCGATCTCAACCGATACACGATCCTGATGCCGACGCGCGGCTCGATCATCCGCCCCTTCGTAGAGAGCTTCCTGATCGCCAACGGCGCCGGCGGGTTGCCCAACCAGATCGAAACCGTCTCCGACTCCTTCGGCCGCGCCTTCGTGCGATCGAGCGATGCCATTTGGATCATCTCGGCCGGCGTCGTTGCCGGCGATGTCGATGACGGGCTGCTGGCGCTGCTGCCGATCGACACCAGCGAGACGAAAGGACCGGTCGGCTTGACCATGCGCACCGACGCCATCCCCACACTGCCCCTGTCGATCCTGATGCAGACGATCCGGGAAGCGGCAGGCGAGATTGCCAAAAAGCTCTAGGCTCACGACCTATTAAATTTCCCGCATGATCAGTGCGGGATTGATTCCATGACGGCGAACAGGAGTCGTCTTGAGCGATTTATCTTGGCTGATGCAGACGCGGATGAAGTACATTCGGCTGATAATCGGCGCGACGCATCTAACGTGGATTGACTGCACCGTTGCCGCAACTCCAGCCGGACTCGATTAGCCCATCCAGACCTCGTTCAACAGCTTTCGGCCCGAACGGCTGATCGGCAGCACCGTAGCGTCATTGACGCGGATGCCGCGCCGGCAGCTTCCCATCGACGCCTTTTCGGCGAGCCGGCGCGACACCCAATGCGAGCGATGGCACGCCAGCCTTCTCGCCGAGCGCCGCAATCGCGGCCACCAGATTTATCAGGATCAAGGCGTCGCCACGGTCGGTCCATACCCTGACGTAATGGTCCTCGGCGCTCAGGGCAAGGATGGCGGCGCTGCGCATTCCGAGCGGAAGCTTCGCGCGCAACGCTTGATCAGAATTCGAACGCGGCGGATGCTGCGCCTCGCATGCGGCGCTCTGTGTGCGGGATTGCCGGAGCAAGTTCCAGCCGAGGCTTCCGATAACGAGGTTGGACAGAAGCACCTGGGTGGTCAGCTCGGGATAGGTGACGTGCGAAAGCGCCCGAGGCGCCGATAAACCCAAGGCTTCGAGAACGATCAAGCCGCCAGCCGGAGCCGTGATGACACCAATCGCGAGCATCACCCAAAACGGCAATGCGCCGCCGAACCAAAATCGCCGAACGATTTCGCAGAGCGCAAAGACGATCGCACAGATGGCAATGGCGACCCCGACGAAATGCAACAGGCGAAGCGTAAGCGTCATGCTGACATAGGTGCCGAACGCACCCGTTACAGCGAACACCGTCGCGACGACCAGCGGGAGCAAGAGGACAACGGGACGGCGCCACCGAAGAGGCGCAGTCGCCGAGAAGATGCCGGGAATGGTCACTGGCGAATAAACCCCACCGTTCGCGAAATCGGGCTCGACCTGCTCGGCCGCCCCTACCTAACAGGATAGCGGCTCATAGGAGGTGCATCAATGCCATTCGCGATTTACAAGTGGCGCCGCTCGGCCGCCTTGCTGTTCTGCAGCACACCGATAATGGTGGGCCTGCTCTTCGGCGCAGCGAGAGCAGCCGAGGCAGGCTGGCGACCCTACGAGGTCCCGCCGTCCATCACGAACCCCGAGAAGATCCCGGTCGCTCTGTACTACCCGACACAGGCGCCTATGCGCTCGACCGTGGTGGGATCATTCACGGTCCGCGCGACCCTAATGGCCGCTCCGGAGGCAAAGACCAAAGGCCTCATCGTGATCAGCCACGGGACCGGCGGTTCGGAATTCGGCCAAAGCAGCTTGGCCGAGGCCCTCGCGCGGGATGGCTATTTGGTGGCGGCGTTGCGTCACCCGGGCGACAATTACCAAGACGGCTCGCTGTGGCAAAAGCCGCTGGGCGCCTACTTCACGGAGCGGCCCCGCCAGCTCTCGCGCCTGATCGACGCTCTGCTTGCGGACCCCGAATGGAAGGACCGCATTGCGACGGATGCCAACGGTCCCCGGATCGGCGCCGCCGGGCATTCGGCCGGCGGCTACACCGTGGCTGCCTTGGCGGGCGGCCGGGTCGATCTATCCCGGATCGGCACGCATTGCGCGAAGGAGGCCTCGGAGGACCCGATTACTTGCGGCATGATCCGGGACATTCGCCAAATGCAGGCGCCACTTGTGCTCGAATCGACCGTAGATCCGCGTATCCGCGCGATCGTCGCCATGGCACCCGTCGGCGTCATGTTCACGGAGCAGTCCCTGAAGGCCATCACCGTGCCGGCCCTGATCTATGCCGCGGAAAAGGACCGCTGGCTGCCGCCACGCTTTCACGCTGCATGGATCGGGCAGAACATTCCCGGAGCTGCCTATCGAGTCATCCCCAATGCCGGGCATTTCGCCTTCATGAACACCGCCAGCGTTCCGATACAGACATTGGATGGCGACATCAGCGACAACCCGCCCGGCTTCGATCGCACGGAATTTCTGAAGCAGCTTGGCGAAGAAATCCCGGCATTCTTCGATCGAACGCTCACGCTTGCACCGAATGGGATCAAGCGTGGCGTATCGCCCTAATTCTTTTGCCTAAAACGGCAGGCCGACATAGTTCTCTGCAAGCGCGGTCGATGCAGCGCGCGAATGCGTGAGATAGTCGAGCTCGGCTTCCTGGATCTTCTGGTCGAAATCATTTGTGTCGGGAAAGCGATGCATCATCGTCGTCATCCACCAGGAGAAGCGCACCGCCTTCCAGACGCGGGCGAGCGCGTGGGCGGAATAGACATCCAGCCCGGCATTCGAGCGGTCCTGATAATGTTCGGCTAGAGCCGAAAACAGGTAATGCACGTCGCTCGCCGCCAGATTGAGCCCTTTGGCACCGGTCGGCGGCACGATATGGGCGGCATCGCCGACGAGGAAGAGACGGCCCAAACGCATAGGTTCGGCCACGAAGGAGCGCAGCGGCGCGATCGATTTTTCGAAGGATGGCGCCGTGACCAGAGCCTCCGCATGGTGGGCGGGCAGCCGCCGCCGCAGCTCGTCCCAGAAGCGGTCGTCGCTCCAGCCCTCGACCTTCTCGTCGAGCGGACACTGAATGTAATAACGGCTGCGCGTCATCGACCGCATCGAGCATAGCGCGAAACCGCGCGGATGATTGGCATAGATAAGCTCGTGATTGACCGGCGTCACTTCGGCCAGCACGCCGAGCCAGCCGAAGGGATAGACTTTTTCGAAGCTGCGGACCGCCTTTTCCGGAACCGATTTGCGGCTGACGCCATGGAAGCCATCGCAGCCGGCGATGAAATCGCAATCGATGCGATGCGAAACGCCGTCCCTCTCATAGGTCAGATAGGGCGCGTCGCCATCGAAGCCGTGTGGCTGGACGTTGGCAGCGTCGTAGATGGTCGGAGCGCCGCTTTCCTCGCGACGAGCCATAAGATCCCGGGTCATTTCCGTCTGACCATAAATGACGACCCGCTTGCCCCCGGTGAGACCATGAAGGTCGATGCGATGATCGCGGCCGTCGAAGGCGAGCGAGAAGCCATCATGTGGCAAGCCCTCGGCATGCAAACGTTCGCTTGCCTTCGCCTGATCCAGCAACCGGACGGTACCTTCTTCAAGAACGCCGGCGCGCACGCGGCCGAGAATGTAATCCTTGCCGACACGATCGAGAATGACGTTGTCGATACCGGCCTCCGTCAGCAACTGGCCGAGCAGCAGCCCCGACGGCCCCGAACCGATAATGGCGACTTGAGCGCGCATCGTCTCCTCCCATGCGTCTATCTTGCTTCAAGTCTCCTCAGCGCGAGGCGGGTCCGCAATGGACATTTCGGTCATGAAATTGCACAAATCGAACATGGCTAGGGAGGAGTGCCATGACGAAGACTGTGCCGACCTATGAGCTCTATGGCGAAAGTACCGGCCGAAAGCCGGATTTCTGGCTGCATTGCGAGACGATTCCCTCCCGCAGCAGCCTTCACCACTGGGAAATCCGTGCGCACCGGCACGAGAGCTTCTTTCAAATCTTGTACATCGAAGCCGGTTCCGGCGACGCCATCTTTGACGGAATTCCCCATGCCATAACGCCACCCGCCGTCATTACCGTGCCGCCACACCTCAATCACGGCTTCCGGTTTTCGCGAGATATAGATGGCTTCGTCATCACTGTGTTGATCTCGCATCTGAAGGCATCCCCCGGCAATCGCAGCCGGCTGGGCGCATGGCTTGCCGGGCCGCATCTGACCTTGCTCGACACTCAAGACGAACACGCGGCGTATGTCGCCAAGACGCTAAAACGCCTGGGCGAAGAATTTGCCAGCCATCGCAACGGCCGCAACGATCTCCTTGATGCCTATCTGACCTCGGCCTTGCTGCTGACGGCACGGATCGCCCAACAGGCCGAGGAAGGATCGACCCCGAGCGATGAAAACGAGCGGCGGATGGAGATGCTGCAAGATCTCATCCAGCGCCACTTCCGCTCGCATAAGCCGGCCGCCTTCTATGCCGAAAATCTCGGCATCTCGCCGGCCCATCTCAGTCGCATCGTGCGCAGCCGGACGGGGCATGGCGCGCACGAACTCATTACACGCAAGCTGCTGGATGAGGCCAAGCGCGAACTGGTCTTCACCTTCGCCACTGTCCAGGAAATCAGCTATCGTCTCGGCTTTTCCGATCCCGCCTATTTCTCCCGCTTCTTCGTCAAGCAGACCGGCCAGACGCCTCGCGTCTGGCGGCTCGAGGAGCGGGAGAGGTTGGGAATGTGATGGTTACGGCAGCACCAGCCGCAGCGCCTTCTGCGTCTCCTGCAGCAACGGCAGAAACCGCTCCGCCATCTCCGCGGCGGCGACATATGCAGCCGGAGCACCGATATTGATTGCCGCCACGGTCTGGCCGCGATCATTTTCGATAGGCACGGCAATCGAGCAAAGACCTATTTCCAGTTCCTGGTCGATGACAGCATAGCCCTGTTCCCTCACCCGGCGGAACTCCGCCATCAACTCCTCCGGGTCTGTCTTGGTGTTCGGCGTGTTTGCCTTGAGGTCGGTTCGCCCAAGCACGGAGCGCGCCTCGCTTTCCGGCAAAGCAGCAAGCAGGACGCGGCCCATTGAAGCGCAGAAGGCCGGAAGGCGGCTGCCGGGCGTCAGATTGATCGACATCACCCGACGCTGCGAGGCGCGCGCGATATAGACGACCTCCGCACCGTCGAGCACCGAGGCTGACGCATTCTGCCCGGCGCGCTCGGCAAGCTGATCGAGATGCGGCTGGATGATGGTCGGCAGCGGCGTCGCGGCCAGATAGGCATGACCGAGCCTGAGGATCTTCGGCGTCAGCGTGAAGAATTTGCCATCATAGACGGCATAACCGAGCTCGGAGAGCGTCAGCAGCGAACGACGCACCGTGGCACGATCGAGGCCGGTCAGCTTCGATGCCTCGGCAATCGTCAGACGCTGCCGCGTCTCGCCGAAGGCTTCGATGACTTTCAATCCCTTGGCAAAGCCGCTGACGAAATCCGTTTCGCGCATAACGTCTCCGACCTCACATTTGTGCGATATATGAACAAAAATCAAATAACGCACAAATCGATTGCCGTCCAGCCCCTGCTGATCTATTCGAAAGGAAGAGGACGGGGCGCCTTGGTCCGCCCGCATGGCAAGTGGGAGTTTCCGCATGGATAAGACAATCGCGAGCACGGCGGCCGCCGTCTCGGACATCGGCGATGGTGCAACCGTCATGATCGGCGGCTTTGGTGGTTCCGGCGCGCCGATCGAACTCATCCATGCGCTGATCGATAAGGGCCCGAAGAACCTGACCATCATCAACAACAACGCCGGCAATGGGCGCATCGGCATCGCCGCAATGATCGATGCCGGCATGGTCAGGAAGATGATCTGCTCCTTCCCGCGTTCATCCGATCCGCGCGCCTTCACCGACCGTTATCTGGCGGGCGAAATCGAGCTGGAACTGGTGCCTCAAGGGACTCTTGCCGAACGCATCCGCGCCGGCGGCGCCGGCATTCCGGCTTTCTACACCCCGACCGCCTACGGCACGGAACTTGCCGACGGCAAGGTCATCGCGGAATTCGACGGACGCCACTATGTTCAGGAGCGCTGGCTCAAGGCCGATTTCGCCATTGTCAAGGCACATCTCGGCGATGTGCAGGGCAATCTCATCTACAACAAGGCCGGCCGCAATTTTAATCCGCTGATGTGCATGGCCGCGACGAGGACGATCGCACAGGTCTCGAAAATCGTTGCCGCTGGCGAGCTCGATCCCGAGCACATCGTTACCCCCGGCATCTTCGTCAACGGCGTCGTTGAGGTCGCCGATCCGCAGCAGGAAGAAAATCTCATTCGAGCCGGAGTGGCCTACGTATGACCATCGACACACGCGAAGACATCAAGCTCTCCAACGCCCAGATCGCCTGGCGTGCGGCTCAGGATATCGAAGATGGCGCCTATGTTAACCTCGGCATCGGCTTTCCGGAAATGGTTGCCCGCTACCAGCCTCCGGGCCGGCAGGCGATCTTCCATACCGAAAACGGCATCCTGAATTTCGGCGAGCCGCCTGCGGAAGGTGAGGAAGATTGGGATCTGATCAACGCCGGCAAGAAGGCCGTCACGCTGAAGCCCGGCGCCTCCTTCTTCCATCACGCCGATAGTTTCGCCATGGTGCGCGGCGGACATCTGGATGTCGCGATCCTCGGCGCCTATCAGGTGGCGCAAAATGGCGACCTCGCCAACTGGCGCGTCGGCTCGAAGGGCGTGCCTGCCGTCGGTGGCGCTATGGACCTAGTTCATGGCGCCAAGCAGGTTTTCGTCATCACCGAACATGTGACGAAGGACGGCAAGCCGAAACTGGTGGAGGCCTGCACCTTTCCTCTGACCGGCGTCGGCTGCATTACCCGCATCTATACGAGCCATGCGGTCATCGACATTGGCAAAGAAGGCTTCGTCGTCCGTGAAAAGCTCGCTGCGATGGCGATGGACGAACTGCAGGCGATGACCGGCGCGCCGCTCCATATCGATCGCCCCGTTGCCGACCTCGTCGTGCCGAAGCTCTGAAGCCGGTTGCCATCTTTCAGACTCGCGCGCGATGCTTTAAGCTTATAATATTTCGCAAGCCGCTTTTGCGCAACATGCCGTTGGGAGAAGACCATGACCGAAGCCTTCATCTGTGACTATATCCGCACGCCGATCGGCCGCTTTGGCGGATCGCTCTCCTCCGTCCGCGCCGATGATCTCGGTGCGGTGCCGCTGAAGGCGCTGATCGAGCGCAACGGCTCGGTCGATTGGGAGGCCATCGACGACGTGATCTATGGATGCGCCAACCAGGCGGGCGAGGACAATCGCAACGTCGCGCGCATGGCAAGCCTGCTGGCCGGCCTGCCGATTTCGGTGCCCGGCACGACGATCAACCGGCTTTGCGGCTCGGGCATGGATGCCGTCATCGCGGCTGCCCGCGCCATCCGCGCCGGCGAGGCTGATTTGATGATCGCCGGCGGCGTTGAGAGCATGTCGCGCGCGCCCTTCGTCATTCCCAAGGCCGAAAGCGCCTTTTCGCGCAATGCCGAGATCTACGACACCACCATCGGCTGGCGCTTCATCAATCCCGTGATGAAGAAGCAATATGGCGTCGACTCCATGCCGGAAACCGGTGAGAACGTCGCGGAAGACTACAAGGTCAGCCGCGAAGACCAGGACGCCTTTGCCGTCCGTTCGCAGGCAAAGGCAGCCGCGGCACAGGAAAACGGCAGGCTTGCCAAGGAAATCATCTCGGTGACGATCCCGCAGCGCAAGGGTGATCCTGTTATCGTCGGCAAGGACGAGCATCCGCGCGCAACCTCGATGGAAGCACTTGCCAAGCTCGGCACACCTTTCAAGAAGGAAGGCGGCACGGTGACGGCAGGTAACGCCTCCGGCGTCAACGATGGCGCGGCCGCGCTCATCATTGCGTCTGAAGCAGCAGCTAAAAAATATGGCCTTACGCCGATTGCCCGCATCCTTGGCGGGGCGGCCGCCGGTGTCCCTCCGCGTATCATGGGGATCGGCCCGGTTCCAGCTTCGCGCAAACTGATGGCCCGCCTCGGCATGCGCCAAGAGCAGTTCGACGTCATCGAATTGAACGAAGCCTTCGCCTCGCAAGGGCTTGCCGTGCTGCGCGAACTCGGCATTGCCGATGACGACGCGCGCGTCAACCGCAACGGCGGCGCCATCGCGCTCGGTCATCCGCTTGGCATGTCGGGTGCGCGCATCACCGGCACGGCTGCCCTGGAGCTCAAGGAAACCGGCGGACGCTATTCGCTTTCCACCATGTGCATCGGCGTCGGCCAGGGCATCGCCATCGCGCTGGAACGGGTCTGATCGTTCCGGCTTGCCCATGATCCGCCGCCGAATACGGCGGATTATGCCCGCTGCCGAGCGCCCGATATTAGCCTGCGGCGGCGGCAATCAGCGATAATCTGGAACGGCAAAGGCTTTGGCGCGTTTTCCCGCTGCTCAGTGGGATCAGTCCATGCCATCACGCCAGAATGTCTCGAAGCCATTTTCGTCAAACGCCGTTATCATTCTCATTACCATCACCCTGTTGCTGTCGATTGCGCAATCCGCCTTCGCTGCTGAGGGGCAGAAAGCCAGCCACCCTTCGGAAGGGCTGTTCCTGATTCAGATCGTTCTGCTTGTGGTCTCAGGCAGGCTGCTTGGCGAATTCATGGTGCGTATCGGCCAGCCATCGATCATGGGCCAGATCATCGCCGGCATCATTCTCGGTCCCTCCCTCTTCGGCCTGATCTTTCCGCATGCACAGGCGAGCCTTTTCCCTTCGGAAGGTGCGCAAAAGAGCATGACCGATGCGGTCGGCCAGCTCGGCATTCTCTTTCTTCTACTGCTTGCCGGCATGGAGACCGATCTCGGTCTTGCAAAACGCCTGCGCAAATCCGCGGCCGGCGTCTCGCTGACCGGCATTGTCATTCCGTTTGCTGCAGGTTTTGCGCTGGGCGAGCTCATCCCCGACGCCTTGCTTCCTGATCCTCAAAAGCGGTTGGTCACCTCCCTTTTTCTCGGCACTGCGCTTTCCATCTCCTCGGTGAAGATCGTCGCTTCCGTAGTGCGCGAGATGGACTTCATGCGCCGGAACGTCGGCCAACTGATCGTCGCCTCCGCCATCATCGACGATACGATCGGATGGGTCATCATTGCCATAACGTTCGGCCTTGCCGAAAAAGGCACGGTCGATCTCACGACGCTCGGGACCAGCGTCGTCGGCACATTGGCCTTCATGGCCGTCAGCTTCACCGTCGGCAGACGGGTGGTCTTCGAAATCATCCGCTGGACCAACGACAATTTCCGCAGCGACCTGCCCGTGCTCAGCGCCATCGTCGCAATCATGGGCACGATGGCGATCATCACCAATTTCATCGGTGTCCATACCGTGCTCGGCGCCTTCGTCTCCGGCATTCTGGTCGGTGAATCGCCGATTCTCACACGTCAGATCGATGTGCAGCTCCGCGCCTTGACGACGGCGCTCTTCATGCCCGTCTTCTTCGGACTGACGGGCCTGCAGACCGATCTCACCGTGCTGGCCGATCCCTCGATATTGCTGCTGACGGCTGCTGTCGTGATCATAGCGAGCGTCGGCAAGTTCGGCGGCGCTTTTGCCGCCGCCAGGTTCGGCGGCTATTCGGCATCGGAGGCCCTGGCGCTCGGCTGCGGCATGAATGCACGGGGATCGACGGAGGTGATCGTCGCGACTATAGGCTTGTCGGTCGGCGTGCTGGACGAAAAGCTCTTTTCCGTCATCGTCGCCATGGCCGTCATCACCACGATGGCGATGCCGCCGACGCTTCGGTGGGCGCTTGCCCGCCTGCCACTGCGCGAAGAAGAGCGCAATCGTCTGGAGCGCGAACAGTTCGAAAGCGAGAGCTTCCTCGGAAATTTTGAGCGCATCCTGCTGGCTGTCGACGGTTCACAAAGCAGCCGCCTGGCAACCTGGATAGCCGCTTTCTTCGCGGTGACGCGCAAGATGCCCGTCACGGTGATGGATGCGCGCGGAGCCGAGGAAACTCCAGACACGCCCGGTGCTATGGGAGCCTTGCATCCAGCGTCGCACGCCAAGGCAATCGCCGAAGATTTGCGCCAATACACCACCGATCTGCTTGCGTCGGCGCCACCGGGGCAGAACTTGGCTGGCGAAGGCGATATCCATGTGACAATCCGAGAAAAGAGCGACAAGCTCGAAACCGCACTCGAAGACGTGTCCGATACAGGCCACGATCTTCTCCTGGCGGGCATCGAACCCTCCATGGGAGACGATGGCCGCTTCGGCCCGTCGCTGCAGGTCATGACATCGTCGTTCCAGGGAACTCCGGCGATCATCACGGCACGCGGCCCGCTTCCGAAGCATCCGGGAGATCTGCGGATACTGCTTCCCGTCAGTGGCACCGAACGCTCCATCCGCGCCGCTGAATTCGGCCTCGCGATCGCAAAGGCGGCAAACGCCCATTGCGCGCTGTTGTTAATCGTCGAGCCGCGCCGCGCCAGCGCTATTCCGCGCATCAGCGACCGAGGCAATGACCATCGGGATATTTTGAATAAGGTCGACGCCATTGCAGATTATTATGGCGTGCAGGTTGAAAAAGTCGTGCAGCAAGGCCCCTCGCCGGAACTCTCGATCCTGCGGCATGCGCGCAGCGGCGGATATAATCTGATCGTGCTCGGCGTAAGTAAAAGAGCCAGTGGCAGCCTTTCCTACGGAAGCGTCGCCGACACGGTGCTGCAGACCGCCGACAGATCCTGCATTTTCATCGAAACCGATCTGGCCTCCTCCTCGCCGTCAATTCGCGAATAGGCCGACCATCAGCCGTGGGATGAATCAGGAGAATCAATGAAAGACATCAACGCTATTCATTTTTCCTAAGCTGCCTCCTAGTCCATATTGGCCGACAATATGATTTGACCGAGCGCACCGATGTCCGACCTTGCCCTTTCGCGTGACCACGAAGAAGCCGATACGCGGGAGGGATGGAAGGTTGTCGCCGCGACCCATGTGCTGACGGCCGTGACCTTCGGCGCCGCCTATTCCTTCTCCGCCACCTTGCCGGGGCTTGCTGCGGAGTTTAGCGCCTCTCGCGGCGAGATTGCCCTCGTCTTCTCCATCTCCGCATTCCTCTTCTATTCGCTCGGCGCGATTGCCGGGCCGCTCGCTGACAGATGGTCGTCGCGCAGCCTGGTTCTTCTGGGGCTTGCTGCCATGATCCTCGGCTATATCGGCGCTAGCCGCGCGGGATCGCTCGTGTCGCTCTATATCTGGTACGGCTTCGGCGTTGGCCTGGGGATCGGCCTCTCCTACGTTCCAGCCCTTGGCGCCGTACAATCCTGGTTTATCCGCAGACGCAGCCAGGCGTCCGGCGTCGCGACTGCCGGGATTGGCCTTGGTACCCTGGTGCTGCCCTTTGCGATCGGCCAAGCGCTGCCCTTCATGGGCTGGCGAGGCTGCTTCATCGCGCTTGCATGTCTATTTGCCGTGGTCGGATTGCCGGCCGCAATGCTCATCCGCAAAAGGCGTGACAATCCGGATCCATCCCGGAATCGAGCGGACAAGCATGCAAATGCTGCCATATGGCGGGACAGACGGTTCTATCTTTTCTATGCCGTGCTTGTTCTGTCGTCGTTTTGCACTTTCATTCCCTATGTCCATATCGTTGCAGCAGCCCAGGACATGGGTCTCTCGCTGCAAGACGGGACCACTCTTGTCGGCCTTATTGGCGTAGGCAACGTGGTCGGTCGCTTTTTCCTGGCCGGGCTCGGCGATCGCTTCGGCCGGCGCCGGCTATTGGCGTCTCTGACATTTGCCGTCGCCGCGTCCTTTGCTCTCTGGGCATCGGCATCAGGCATGATCCAGCTGGCATTGTTCGCACTGACGTTCGGCATGAGCTATGGCGGCTGCGTCGGCCTTTATCCCGCTGTGGCCGCCGATCTGTTCGGGACGCGCAATATCGGCGCCGTCATCGGATATCTCTATACGGCGGTCGGTATCGCAGCCTTGATCGGGCCGACGGCAGCCGGTTTTATTTTCGACCATACCGGCAGCTATTCCGGTCCGATTATCGCAAGCGGCCTCGCCGCTTTTGCGGCTGGTTTCATGGCACTGCGCCTTGGGCACGAATAGCACCATTGGTGGCGGTGATTGTCAGAGTTGGGCTGCGATGGCCGCCTTGTCGATGATTGACCAGACATGCCGAATTCGTCCATCCAGAAACTCATAAAAGACATTCTCAGCGAATTGGACCCTTCTGCCGTTCACCGCCATGCCGAACAACAGCCCCGTCGGTCTGCAATCAAATTGCAGGCGACATGCGACACGCGGCGGCTCGCAGATGAGCAGAGCGATATCGAAATGAAGATCGGGGATGGCGCGAAAATCACCTTCGAGCATTTGCCGATAGCCTGACAACCCCACATGGGCGCTATTATACCATACGTCTTCATGGACGAATTTGCGCAGATTCGGCCAATCCTGCCCGTTGAGACAGGCAATGTACCCTCGATAGATCTCGGAAAGGTCGGTGCTTGCCATTCTCATCACCCTCGGCTGGGTGACAGCCGGTTTCTCACGCAGTCGCCTGCAGACGCCGGTGGCCGGCATTCATCATTGCAATGGGATGCTTGAGCGCCGGTGCCGGTCGGCCGATATGGTATCCCTGAACGGCGTCGATGCCAAAGGATTTGACGAGATTGAGCTGCTCTTCGTCTTCCACGCCCTCGACCAGGATGCGGTGGCCACGATTGCGGACCAGGCCGATAATATCCTCGAGCAGAATCTTGGCGCCGTCGTTGTTTGCCGCATCATGCAGGAAGGATTTGTCGATCTTGACGGTTTCAAACTCCATCAGGCGAAGCCATGACAACCCGGCAAAGCCTGTGCCGAAATCATCCAGCCAGAATTTGATGCCGAGCTTCTTCAGATCCTGGATGCTGTCGAGCACATCCGGGCGTATTTCCATGTCGACGCCCTCGGTGATTTCGAACGCAACCCTATGACCCGAAACGCCCGTTTCCGCCAAAATAGCTGCGACCTGCGCGGCGAAACCCGGGGCGCGCAGCTGGATCGGGGAAACATTGATGCTGACGGTGTCGACAATATCGCGGGTGAGCAAATCGCAGCATGCTCTTCTGATTGCCCAGTAACCGAGCTCGATAATGGCGCCCGTGCGCTCCGCGACAGGAATAAAGACAGCCGGTGAAGAATTCGACCCATCAAGCAGCTGCAGACGCATCAGAGCCTCGTAAGCGCCGATCTCTCCGGTCCTGAGATATTGAATCGGTTGATAGACCAGCGAAACGAGATTTTGCTGAATGGCGATCTTCAGGATGGCCGCGATGTTTTCGCTCGCATCCCCGCCGGGCAGCTCGTTCGGGTCGAATATCCGTGCGCAATTGCGGCCGCTCGCCTTTGCGGAATAAAGAGCGCGGTCGGCCTCGTTGATCACATTCTCCAGTTTCGCACCGGCGACGTCTCTGGTAATCGTCGCTCCGACACTGACGGTGACATGCCGGAAACCGTCCAGACGCTGCGCGTGGACGATATCGAGAGCTTCGATCCCCTGGCAGATCGCCTCCGCCAGCGCCAGCGCATCCGAGCTGCTCTCCAGATCTAGAATGACGATGAATTCCTCGCCGCCGTAACGCCCGACCGTCGCCCCTAGTGGCGCGACGATATTCGACAGCGCGTTGGCTACCGTGACGAGACAGTGATCGCCCTCCTGATGGCCATAATAGTCATTGTACTTCTTGAAGAAGTCGACATCGACCAGAAGAATGGCAAAAGGAGCGCGCTTTTCGCGCCAACGATCCCAAAACTGCTTCAGCCTTATGTCAGCGGCTCTTCTATTTTCCATTCCAGTCAGGGAATCGGTAATGGAAAGCCGCAGAAGCGCCTCGCCGCGCTCCGTCGCCTGCTGCTGCTGCAATTCCGCTTCTCGCGCATTGAGGAAGACGTTGAAACGTTCCTTGTTCAATTTCCAGTTCACATAGGAGGTGAACACGAAGCAGCAGAGATAGAAGGTCGTAAAGGCCAGGCAATAGGCGGCGCTGTAGTGAAATTCCGTCAGCGACAGCAGGAAAAAGGCAAAGATCAGCCCCGACGAGGCAAGTGCAAGACCGAACTCGAGACTGAAGAACAGGTTAACGCCCATCATGAAGATGGCACCGAAGGCGGCATAATAAGAGAATGCCTCGGCATTGGTCGTCTGCAATGCCGGCAGCAGCCAGACGACATATCCAAGGACGACAGCTGCCGCACAGGTCGCCTCCAGCTCGCCGGCACGACGCTGGCGGGAAAACTGTGTTTCCAGCACCAGAAGCGAAAAACCGCCGATCAGGAACCGTGCGGGAATCGTCACATGCGAGACATCCGGAATGAAGACCAGATCCGTGATGAGGAATAGGACATAGACGGGCACGGCAAGCCACAGACCGCTGCGAGCCAGGGCGCGCCGCGCATCATTACTATAGGCTTTGTAGAGCACACGCAGCTCATCGGGACGATCCGTGCCCAGAGCAGCGCTCCGGCCAAGTTCGCTTCCTCCCGACAATTGACGCATGCTCATCATCACCCGAGTTAGCCGAGACTTCATGTCCACCGCGTTACCTTTGCGTCGCTCGAATGAACCAATCGCTCGCTTCACCACGGCGGCCAATTTGATCCGTTTGATAACGACAGCGTTGACGCAGCGACATTAACAAAACCATAGCGCTCAATTTTTATCTGAGATATGGTTTGCGGAGTGTTCACGGAATGATTTAAAATTGAAACAATTTCAAACCGCTCTAGATGGCTTCAGCCTCGTTACCTCCCAGTCCATCTCGGAACATACGAGATCGTCCGGTAACAACATTGCAACCGACCAAATAAAGGAGGGCGAGGCCGAACTCGCCCTCATTCTCTCCCTTACGCAGCAGGCGTTCGAAGCAAACGCGCCCGTTCCAGGCACCATGAAAGCCTTGACGGAGCGTCTGCAGGCGCTGAAAAACAAGACGACACCCCTGACCTGGGCGCATCTGGCCTCGGTGGCGCAGGGGCACCCGGTGTCGTCCTACCTGCTACAGGATCCTCTGACGCGATGGTCCTTCGAAAAGCCGCGCGGCTATAGCGGGGATGCCTATCTGCTGGATTTCATCTATGAACATCCAGCCGTTGCCGCACAGGTGGCGGAAGCTTCGGCGCTGGGCGCAGAAGTTTACGATTTCACCCGGCGTGCAGCATCCGCCGTCGCCGTGCGCGAAAGGCGTGAGATCCTGGCAGCCCATGTCGATGCGGTGGCGGAGGCGACGGATGGCGCCGAAGTCCTGGCAATCGCGGCCGGCCATCTTCGCGAAGCCGAGCTCTCCCAAGCTCTGCAGAGCGGCAGGCTCAAGCGCTGGGTCGCACTTGATCAGGATCCCGTCAGCGTCGGGACGGTGAGCTCGGCTTTCCATGGCAGCTGCATCGAAGCGATCAACGGCTCCGTTCGCACCATTTTGGGACGCGCGCAGAAGCTCGGCACGTTCGACTTCATCTATGCAGCCGGCCTTTACGATTATCTGGCCGAAAGCGTAGCCGTGCGTCTGACGGAGCGCTGCCTGCAGATGCTGAAGCCCGGCGGCAAGTTCCTGCTTGCAAACTTCGCCAAGGATATCGGTGTCGAAGGTTACATGGAAACCTTCATGAACTGGCCGCTGATCTGGCGAACGGATGAGGATGTCCAGTCGATCATCGACAAGGTCAAGCATCCGATCGCCGATGTTTCTCTGACACGCGGCGAAAACGGCGGCGTCATATACGCCGTTCTGACCGTATAGCCGACCGCAAGCGTGATAGCCGGCTAAGCCGCGCTGCGGCTTGGCCGGCAAAGTCGCAGCAGCGCAAGCACCAGAAGATTGACCAAGATGATTGCTGCGATAGCGGCAGGCGCTGCTGTATTCGGCGCCAATATCTGTTGACGCAACAAATAACCCGATACCAGAAACGGCGTATTCCAGATCAATGCGCCGCAGAATGTCGCGATGGCAAAGCCTGGCGCCGGCACGGCGAGCACGCCTGCCGGCAATGCCATATAGGCGCGAACGACAGGCACAAGCTGGCCGAAGAGCGTGGCCCGCATGGGGTGACCATGATAATTGCGCTTCAGGCGCAGATACCACTCTTCTTTAATCTCCAGACGCCGGGTCATTCTCAGCACGACGAGGTCGCCACGCTCAGGTCCCAGCCAACGGCCTATTCCATACCAGAACAGCGAGCCTGCCATTGAACCGGCAGCGGTAGCGGCTATCACTGCGGGCAAATCAACTGGGTGGGCGACACCCAGCATGCCGATCATCAAGAACAGGGCGATCGATGGTAGGATGGGGACAAGCTTCTCGATCGCGGAACATAGTGCAAGACCAAGCAGTCCCCATGCCGCCAGATCGGGCAGGATATCCAACAGATAGGAGGAGCCGCTCATGTGGCAGTAGCCGGAGAATTTATCGGCCTGCGGCGGACGATCTTGTAGACCCTGGCAGGCGGAAAGTTGCGAAGCACCTGGCCCTGCAGCGTTGCCTTGAAACCAAACCGGTCAAGCAGGCGGTGCGGTATCGGACAGCGCAGGCCATAGGTGAACTGATAGAGCGCCCCGCCCTCGCGCAGTCTCGCCGAGACCGCGGTCAAAATGGCAATGACCGTCTTCGGCGACATGTTGAGCAGCGGCAATCCGCTGATGGCACAGCCAAACTGCTCTCCTTCCGGCAGGCCGTAAGCATCAAGCCGTGCAGCATCGGCGCAGATGACACGGGCATCAGGAAACCGCTGGCGAAGCATGCTGGCAAAACTATCAGCGGATTCAATCAGCGTAATATCGCTTTCGCATATGCCGCGTGCGAGAAGGGCTCGTGTGAACACTCCCGTGCCCGGGCCAAGCTCGAGAACCGGTCCCGCCGAAGGACCGATTTCGCTTGTAATCAGATCGGCCAGCACCGGGCCGGAGGGGGCAATCGCTCCCACCATGCGCGGATTGGTCAGCAGAGTTCGCAGAAATAATGATGTGTTTGACATGTGTTCCCGCCAATACGGCCTCAGGAGATTCGCCTGCACGACAGGCTTTTCCTAGGGGGAGCCGATTGCGAGAACATTGCATCGGGAGCCGATAGGCTATTCGGCCATCGGAAAGCTTAATCTGAAGGCCGCGCCACCCGTCGGTCCATCGAGGACACAGACCTTTCCACCATGGAGCCTGGCAATTTCCTCGACGAGGTTCAGCCCGAGGCCGAACCCCTTAGTGCGTCCCTGGAGACGATGAAACGGCTCGAAGATACGGTCCCGTTCTTCCTCCGGGATACCGCTTCCTTCGTCGCTTACGGTGATGCCGGTGGCGCGAGCGACATTGACGGTGATCCTGCCACGGCGGCCACCATGCTGGATCGCGTTCTGTACGAGGTTGGTCACGGCCCGCTCGATGGCCATGCGATCGCCAAGGACTTCCACGGCCTCCTCGTCCTTGATGAAGCAGGGTTCATAATTGGCGGCGATCGCGAGCGGCGCTAGTTCTGAAACGACGTGTTCAGCGACCTCCACGAGATCAACCGAAACCGGCTCAAAGCGGTGATTGAGGCGCTGAAGATCGAGGAACTGCTCGGCAAGCGTCGCAAGGCGGACGGTATCTTCGAAGAGCCGCTCCTTCAAAGGGCCTGCCGGCAGGCCATCGAGACGTGCCTGCAGGATCGCAACCGGGGTCCGCCATTCATGGGCAAGATGGGAGAAAAGACGCTTCTGCCGCTCATAGCCTTCGTCCAGCCGCCTCAGCGCATCATTGACGGCTTCGACAAGCGGCAGGATTTCACGCGGGACATCGTCGACCGGCAGCCGCGTCCCCTGGCGATTGATATCGATCTGCCCGGCGCGGGCAACGGCGGAATCCAGCGAGGAAAAAGCGCGGCGAACCACGAGCGGTGCTGCAATCATCGTTGCGATCGCCGTGACGATCAACAGCGGCAGAAGGGCGCTGAAGAAGACGATGCCGACCGCACCAAGGATGCGGACCGTCGACACGGTACCGTCCACGCCCGTCAGAACCTGGATCTCGCCAGCCGGAGACGACACCCATTGCAGCCGGGCAGCGGGTACGGTGCTGCCACCGAGATTGCTGCCGAAACGGGCCTGTCCGATGCCGTCGAGCGCAGCGCCGAACGCTGCATAGGCCGGCGGCGCGTTTCCGCCCTTGATTGTGGCGCCGCTGCGATCGCGCACGACGAACCAGAGACCTGGCAGGTTCTCGCGCCGCGCCAAAAGCGCCGATGTTTCTGTCAGTACAAGGGCGCCATTCTGATCGCGGCCAATCGACCGAGAGATGGCATCGATGGTCTCGTCTTCCGGCTGAAGCGAGATAAAGCTGCCGGTCGCCCACAAGGCGGCGACGATGAGCATCGCAAGCAGCGACAGGAAAATCGCCTGCAGGAATGACAGGTGCGATACGAGACGCCATCGCAGGGAAGGCTGGCTTGCGCTCATGATTTCAGTCTCATCAGATAGCCGATGCCGCGAACGGGATGGATCTCCAGGCCGGACTCCACGGAGGCAAGCTTGCGACGAAGACGGGAGATATGCGCATCCAGCGTATTCGACTGGATATCTTCGCTGAATCCGTAAACGGCCTCTTCCAGAGCATGGCGCGGTACCGTGCGGCCAAGCCGGCGCGCAAGCGCCTCGAAGACCAGAACTTCCCGGCGCGGCAATTCGAGCCGCTCGCCCTCAATCAGGATATCGTGGCATCCGAAGTCATAGGACAGCCTGCCGAAATTCACCACCTCGGTCCGCAACTCGCCGGGGCGTCTCAGAATGGCGCGCAATCGCGCCAGCAGTTCTTCAATGGCAAATGGTTTGACGATGTAATCGTCGGCGCCGGTATCGAGACCACCGATGCGATCGCCGAGATCGCCGCGCGCCGTCAACACGATGACGGGCGTATCGATGCCGGCAGCCCTCAGCTTTGGAATGATCGACAAGCCATCTCCATCCGGAACCTGCCGGTCGAGAAGAATGGCATCATAAGGGAGATTTATCGCAGCCTCTTCGGCATCTGCCAGCATCGACACGTGATCGACGACGGCATCGCGAGCCCGCAATGCAGCGCTCAGCGCCGCAGCCATTTCCGGCTCGTCCTCTAGCAACAAGATCCGCAATGAACCATCCCCACAAATGGAACGACTGCATTGCATAAGCGGATTGCGGGAAGATTGCGACCCTCTCCTGGCGGCACATCATTATTCACTGGAGAATTCAAACCGATATGCTGCCGGCACGGGAAGATATCGGCCAGTTTCGGCTTTCGACGCCAGTCAGGTCGCAGGGGAAGGCATCGCCTCCCCCTGCGATATCCGCCGCGCGGCGGATAGGTAAGCTACAGCGGACGGAGTAGCGAGCCCACCATGCAAATGGTTTCCCGCCCGTCCCGATTTCGCTGCCGCACCGCCATTCTCGAACCAACAGAGATCGAGAAGGACGAGCCGTAAAGCGTCCATCTGCATCAAACCCACCTCATTTAAGGCGGCTCACATGCAACGCCAGCAAGCTGCGATAATCCAGCCCTTCCTCACGCTCGGGAAGGCCGATATCACGAAGCTGATAATTCGATAATCCGGATACCCCCTCATAGATCTGCCGCCGTTTCCAGGCGACAAACAACAGGGCGCGTGCAGTCCTCCAGACACCGAATTTCTGGTACAGTTCATCGATCGTTGCCGCCAAACTCTCGGCAACTATAAATTGTGAATGAGTCATCGTTTTTCCTGGCGCAATCACGCGACCAGGTCCTCTTGAAGCTTGACCGACTTCAGGAGCGGATGCGTCAACGACGCACCAAGTTATTCCCTGGGCAGGTCATATAGGTTTAATGGGAAAACGCCTAAGCGGCGACAGATAAAGCTTTTTAAAGCCTTAATTATAGAATCGTCGTGCAGTTGGTGCAGCGCACACCAAGGCCATCGACATCATTCCGCCGGAGACGTATGTAAACATATGTAGATTATGCATGTCACGCCTCCCTGTTCGATTTGCGGATGGGCGTATCATACGCGAGATTCGGAAATCGGCAACCCCACAATTTCGAATTGCAAATATCCGGCACGATATGTTGCATCAAAGCAACGGTGATGACGGTGTCAAATCGGCTGCAAAGCAGATCCGACGACGAGCAGAACTTTCAGAGCTCACTAGAACGAATTGACGATACCGCCGCCGGTGCGCATCTGCTGCACCATGATATGGGCATGGTAGTGCATGGCGCATTTGATGGCATAGATTTGCAGGATGACGGGAGAGCGCCGATGCCGCAGGAGATTGAAAAGCCGTGCACGGTAAGTGGCGCGCAAATCCGCCTCCTTCACCCGGCGCATCAGCCGGAGGAAAATCCCGACCGCCTCGAGGGCCCATGTCGTGTTGAGCGCCAGCAAACGCAGCGGATGGCGGCGCAGATGGCGTAAGCGGGTACTTTCCGGTTCGATACGCGCATCGATGTAAAGCGCATCCAGCCTATCGAAATAGGCGGCCGGCTCATGCAGATCGCTCAAGACCGAAAGATATCCGTCCCGCAAGGTTTCGCGCGAAAGCTTGAGCGGGATGACATTGGTGCCGTAGGCGGGCGGATCGTCATGATCGAGGCGCCCTTCCTTGGCGAGGCGTGTATAGAGCGGCGTCTTCGGGATCGCCGCCAGCATGCCGATCATGGCGTTGACGATGCGCGCATCCCTGATGAAGACCCGCTGCGCATCGAAAATGGTCGCATCGTCGCTGTCGAAGCCCAGAATCATGCCGCACCAGACTTCCATGCCGGTCTGCTGGATCGTGTGGATTTTCTCCAGCATCGTCCCGCCCTTGCGCAGGTTCTGCAGCTTCCTGGTTTCGCGCAACGCCTCCTCGTTCGGCGTCTCGATGCCGATGAAGACGGTGCGGATATTGGCATCGACCATCAGCTGCATCAGTTCGGCATCGTCAGCCAGATCAATCGACGCCTCCGTCAGGAACGTCATCGGGTAATGATGGCGCTCCTGCCAGGCGACGACATCACGCAACACTTCCTTGATCGCCTTCTTGTTGCCGATGAGATTGTCGTCGACGATAAAAGCCGTATCCATTCCGGACGCAAGCAGGGCCTCCATCTCGGCAATGATCTGTGTGCTGGTCTTGATGCGCGGCTTGCGGCCGAACACCACGATGATATCGCAGAAATCGCAGGTAAACGGACAGCCGCGCGAGAACTGGATGCTGCCAACAGCATATTCGTCCATCTTCAGGAGATCGAAGCGCGGCACGGGCACCTTGCTCATATCCGTCTTGTCAGCCTGTTCGTAGCGCCGGGCATGATGGCCTTCCTGCCATTCAGCCAGGAATTTGGGCCAGGTCTCTTCCGCCTCGCCGATGAAGGAGACATCGGCGAGGTTGCCGAAATAATCCTCCTTGACCGTAACCCAAGGTCCGCCGACGACGGTGAAACAGTTGCGCCGTTTGAGCTCGGTCAGGATTTCCGTCATACGAAAGCGCTGGACGATCATCCCCGTCAGCGCAACGATATCAGCCTTCTCGCACAGGCCGTAATCTATCGGCTCGATGTTCTCGTCCACCAGAGTGACGGTATGTTCGGCCGGCGTCAGCGCCGCCAGCAAAGGCAGGCAGGCCACCGGAAGGTTAGCTTTGACATCGAACAGCGGCAGAGCGTGCTCCATGCCCCAGTAGGAGGTTTCGAAACGCGGATTGATGATGACGATATGAGCCATTGAATGGTCCGCTCCATGATATGGATCTGGTTCGGTATTGCTTTGAGCCTGTATGTCATTTGCGGCTGCATGCGCCGGCCTTACGGCTGCGAAGCAGGGTTTTCCAGCATCGAGGCGGCTGTCTTAGCAGCCCTATATGAGCTCAGGATTAAATTCGGGATGCTGACGACGCCATTGCCTCCTGGCGATCTCGTCGGCAGGTACCCATAAACATGGTTTGCAATGCCGATAAAAATTTTTGCGGCGGCAATGTCGAAATCGTCCCGATGCAATCGTCTTTATTCCAGACAGCCGCGAAAGGAGATTATCCTATCTTTCGCGCCTTGAGCTGAACCGGATGAAGGGAGCTGCAAAAATGAGTTCGTCCTATCGTTGGGTGATCGTTGGCGCCGGTGCGCTGATGACCTGTGTTGCGCTCGGCGCGATGTTTTCCCTCGCGATCTTTCAGGTGCCGATTGCCGCCGATACAGGCTGGTCGCATGCCGGCATCGCCGCCGCCATGACGCTGAATTTCCTGACCATGGGCCTCGGCGCCTTTGCCTGGGGAGCCGCAAGCGATCGCTTCGGCATCCGCATCGTGGTGGTGATAGGCGCGCTGCTGCTTGGGCTGGCGCTTGTCCTGGCAAGCCGGGCGAGCTCGCTTCTGCAATTCCAGCTGACCTACGGCATTCTCGTCGGCCTTGCCGCCAGCGCCTTCTTCGCACCGATGATCGCGGCGACAACCGCCTGGTTCGACAAGGGCAGAGGTCTTGCGGTGTCCCTGGTCTCAGCCGGCATGGGCGTCGCGCCGATGACGGTGTCCCCTTTCGCCCGCTACCTGATTTCGGCTTACGATTGGCGTTTTGCCATGCTTGTCATCGGCGTCATGGCCTGGGTTCTGCTGATACCGGCGGCGCTCCTGGTGCGGCGAGCACCTGTTCTTGCCGAAGCTACCGGCTTGGGCGGGCAGAGGGAAGAACGGAGCCTGCCTCTCGGGCGGATCTTCCGCTCGCCGCAGTTCCTCGTGCTCGGCGCGACCTTCTTTGCCTGCTGTGCAGCCCATTCCGGACCGATCTTCCACATGGTCAGTTACGCCACCATCTGTGGTGTGGGGCCGATGGCGGCGGTCAGCATCTACAGTGTCGAGGGCCTTGCGGGTCTTGGCGGCCGTCTCCTTTACGGGACGCTGGCGGACAGGCTCGGTGTGAAACCGGTGCTGGTCGCCGGCCTCTTGGTGCAGGCGGCGGCACTTGCCACCTATCTGCTGGTCAGCGAACTCGGCGAATTCTATGCGCTGGCGGTCGTCTTCGGCAGCGCCTATGGCGGCGTGATGCCGCTTTATGCCGTGCTGGCGCGCGAATATTTCGGGCCGCGCGTCATCGGCACCGTCTTTGGAGCGGCATCGATGCTCTCAAGCATCGGCATGGCCGCCGGACCTCTGATCGGCGGCTGGATCTTCGATACCTTCGCCAATTATTCCTGGCTCTTCATCGGCTCGTCGATGGTGGGGCTGGGGGCGGCCGCGATCGCGCTTGCCTTTCCGCCAATGCGGCGCCTGCAGCTGCAGCCGGCTTGAAACAAGCCGAAGACGACCCGAATCCGCTTCTGTGAACCGTGCCGGGTGCGTCATATTTCGCCGCGCCCGGCAGCACTTTTCACGGCGGCAGGCCCCTGCCGTTAGGCTGGGCGATGACATATCCATATTTCTTGATACTTACACACAGATTTTCATAAGCAGCAGCGGTTGCAGCCATTGCAATTTTCAATTTTTGCCCAACACTCACATATGCATCAGGTGCGTGATCTCCTGGGGGAGGAAATCAGGAGAGCATCCACTGGCGCGACTTTCCGCGCCCATCGGCAGGAAGGTCCTGCGTAATGTCATTATGGGGGACATGACACGGGTCTTTTGACCATGTCCCTGGTGCAATTGGGAGGATTGATTTATGGCATCCACGTCCGTGGCCGAGACGACGAGTCGAGGCATGACCAGGGAAGAGAAGAAGGTCATCTTCGCCTCCTCCCTTGGAACCGTGTTCGAATGGTACGATTTCTATCTTTATGGGGCGCTAGTTGCCTTCATCGGAACGGCCTTCTTCAGCGACTATCCCGAAGCAACCCGCAATATCTTCGCCCTGCTCGCATTTGCCGCAGGCTTCCTCGTGCGGCCGTTCGGCGCGCTCGTCTTCGGGCGCATCGGCGATCTTGTCGGACGTAAATACACCTTCCTCGTCACGATCCTGATCATGGGCCTTTCGACCTTCCTGGTCGGCGTCCTTCCCGGCTCGGCGAGCTGGGGCATCATAGCACCGGTCATCCTCATCATCCTTCGCCTGCTGCAAGGCCTGGCGCTTGGCGGCGAATATGGCGGTGCGGCCACCTATGTTGCCGAACATGCACCCGACAACAAACGCGGCTATTACACGTCCTGGATCCAGACAACGGCGACACTCGGCTTGTTTCTGTCGCTGATCGTTGTCCTCGTTGTACAGAACGCCGTCGGCAAGGATGCCTTTGCCGCCTGGGGCTGGCGCATTCCCTTCCTTTTGTCCTGCGTTCTGCTTGCGATCTCCGTCTGGATCCGGCTGTCGCTTAGTGAATCGCCGGCATTCAAGAAGATGAAGGAAGAAGGCAAAGGCTCCAAGGCTCCGCTCTCCGAGGCCTTCGGTCAGTGGAAGAACGCCAAGATCGCCTTGATCGCGCTGCTCGGCCTTACCGCCGGTCAGGCAGTGGTTTGGTATGCCGGCCAATTCTATTCACTGTTCTTTCTGCAGAGCGTGCTGAAAGTTGACGGTCAATCGGTCAACATCATGATCGCCATCGCGCTTCTGATCGGCAGCGGCTTCTTCGTGGTCTTCGGCTGGCTGTCCGATAAGATCGGCCGCAAGCCGATCATCATGGCGGGCCTTGCGCTGGCGATCCTGACCTATTTCCCGCTGTTCAAGGCACTGACCCACGCCGCCAACCCCGCCCTGGCCCAAGCGGAGCAAACCATCCGGGCGACGGTGACGGCAGCTCCTGGCGATTGCACCTTCCAGTTCAATCCTGTGGGAACCGCCAAGTTCAATAGCTCGTGTGACATCGCCACCTCCTTCCTGGCAAAGTCTTCCGTGCCCTATACGATTGTCGACGGCCCAGCCGGGCAGCCGGCGACGGTCAAGGTCGGCGACGCGACCATCACCTCTTACGATGCAACGGCGGCAGGGGCCGGTGCAGCGGCAAAGAATGCGGCATTCACGCACGACATGAACCTTGTCTTGCAGAAGGCCGGCTTCCCGCTGGTGCGCGACCCTGCCAAGGTGCCGGACGCCAAGCTTGACGCCTTCATCGCCGCCAACCCTGAACTGGGGCTTGATGCGGCGACCGTGCGGGCGGGCGACAAGACAGTCACCCCGGTTGCAGATCTCGTCAAGGCGAAGCTTCTGACGGCGGATCAGGCCGGTGGCGCAACTGATATGCCGGTCTACACCATCCCCAAGGGTGGCGCCTTCAAGGTGGTTGCCGATCCCTCAGCCATCAACTGGCCGCTGACCATCCTGATCCTGACCATCCTCGTCATCTATGTGACGATGGTCTACGGCCCGATCGCCGCGATCCTGGTCGAGATGTTCCCGACCCGCATCCGCTATACCGGCATGTCGCTGCCCTATCATATCGGTAACGGTTGGTTCGGTGGCCTGCTGCCGGCAACGGTCTTCGCCATGAGCGCCGCCAAGGGCGATATCTATTATGGCCTCTGGTACCCGATCGCGATCGCTGCGATGACCCTTGTCATCGGCCTAATTTTCGTTCGCGAAACCAAGGGCGTCGATCTGAACAGCATCAAGTAATCGCATGAAAGCCCGGCGTTCACATACAGAACGCCGGGCCTTTTTCTTCGCCTCATCCATTTCTGATCGAAGCTCGAATCTCAGCTTCCGCAAAATGCGTGAAGCAGCACCAGAAGCGAAAAGAGGACCATCAGGCCCGCCAGAAAATGTTGCAGGATCGACCAGACGCGTTTGGTCGCAGCAAGACTTGGCCGCGTTGCGAGAGAAGCGAGATAGAGCACTGTATCCATGGAAACCCCTGGCGAATGTTTCCGCAGGCGCGACGTAAACACCTCGCTATCGCGGAAATTGCTGATATTTAATGGTTTTATATTGTCTACAAAAATAGTAGATTAAAGGAAGGGTTTTGCGGTTCCCTTGCAATTTCAGACAAATTAAACTCCCCGGAGACAGGCCTGAGCAAGGCTTACTCAGTCCCGCCGTCCACCTATCGAGGCTCGAATGGAGGCGAACCAAAGCGCAGAAAAAATTTATTCTATAGATTAAATAAACAAAGCAAGGCTTGTCCTTTTAATTGAATGCCAGTGGCTTACGAGTACCGCTGACAATCGGTGACCCCTTGCCCATGACCTTGCTGGATGCCCAAAATCTTTCTCTTGCCTTCGGCTCGACACAGGCTCTGGCTGGAGCGTCTCTGACCGTCGCCCGCGGCGAGGTCGTCGCGCTGATGGGGGCCAACGGCGCGGGCAAGTCGACGCTAGTCAAAATCCTGTCGGGCATTCATCGCGCCGATTCAGGTAGCATCCTATGGAACGGAGCGGATTATCGCCCCGAAAGCCCGGCCGAGGCAACGGCGCGGGGCATCGTTACGGTGCATCAGTCGACCGATGTCGTCGGGATCGCCGGCCTTTCGGTCGCTGATGCCCTGCTGCTCAACCAATATGTTGACGGACGCCAGCCCTTCTTTCTGTCGAAACGTTCAGTGCGGCGGAAAGCGGAAGCAATCCTATCGGAAGCCGGCTTCGACCTGCCACTCGACCGCGATTTTGGCGATCTGGGCACCGCCGACCGGCAGATGGTCGCCATAGCCCGCGCCCTTTCCAATCAAGCGCAGCTGCTGATCCTGGATGAGCCGACCGCAAGCCTTTCTGCACGCGAAACGGCCCGGCTTTACGATATCGTCCGCAGGCTGAGGGCCCGCGGCCTGGGCATTCTCTATATTTCGCACCGTACGGCAGATCTCGATGCGCTCGCCGATCGCGTTGATGTCCTGCGGGGCGGCCGCAATGTCGGTGCCTTCTCGCAGCCGATCGACTTCGACGTCGCCATCGAAACCATGATTGGCCGCTCCATGAAGGCGGCTCGCCCACATCGCCGTGAACAATTCGACCGGGCCATACTGGAACTTCAGGCTGTCCGGCTGCTTGCCGACAGCCCGCCGATCGATCTGAGGCTCCATGCCGGCGAGGTCGTCGCCATTACCGGCGTTCTCGGCGCCGGCAAGAGCCGGCTTCTGTCGACCCTTTTCGGCCTTGAGCGCTTTGCTTCCGGCACGGCACTCCTGGACGGCATTGCATTTCAGCCCCGCTCGCCCGCGGATGCAATCGCCCGCGGCGCCGTCATGGCCGCTGCTGACCGCCATCGTTCTTCTCTCATGCCATCGGACTGGCCGGGAGAGAGTATTGCGGCAACGATCAGCCTGCCGCATCTGAAACATTGGTACCCGTCGGGCTTCCTGTTTTCCGGGCGGGAAAGCCGCGAGGGAGAAAAGGCCATCCGGCGCCTCGGCATAAAGGCCCCCGGTCCTGAGGCATCTGTCTGGTCACTTTCCGGCGGCAATCAGCAAAAGGTCGTGCTCGCCCGCTGGGAGGCGGAGCCAAGCCGGCTCATGCTTCTCGACGAGCCCTTCCAGGGGGTCGATGTCGGCGCCCGCCAGGACATTATCGCGGCCATACGCGCCCACACCGACCGCGCCACCCTGATCGCGACATCCGATCCGGAAGAGGCGCTCGAAGTCGCTGATCGGGTGCTGTTGATGGAACATCATGGTCTCACAGACGTCGCGGCCGCAGGCGACCGACAGAACAAGGAATATGCCTGATGAGTGAAGGTACCGCAGAAATCCCCGAACAAGTCAGGCCAGTAAGCAATACGGTTTCACCGCAGGAATTCGTGCGGCGAGGAGCAGTATTTATTCTCCTCCTTGCCCTTGTCATCATCTTCAGCTTCGCCCAGCCGGCCTTCATCAACATCAACAATCTGATGAGCATCCTCCAGGCGGTTTCGGTGGTCGCCATTATCGGTGCCGGCGTCACGGTGACGCTCGCCATCGGCGGCTTCGATCTTTCCGTTGGCGCGGTGGCCGCCTCCAGTGTCATGGCCGCGAGCTACGCGATGATCGTATGGGGTCTCAACGCCTATGAAACCGTGCCGCTGGTGCTTGCCTTCGGCGCGATCGTCGGGCTTGCCAACGCCCTGCTGATCGTCAGGCTCAAGGTACCGGATCTGCTGGCGACGTTGGCCACCATGTTTCTCCTGACGGGGCTGCAGCTGATTCCGACGGCGGGGCGCTCGATCTCGGTCGGCTTGATCCTTCCCGACGGGACGACAGCGTCAGGCAGGGTCGACCCCGCCTTTTTAACGATCGGACGATCGAGCCTGTTCGGCATCATTCCCTTTCCCGTCATCCTCATGCTGATCGTCGCGCTCGCGCTCTATGTGCTGACCGAGCGTACGCGTCTTGGTCGCCTTCTCTACGCCACCGGCGGCAATGAAGCGGCGACACGGTTGGCAGGTGCCAATGTCGCCCGCCTGAAGACCTTTGCCTATGTGCTTTCGGGCACTCTCGCCTCGCTGGGCGGCATCATCGTTGCGGCCCGCGTCGGCCGTGGCGACGTTTCCTCCGGCGCCTCGCTGCTGATGGATTCCGTCGCAGCCTCGCTCATCGGCTTTGCCGTCCTCGGATTGCGCCGTCCGAACGTTCTCGGCACGACAATCGGCGCCGTCTTCGTCGGCGTGCTTCTGAACGGCCTGACGATGCTGAACGCACCCTATTACACCCAGGACTTTATCAAGGGTGCCGTTCTCGTCGGTGCGCTCGCACTGACCTATGGGATCAGCCGCGGCAAAGCATGATCCCACCATCCGTCCCAACTCAACACTCAATGGATTTTCAATGATCAAATTATTCAAAATCATCGCTTCCGCCGTTGTCGCCGGCTCGCTTTTCATGACCACGGCATCGGCGGCGGGACTTAGCGGCGCGCCCGCTCCTTTCGATAAAAGGCCCGTCAATATCGCCGTCATCAGCTTCCTTGGCAGCGGCGATTGGCTGCAGGCCTTCGAGGCCGGCGTCAAGCGGCAGGCCGATGCGCTCGGCGTCAACCTCACCGTCTCGCAGGCCCGCAACGACAACGATACGCAGCGCAATCTTGTCGAGCAGGCGATCAATCTCGGCGTCGACGGCATCATCATCAACAATGGCCGCCCCGAAGTCCTGAAGGATGTCGCACAGAAGGCGCTCGACAAGGGCATCAAGGTCGTCGCCTATGACGTCAACCTCGACAATCCGCAAATCCCGCAGATCGAACAGAGCGACAAGGATATGGCCAAGCTCGTGCTTGACCAGGCCGTGAAGGATAAGGGTGATGGCTTTACCGGTGGTGCCGTCTATGTCGCGGGCTTCGCGCCGCTCGACCGCCGCTATGCCGTGTGGAAGGATTTCATTGCCAAGCACAATCTCAAGGAAAAGGCCGTATGGGGCGTGGTCAATGACACCGTTCCCGCCTCCGTCGCCGATCAGACGAAGGCGGTGCTGCGCGCCAATCCGGATATTTCGGTGATCTTCACGCCATGGGATGAATTCGCCAAGGGCGCGAAGCTCGCCATCGACGAGCTTGGCCTTTCCGGTCAGGTGAAGATCTATGGCGTCGACACCTCGACCGCCGATATCCAGCTGATGGTCGAGCCGGACAGCGCCTGGGTCGCAACCGCGGCGACGAACGCTGCCGTCGTCGGGGAAGTTTCCGTTCGCGCCATTTCGCTCGCCATTGCCGGCCAGTCTCCGGGCCGCTCCGTTCTCCTGCAGCCGACGCTGATTACGCGTGACGATCTCATCAACAACAAGATCGGCACGATCGAAGAACTGCAGCAGAAATTCCCGGCCTTCCTGAAAAGCGATGCCGCGACGGCTGCCTGGATCCCGGCGGCCAAGAACTGAGATTTATCAGCCGCTTTCGCAGGGGCCGCCGTCAAAGGCGGCCCTCCTTACTCTGTTTATTCATGAGAAGACCCATGGCGTCGACCGACCTCCCCAAACCCGACTTTGCCCGCAACATGACACTGATCGGCCATAGCGATATCGGCGGCCGTGGCGATGGGCTGCAATTGATGGTTCATCGAGGCTACGCCTATGTTGCCCATCCCTGGTCTCAGGGCTTCTCGATCGTTGACGTTCGCGACCCGAAAAGCCCCAAGACGGTCAACTACGTGCCGGCGCCGGCCAATACCTGGAACATCCATCTGCAGACGCATGACGACCTGTTGCTGGTCATCAACGCGCTCGATCTCTTTGCCGACGTAGAAACCTTCACGGACGAGAAGGCCTACTACACGCAGTCCGTCGGCGAGACGGTCGCCTCCAGAAAGCGTGAGCGCGCCTGGACCGCCGGCATGAGCGTATTCGATATTTCCGTTCCCGACAGGCCGCGCAAAATCGGCCAACTGGATGTCGAAGGCGTCGGCTTTCACAGGCTATGGTATGTCGGCGGCCGCTATGCCTATGCCTCGGCGCTGCTCGACGGCTTTACCGACTATATCTTCGTCACCATCGACATGGCCGATCCAACCAGGCCCGAACTTGTCGGCCAATGGTGGCTCCCCGGCATGAACAGGGCGGCGGGAGAAACGCCTGATTGGGGCGACGGCAAGCGTTACGCCCTGCACCATGCACTCGTCCATGGCGACACCGCCTATGCCTGCTGGCGAGATGGCGGACTGACGCTCCTCGATATCAAGGATCATTCCGCCCCTCGGCTCATCAAGCACCATAACTGGTGCCCCCCCTATGGCGGCGGCACGCATTCTCCGCTGCCACTTCCCGGCCGCGGTCTTCTTGTCGTGGCGGATGAAGCCGTGCTGGACAATGAGGAAGACGGCCGGAAACATACCTGGATCTTCGACATCCGCGTACCCGAAAATCCGATCAGCATCTCGACTTTCCCCATCCCAACCGAAATCGACTACACGAAGAAGGGTGGTCATTTCGGCCCGCACAATCTGCATGAAAACCGGCCCGGCTCGTTCGTCTCCGAGACGCTGATCTTTGCGACTTGGCAGAATGCCGGTATCCGTGCCTTCGATATTTCCAACCCCTATCGTCCGGTCGAAACGGGCGCTCTCGTGCCCGCGGGACCGACTGTCATGACCGACCGCCGTCCCGGCCGGCCGAAAGTCATCCAGTCCGCCGACGTCTTTGTGGACGCCAGGGGTCTGATCTATGCGACGGATTACAATGCCGGACTTGAGATCATAGAATATGGCGGCTGACGCGCGAGCTTAGCTCCCGCAAAAGAGATCTGCCCGCTGGTTCGGGCAGATCCTTTAATCGTATCAGACGGCCTCGTCATGCGAGGGCTTTTCCCAAAGATTGATACCGCCTTCGACGGCATAACGATCGATCTCGGCGAGTTCCTCGGGGCTGAATGTGAGGTCGTTCAGGGCGGCCACGTTTTCCTCGACCTGACGCGCCGAGCTTGCACCGATCAAGGCCGACGTCACGCGCGGATCCCTAAGAACCCAGGCGATGGCAAGCTGGGCGAGCGACTGGCCGCGACGCTTGGCGATCTCGTTGAGCGCCCGGGCGCGATCGATGTTTTCCTCTTTCAAATGCTCCGGACGCAGGAAGTCGCCGCCCGGCCGGTTGACGCGGGCATCCTGCGGAACGCCGTTGAGATACTTGTCGGTGAGCAAGCCCTGGGCGAGCGGCGTGAAGGCGATGATACCGGCTCCGACTTCATCCGTCGCGGCAAGCAAATCCTTCTCGACCCAGCGATTGAAGAGATTATAGGCCGGCTGATTGATCAGAAGCGGCACCTGTCGCTCCCTCAGAAGCGCTGCGATTTCGCGCGTCTTGTTGCCGGAATAGGACGATACGCCGACATAAAGCGCCTTGCCCTGCCGGACCGCCTGAGCAAGCGCATCGGCCGTTTCTTCCAGAGGCGTCTCCGCATCGAAGCGATGGGAATAGAAGATATCGACATAATCGACGCCGAGCCGGGTGAGGCTCTGGTCAAGGCTGGAAAGCAGCGCCTTCTTCGATCCGCCGCCTCGGCCATAGGGACCCGGCCACATATCCCAGCCGGCCTTGGACGAGATGATGAGCTCGTCGCGATAAGCGGCCAGATCCTGTTTCAGGATATGACCGAAATTGATCTCGGCGCTTCCCGCCGGCGGGCCATAATTGTTGGCGAGATCGAAATGCGTGATGCCGAGATCGAACGCCTTGAAAATGATCGACCTTTGGACATCGAGGGGCGTCGTATCGCCGAAATTATGCCAGAGGCCAAAGGAGATGGCGGGCAATTTGAGGCCGCTTCGTCCGACGCGGCGAAAATGGGCCGAGTCATAGCGTTCCGGATCGGGGCGGTAGGTCATGATTTTTGTCTTTCTGTCGATCAAATTGGTGCGGGTAGCGATACGGGGCACAGAATGGCAGAGAGGCATTCGATGAGAAGCCAATCCATATTTTTTATCGACTAAAGAGGAGAAGTTTTTTCCAGCACAATGAGGTTGCTGACCGCGCGCCTCGAGAACCGCGCCGATCTCGTTTCGGCATTCTGGCGAACCGCACAAAAATCTGCGGTCGCTCGTTCTCCCCGCCGGAACTGGGGTAGCCTCGAAGCATTCGAGCCGCATGCTTTACGCAATGCGGCTCGAACCTCCCTGCCCTTAGAGCAGCTTCTCCAAGGTGATCGGCAGGTCGCGAACGCGCTTGCCCGTGGCATGGAATACGGCATTTGCAATCGCCGGCGCCACGCCGACGATGCCGACCTCGCCGACGCCTTTGCCGCCGAGCGCCGAGGCATCGAAATCCGGCACGCCGACGGAGATCACCTCGATATCCGGAATGTCGGAATTCGTCGGCACGAGGTAGTCGCCGACATTGTTGTTGACGGTTCGTCCGTTGCGCTGATCGATCAGGCCCTCTTCGAGAAGCGCCTGGCCGATGCCCATGATGATGCCGCCGCGCCACTGGCTTTCGACAAGCTTGGGATTGTAGAGGCGGCCGCAATCGAAGGCGGAGACCATGCGGGAGACACGCACCGTACCGAAATCCTCGTCGACCCGCACTTCAGCGAAATGGGCGCACCAGCTGTGCATGGAATAATCGCCCATGGTCGGCCCTTGAACTTTAGCCATGGTGGTCCAGGCCTGAAGCTGCTCCTGTGCGTTCGCACCGTCAGGCAGGGTATTGCGCCGGACCTCGATCTCCTCACGTTTCAGCGTGGACATCAGCTCGGCCAGCGTCAGCGACGGCGTCTCGCCGCGCGGTGCCACGATGCGCCCCTCGGCGAAATTCAGCGTGTTCGCGCCCGTCTCGCGGAAGGGCGAGTTGGCATCGCTGAGGGCAAGACCGATGAGTTCGTCGCGGGCCGCGACCGCTGCCTTATGGACGGCGCCCATGATCGATCCGGCCAGCATCGAGCCCCCAGCGATCGCCGAGCCCGGCAGGCGTGAATCGCCGAGATGGACTTCGACCTGATCGACCGGAATGCCGAAGACTTCCGCGGCACTCTGGGCAAGGATCGTATAGGTCCCCTGCCCCATGTCGATCGCGCCGCTGACGACCTCGACGCGGCCGTTCCCGAGGATGCGGATCATCGCTTCGCTCGGTGCCCGGATGACCGGGAAAGTGCCGCAGCCGATGCCCCAGCCGATCAGCGTCTTGCCATCGCGCATCGAGCGCGGCGCGTGGCTGCGCCGCGACCAGCCGAAGGCTTCCGCACCTTCCGTCAGCGCCTCGCGCAGCCGACGCGTCGACCACGGTTTGCCGGACTGATAGTCGTGATCGGCATAGTTCTTCAGCCGAAGCTCGAGCGGGTCCATGCCGAGCTTGTAGGCCAGTTCCTCGATCGCGCATTCGATGCCATAGGCGCTCGGATTCTTGCCGGGACCACGCAAGGCGCCAGGCGTGACGCTGTTGACCGGCACGACGTGGTGCTGCGAGGAGAAGTTCTCGACCTTGTAGAGAATCGATGTTGCCGCTCCCGTCTGCTCCGGCCAGTCCGCATCGAGCGAGGTTTCGCTGGCGCCGCGATGGACGATCGCCTGTAGGATGCCATCCTGCGTCGCGCCAAGCGCGATCTTCTGTCTGGTCCCTGCGCGTCCGCCGTAGCTCGTGAAATTCTGCGGGCGGGTGACCGCGAGTTTCACTGGTCGGCCGAGCTTTCTGGCGGCCGCGATGGCGACTGCGCCATAGGCGAGCGGCTGCCCCTTGGAGCCGAAACCACCGCCGATAAAGGGCGAGATGATGCGGACATTCTCATAGGGCATGTCGAACCATTCGGAATACATGCGCGCCATGCCGTGGGACCATTGGCTCGGCTCCCAGATGGTCAGCTGGTCGCCATCCCATTTCGCCGTCAGCCCGTGCGGCTCCATCGCCACGTGATATTCGCGCGGCGTCGAATATTCCGCCTCGATGCGCACCGGGGAAGCGGCGAGTGCAGCCTCGGCATTACCCCAGGCAACCGAGAGCGGCTCCATGAGCTTACCCTCGCCAGCATTCGGATCGTTGAGATCGGCGACGTGCTTACCCTCTTCATAGGTGATGAGCACCAGCCTGGCAGCCTCTGTCGCCAATTCGCGGCTTTCGGCAATGACGGCGGCAATCGACTGGCCGTTAAACTGCACTTCGCGCGGCAGCGGATAATACGGGCCGTCAGCAGGCTTGTTGCCGCCCCAATCAGCCGAAAGCTTGAGACCGAGATCGTCCTCCGGCGTCAGCACCATCAGCACGCCCGGGATCGCAAGTGCTGCCGAGGCATCGACCTTGATAACGCGGCCAGCCGGAATCGTGCTCTGGATGAGGACGGCATAGGCGAGGTTTTCGACCGGATATTCCAGGGCATAAGTCGCCGTGCCCGTCACCTTCATCTTGCCTTCGAAGCGCGACTGACGACCGCCGACCGTGCCGTCGGAAGCATCGCCATGTTTACGGGGTTCCATCATGGTCATGCGAGACCTCCCACTTTGAAAATGGCGCGGGCAATGACGCGCGGCGCAAGTTCTATCTTGTAACGGTTGCCGCCATGATCGACGGCACCCTCCATGGCCAGCCGGCTTGCTTTTTCGACGGCTTCCAAGGTGAGCGCCTTACCGATCAGCGCTTGCTCCACATTGCGTGCCCGCCAGGGCTTGGTGGCGACCCCGCCGATGGCAACGCGAATATCGCGGACCGTCCTGCCGTCGGCTTCAAGCTCCAGGCCGACTGCGGCACTTGCGGCAGCAAATTCATAGGACTGCCGATCGCGGATTTTGAGGTAGGTGGAGTTCCGGGCAGCGGCGGACGCAGGAATGGTGACAGCAGTGACAATCTCGCCGCGCTGCAGGACGGTTTCCTTGTCCGGCGTATCGCCCGGAAGGAGGAAGAAATCATCGACGGCAACTTTGCGGCTATCCGTCTCCACCACGGCATCGAATGCGACCAGAGCAATCGCCAGGTCGCCCGGATAGGAGGCGATACAGGCTTCGCTCGCTCCGAGCACGGCGTGATTGCGCGTGACGCCGCCGATCGCCGAACAGCCGGAACCGGGATGACGCTTGTTGCAGGCGGGAAAGGCGCCGGGATCGCGGAAATAGGAACAGCGCGTGCGCTGCAGGAGATTGCCCCCGATCGTCGCCATGTTGCGCAGCTGGGCAGAGGCCGCCAGAGACAAGGATTCGGAAACGGCCGGGAAAGCTGCGCGGACATCCCTGTGGTCGGCGACTTCGCTCATCCTGGCAAGCGCGCCGATCGTTGCACCATCGGCATTAACGGTGATGCCGCTCATGCCGGAGAGATGAGTAATGTCTATGACGGTATCGGGCTCGCCGACACCGCATTTGGCAAGATCGAGCAGTGTCGTTCCACCGGCGAGCAGCATGGCGCCGGCCTGTTGCGCCGCCTGGGCGGCTTCCGCTGTCGATGTGGCGCGCAGATAGGAGAAGTTTCGCATCATGCCACCTCCGCGGCCTGGCGCACCGCCGCAACGATGCTGTTATAGGCCCCGCACCGACAGAGATTGCCGGACATATATTCACGGATCTCCGCATCCGAGCCGGCATGCCCTTCGCGAATGCAGGCAACCGCCGACATGATCTGGCCCGGCGTGCAATAACCGCACTGGAAGGCGTCCTGCTCGATGAAAGCCGCCTGGACCGGATGCAGATCGCCGGCTTCGCCGGTGAGCCCCTCGATCGTCGTGATCTCGCGGCCTTCGGCCTGCGCGGCGAGCGTCAGACAGGATAGCACGCGCTTACCGTCGACATGGCAGGTGCAGGCGCCGCACTGTCCCTGATCGCAGCCCTTCTTGGTGCCGGTGAGGGAAAGATGCTCACGCAGCGCATCGAGCAGCGTCACACGTGGCTCGATATCGAGTTCGTGGCGCTGCCCGTTAATGTCGAGCGCGATATGGATGGTTCGTGTCATGATAAGCTCCTGCCATCGTCACGAAGATGAGACCTACGAAATCTAGTAGAAACTCTTCGTCGGTCTACCGGTTGCTGTGGGTTTCTTTCAGGAAGACGGGGCCGATGGGATTGTGCTGCCACGGTCGGCTCTCATCTGAATTAGGAAGCGGAGGACGCCACAAATAAACGGAGGCGCCTCCGTTTAAATTAATGCCTGGCTTGTTTTCGTCAAGCCCCGACAGATGGGCAAATCTTGAACCGATCGGAGGATGAGAAAGAGCCCCTGCTGCTTGTCCTGCGTCGCCCGCCACTGCATGCCGGCGGAATGAGGGAATCGATCAACGCCCCATTCTCGGTCCGTAAAATCACTTGAAAAATGAAGCCCGCTTCACTTATGCTCAAATCGAGCAATAATAGAGCGCGTCATCTAAAACGCCGTTTTGTTTCAGCGCCAGAAGCAATCACAACCCGCTGTTATCGCTCAACTGTTTTTAAGTCTGGCTCGTAGGGACATGCTCGGCCTGTTCTGAATTCACCCAAGGAGGATTTCTCATGATCCATGAAATGCGCATCTATACTTGCTTGCCCGGCAAGCTGCCCGCGCTCCAGGAGCGCTTCGAAACGGCGACACTGGCGATCTGGAGCCGGCTCGGCATCCGCCCCCTCGGTTTCTGGACGACGATGATCGGGCCTTCCAGCAACGACCTCATCTATTTCCTTGAATGGCAATCTTTAGAGGAGCGCCAGCGGAAATGGGCGGAATTCGTGGCTGATCCGGTCTGGAAGGAGGCTCTGGCAAAAAGCGAGACGTCAGGCCCGATCATCGCCAATATCGCCAGTTCGATCCTGCAGCCGACTGGATTCTTTCGCCCCTTTATCCCCGTCGAGGCCGATGGCTGAAAACTGATGGAAGATTGATGGGCCTGAGGTAAAAGCCGGGACATGCCCGGCTTTCAAAATCTTTTCGGCAGGCGTGCTTGCCGCTTCCTGTCAGCCGTTCTGATCGCTGCTATTGTCGGCAGCCGGTTCCTGTTCTTTTTCCTTCAGCACGTCCGTCAGCTTGCTGACGCCTTCGAAGCCGGCGACGGCGGCCGCGGCCTTCGTCAGAAAACCGGCATTCGGGTCGACAGCCTCAACGGCCTCGTCGGCAGCCACGGCACCTGCAACTTCTTCAATCAGCTTTCCGATACCCATTTCAAGCTCCTGATCGTTTTGTGTCAGCCGCAAATTGCGGCGATCGAGCGTTGCGAACACCTCGCAGCGGATGTTCAAAGGCCATCGCGAACGACCTCATCCCCTCCGGGTGCGAGACATGGATTTCCCCGGTTTCTGCCATTTAGGCAACCAAACTGAAAGCGGCCTTAGCCCGGGATGAAGCGAAGCTGATATCACGCAATCTCTACGGCACGCCTGCCCGCATTTGACACTTGCCGCCGTCAAGCCGTCACATCAGCCTAATAGGCCTGTGCTACGCCCTCCGGAATTTCGGACAATGCCAAACCGTTTGAACCTGGGAAATTTCCTGCAATGACATTCTCGCGTCGCGTCACGGCTCTTGCCGCATCCTTCCTCCCCTTCCTTTTCGCGCCGGCCTTCGCCGACTCCAACGTGCTCTGGAAGATCGTTCATGACAAGTGCGTGGTGCAGACGGCACCCTGCCTTTCGGTGAATACGGCCGGGCACTACGCGATGCTGAAGGATCTGCGGGGCGTTGCGCAAGTTCTGTTGATTCCGACCGACAAGATCACCGGCATGGAGAGCGCGGCACTCCTTGATCCTGCAACGCATAACTTCTTTGCCGATGCCTGGGCCGAGCGAGCCGATGTCGATGTCCGACTGCCGCATGCGCTCCCGCGCGACGGCCTCAGCCTGGCCGTCAACGCGCAGCAGGCGCGCTCGCAGAACCAGCTGCATATCCACGTCGATTGCCTGAGCGCCGATGCACGGGCAGCCCTCAAGGCCGATACCGACCAGATCGGCACCGACTGGGCACCCCTTCCCGATACCATCGCCGGCCACAAGTTCTTGGCGGTCCGGGTCAAGGGCGAGACACTGGGCGACTTCAATCCGTTCCTGGCGCTCGCCAAAACATTGAAGGACCCGGCGAAGGAAATGGGCGATCACAATCTCGTGGTTGTCGGCGCCAATTTCGCAGACGGCCCCGGTTTCATTGTCCTCACCGATGTCGCAGTGCCCGGCATGGGCGGCGAGGACGTGCAGGATCATAGTTGTGCGATTACGCATTAAAATCAACATATTATGGCTTAGTGCCGGAGCCGCATCGATCACCTCTTCGATCCGGCAGCCTCCCTTCGCGCGAGCGAAATGAGCCTGGAAACCGGATTTATGAATCCGGTTTCTAACGTCTATCGCATTTCACATACTAATCTTTTTGATGCGGTCGGTTCAGTGTTATAGTCCGGGTTGTGAGCCTGAGCTATGCATCATCCGTTCGTTGAGCATCCAGATCATCGAACAGCGCTGGCAATGAAGGTTCGCGATCGAAAGCCTCAGGAGGCGCCTCATGAATCTTCAAATCAATAGCCAATCCTACCAAGTCGATTCGGAGGGAGATACGCCGCTCCTCTGGATCATCCGCGATGAGCTGGGCATGACCGGCACGAAATATGGCTGCGGGCTGGCACAATGTGGTGCCTGTTCCGTTCTTGTCGATGGCGAAGTGGTGCGCTCCTGCGTAACGCCCCTCGACAGCGTCGCCGGCCGCCAGATTACGACGATCGAGGCGATCGAGGCGGACCCGGTTGGAAAGCGTGTTGTCGCCGCCTGGGTCAAGCATCAGGTTCCGCAATGCGGCTACTGCCAATCGGGACAAGTCGTGGCAGCGACCGCACTTCTCAAGCAGATACCCAATCCTTCCGATGACGAGATCGCTGCGGCGATGATCAATCTCTGTCGATGCGGGACTTACAATGCGATCAAGACGGCGGTCAAAGATCTCTCTTCCAAAGAAGGAGAAACGCTATGACCGAAACCAACCGCAATCTCGTTCCCGAAGATGAGTTTCCCACAGGATCCCCGGTCAATATCTCACGCCGGCACTTTCTCCTGACATCTGCGGGTGCAGCAGCAGGCGCTTTCGTCCTCGGCTTCGGCGTTCCGGTTGGCCGCGCGCGAGCCCAGCAGGCGGCAAGCCCAATGCCTCCAGGCACACGCGTTCCCGCCTTTCTCGAAATTCGCCCGGACAGCACCATCCGCTTCATGAGCCCCTTCGTCGAAGGCGGGCAAGGCGTCTTCACGGCGATGGCCCAGATCGTTGGCGAGGAACTCGATGCCGACCCGAAAACCTTCGTCGTCGAAAACGCGCCCACGGGCAGCGACTATCTGGTCGTGCATGGCCAGATGCGCATCACCGGCGGCAGCATGTCGGTGCGCACCAGCTATGAGACCATGCGCCGGCTCGGCGCGCTCGCCCGCAACATGATCCTGCAAGCCGCCGCCAAGCGCCTGGATGCGCCGATTACCGAACTGACCACAGAGCCGGGCCGCGTGATCCATGCCGCATCGGGGCGCAGCCTTGCCTACGGCGACATAGCGAGCGAAGCACTGGATCTGCCGGTTCCTGCCCCTGAGAGCGTGGCGCTTCGGGACCCAAACAAATTCCGCTGGATCGGCAAACCGGTTGAGCGGCTCGATATCCACGACAAGTCGACAGGCAAGGCAGTCTACGCCATCGATTGCAAGGTTGACGGCATGTTGCATGCCGCCGTCCAGCACGCTCCTCGCCTCGGCCTGACCATCGGCAAGATCCGCAACGAAGAGCAGCTCAAGGCAATGCCGGGTGTTCATTCCGTCCACAGCCTGCCCGGCGCTGTTGCAGTCGTCGCCGAACGCTGGTGGAATGCAAAGCGGGCAGCCGAGGCCGCCCAGGTCGATTGGCGCGATCCCGGCTCGGACGCCAATCCTGAGCTCCGCTATATGCCCGCCGATTTTTCAACCACGGCCTTCAACGACAAGCTCGCCAACGAACCGGGCAATGGCAAGGAAGCGGAGAATGTCGGCGATATCGCCAAGGCTTTCGACGGCGCCAAGACCGTCGTTTCCGCCACCTACAGGAGCCAGTATCTGCATCATGCGCAGCTGGAGCCGCCATCGACCCTGGCCCGCTTCAACCCCGATGGCAGTCTCGAACTCTGGATGCCCAACCAGGCGCCCGAGCAATTCCAGGCCGACATAGCCAAGCTGACCGGCCTCGATCCATCGAAGGTGATAATTCATAGCCCCATTCTGGGCGGCTTCTTCGGACGGCATTTCCTGTATCCATCGGCCAATCCCTATCCGCAGGCCATCCAGCTTGCAAAGGAAGTCGGGCGGCCGGTCAAGCTCATCTGGAGCCGCGAGGAGGAGTTTCTGCGTGATCCGATGCGTCCGATGGCGGCCGTGCGCTTCCGCGGCGCACTTGATGCCAACGGCATGCCGGTGGCACTCGAGGCCATCAGCGCTTGCGAGGGTCCGACGGAAGGCGTCTACGGTCATAAGGAGGATTCGCTGGATCCGACGGCCCTGGAGGGCCTTGCCGGTAAATCCTATGCAATCCCGAACTACCGCATCGCGCAGATCTACGTCAAAAACCCGACGACGCTCGCCTATTGGCGCTCTGTCGGCAATTCCATGAACGACTTCTTCTACGAGACGTTCCTGGACGAGCTGGCGGACAAGGGTGGGCAGGACCCCTATGAGCTGCGCCTCAAGCTGCTGCAAAAGAACGAGCGGCTGAGCAATCTCCTGAAAGCGGCCGGCGATCTCTCCGGCGGCTGGAAGCGGGGGCCTTTCACGGCAGACGACGGTTCGCGGCGCGCGCGCGGCGTGGCGATGGCCTCTCCGTTCGGTAGCCACACGGCTGCGATCGCCGAAGTGTCGATCCGCAACGGCCAGGTCGTCGTCCATGACGTCTGGGAAGCGATCGACCCCGGCAGCATCGTCAATCCGGCAATCATCGAAGCGCAGGTCAATTCGGCGACCGCACTCGGCATGTCGCAGGTGCTGATGGAGGAGGCCGTCTACAAGAACGGCGAGCCGGTGGCGCGCAATTACGACCTCTATCCGATCCTGCCGCCGGATCGCATGGCGCGCGTTCACGTCCGCATCGTCGAAAGCGGGGCGGAAATGGGCGGCATCGGCGAGCCGGGCCTGCCAGCCATCCCGCCGGCGGTCACCAATGCGGTGTCCACGCTGACAGGCAAGCGGATACGCAGCATGCCTCTCTCCAACTACACCTTTGAAAGCTGAGGCGCAGCACTCGCTGCGCCAGGCACATATCCGGCTCTCGTCCCAAGCGGATCCGAGAGCCGGCGTAGTTGGCTCCTTCAAAAGCCGAGTGCGAAACCCCGAAGCAAAGACATGAGGGCACCCTCTTGAAGAGATTTCTTCTGGTTCTTCTTTTGATTGTCGTGCTTGTGGCTGGCGCCGTCGCGTGGTTCGTAACCCGCAAGCCGGCATCTCCCTTTGATAATGTCGCCGTGGTCCAGATACCCTCGGAAGAGTTGCTGCAGCACGGCGAATATGTCGCGCGCCTGGGCGATTGCGTTGCTTGTCACAGCACGCCGAAGAGCGCACCCTTTGCCGGGGGGCTGCAGATGGGAACGCCGCTCGGCGCCATCTTCGCGACCAACATCACGCCGGACAAGGAAACCGGGATCGGCAATTATACGCTCGCCGACTTCGACCGTGCCGTCCGGCAGGGCATTGCACGCGACGGTCATCGCCTCTATCCGGCTATGCCCTATCCCTCCTATGTGAAGATGAGCGACGACGACATTCGTGCGCTCTATGCCTATTTCATGAATAGGGTCGAGCCTGTGAAGCAGGCGGACAAACCCTCCGACATAAAATGGCCGATGAACATGCGCTGGCCTCTGGCGCTCTGGAACGCGGTCTTCACCGAAGGCGGCACCTATCAGCCGAAAACGGCCGGTGATGACCAGTGGAACCGTGGCGCCTATCTCGTGCAGGGGCCTGGTCATTGCGGCAGCTGTCATACGCCGCGCGCAATCACCATGGCGGAAAAAGCGCTGGATGAGAGCAGCCCGCCCTATCTTTCCGGTGCTCTCCTCGACGGCTGGTATGCGCCGAGCCTGCGTGGCGACCCCAATACCGGCCTTGGCCGCTGGAGCGAGGACGATATCTATGCCTTCCTAAAGACCGGCAGGAATGGTCATGCCGTCGTCTTCGGCTCGATGGCGGATGCCTTCAACAATTCGACACAGTTCATGAGTGATGACGACCTGAAGGCGATAAGCCATTACCTGAAATCCCTGCCCGGCGATCCCGCCCGCGACGGCGCCCCCTGGCAATATGACGAAGGTACCGCCCAGAACGTATCGCTTTCCAACCGCGAGAAGATCCCGGGCGCCCAGACATTCGTCGCCAAATGTAGTTTCTGCCATGGTGTCGACGGACGCGGAAAGCAGCAATGGATTCCGCCGCTCGCCGGCTCTGCCGCTTCGCTTGCGAAGGAAAACGCTTCCCAGATCAATGTAACGCTGAACGGCTCCAGCCGCGTCGTGGCGAACGGCATTCCGGACGCCTATCGCATGCCGCCCTTCCGCCAGCAGCTTTCGGACCAACAGATTGCCGATGTCCTGACATTCGTGCGCTCATCCTGGGGAAATCATGGTGGAGCGGTTTCGGCAAACGATGTGAAGGCATTGCGCGAGCATACAGATCCCGCAAGCAGCAGCCCGATCATATTGCAGATGCGCTAGTTTCCCACCGCGGGCTGGCCGTTGCCGGCGACAAAGGAGGCACGGGCGCAACGTCGCGAAGAGCTTTATGCGGCCCCGCCAAATCGGAGGGGCCGCATATCATTCAGTTGAACGCGACGGTGCGTATTCTGCGGAGCGAGAGCGCAATCAACAGGCCGGCGATCGCAGCGGCAGTGCCCGCCAGGAAGACGCTGCCATAGCCGGCCCGGTCGGCCAAAAGGCCGGCAAATGGCCCGGTCAGCCCGTAGGCGAGATCCTGGAAGGCCGAGAAGCCGCCAAGCGCCGTGCCGCGCAGATGCGGCTCCACCTGCCGAACGACCTCGCGGCCCATGGAAGGATAAATCAGCGAGCATCCGAGACCGGTTAAAAAGGCACCCGCCAGGGCGAGCATGGGATCGGTGGCACTCCAGATCAGCAATTGGCCTACCGCTTCGACGGCCAGTGACCCGAGGGCGACCGGTAAGCCACCGATACGATCAGGCAGATGGCCGAAGAACACGCGCACCAGAACGAAGCCGACGCCGAAGGCGGTCAAGCCCAGCCCAGCGTAGTTCCATCCCTGGTCGAGGAAATAGAGCGTGAAGAAGGCGCCGATCGCGGCAAAGCCTATGCCCTGAAGGCATACGATCGCCCCATACAGCCAAACTCTGCTGACGACATTCCAAAATGGCGGGCGGGGCGCACCGGGATGCGGGGCAACGCCGGGAACCCGCCAGATCGCCACCAAGCCGAGGAATGGCAGGACAGCGCTGATCGCCATCGTCCCTGCAAAGCCGAACCGGCTGAACAACATCAGCCCGATCGGCCCGCCCACCGCAAGCGCTCCATAGATGGCAGCGCCAACCAGCGCCAGGACCCGGCCCGAACGCGCCGGGCCGACGAAACCAATGCCCCAGGCGATAATGCCGACGGCGACCAGACTTTCTCCCAGCCCCAGAGCCAAGCGTCCCAGAAGGAGGAGCAGGAAGGATGGCCATGGCATGTGCGTCAGCAGGCCGGCGACCGGAGCCGTCAAAGCGCCGGCGACATAGAATGCAAGCCCCTGTGCCACCGCGACCTTGGCGCCGCGATGGTCCGAGAGCCCACCGGCATAGCCGCGCGTGAGGATGGTCGCCAGAAAGGCAATGCCGACGCCAAGCCCCGCCCAGACATTGCCAAGCTGCAGTTGTCCGCTCACGTAAAGCGGTACGATCGGAAACGAGATGCCGATGCAAAGATAGGATATGAAGAGAATGGCGGCCAGCAGCATCAGCCGGCCGCGCGCCGGATCAGGTGTCGATTGAAAAGCCATGATAATCTCCAGGCTTTTCCTCGATCGGCGAAGGCACAAAAAAACGCACTCCGACCGACGAGGATCGTTGAGTGCGTTGCTTGACGTCAAACGCTTACGGCCAGCATGGCTGGCTGCATCTGCAATATGCGCTTGCTGAATCAGAGTCAATCCGGGCTCGCGAAGCTAAGCAGTCGGCCAACGAAGCTTCAGGCTTGCCGGATCGGTTCAGAGTTATTCGGCGACCGGACCGCACCAGCCGGGCAGGTAATCGGCATCCCTGTGCTTGGCAAGATCATGCGCCTTTTCCAGCGCGGCCTTGAAATTCTTCTCCAGATCTTTGCGCTTGATGCGGCGGCGCAAGAAATCAGCCCAGAGAAATTCGCTGAACGGCGTCGTGTCCTTGGCATAGCCGCCGACATGCCGCAGTTCGCCAGCCAAGGAGCGATAGGGATCGTCGATCAGATCCTTGATGCTCTTCGGGATGTCTTCATAGCCACGACGCTTCCCCTCTTCGTCAAAGGGATGCATCCAGTCATGACAGTCCATGACGAACCAGAAGGATTCCCGGTCAAGTCGCGAAAGATCGGCAACCGTCGTGACGAGAACATTCTTCACCCCTTCCTCATAGAGCGCGAGCGAAAGATGGTGATGATCGATGACATAGTATTGGCCGCGCGGTCCGCGAATGGTCGGCACCATGTGATTTCCGAGGAACTCACCGGCCTTGTCGCCCGCCGCTTCCGCCTTGAGGCGCCAAGCCTTGCGCTTAGCCTTGACCTCCCGCATGCCAACGGTGATCTGGGTGGGTCTCAATTCTTCGATGGGAACTGGATGCAGGATCGGTTCGCGCAGCGTAACCATTTGAAAGCTCTCCGCAAAGGCAGGACGATCCGAGCCTAGCATAACCGGCCGATCCGGCAAGGTCGGCGCTATATGCTCGTCGGCAAGCTGTATCGCCTGAAGGCGAACCTGCCGTGAGAAGCACAGCTCATGTTCGGAGATTGATCGCCTGTCATGCGGCTTTCTTGATCACCGTAAACTGCGAACGCCTGTAGAAGGCCAGCATTTCGCGCTCGAAACTCTCGACGGCAAGTAGGACCCACGGCTCGTAATGGTCTTTGCGGGACCGCATCCTGCGTCGGCCATCCATGTCGAGCATTCCCCATAACGCCCAATCTACCAACCCCATCCCATCACTCTCACCCTGACCAGGTCTTTCGCCGTCCGCCTTACCGGCCTCGATCGCGTTCGGCGGCATGGCGAACGCCAAATAGGTAAACGCTGATTGAAGGAAAGGTGAAGAAACGTTGTGTTAAGGTTTGTAACATCCGTTTGCTTGGAACTGTCGCATTGCGGAGACACCCTGGCGATAGGTTCATCTGAACATAAGGCGCGTGACGTAGCGATCGATGGCCCGCGAATTCGCGCCGATCCAGCGCCAGATCATGGCCATGGCGAATATGGTCAAAAGCCATCCGAGCATGACATCCGACAGGAAATGAGCACCGAAGATCACGCGGTTGAATGCCACGAACAGCGAGCATGGCACCATGATCGCCGCGGCAATCCATCTGTGCCGTGCAGGCACGAGAATCAACAGGGACAACGCCGCCGCAGCCGCGGCGGCTTCGCCGGAAGGAAAGGAACAATTGCGGCTGCACGCCCCCGAGAACTGCCATACCGGTGTAAAGTCCGCCGTGTCCCCGAATTCGATCAGGTCGCGGGGGCGTACACGTCCGATTGCGACTTTCAGCGTCTGCACGATCAACAGCGGCCCGGCGGCAAAGCTCAGAAGCACGAACAATGGCTTGTGGGGAGGGCAGAACCGCAGTCGCCGCGGCAGGAAGACATGCAGAACCACGGCGACAGCCATGGCGCCGAGAATATAGGGCTGGCTTTGACGAGCGATGTCCCTCACCGCTTTCAGCCAGGGATTCTCCGCCAGCCAGAAAACATGCCCATGGGCAAACAAGCGCGCGACCGCCAGATCGAGCTTCGGAAAAACCACAAAGACGAAGCTAGTCCAGACGATCAGCATGCCGATAACAGCCAATTCGCTATCCGCAGTTGCCTGCAGCTGACGCGGCCGCATTTGACCGGAGCCGGCGCTCCAAGAATTTGATGCAAATTTCCACATGCCATGTCTCCAGAGGCGGAACGGCGCCAAGCTGAAGCCCGATTGTCAAGAAATGGCGAAGATCGCATGAAGGCTCTGTTCAGAATCGGCCATCGGACGATCGGGAAACCGTTTGGAAATTGCGGAAGCGAGCTTAGTCCGCAATAGTAAGGTTCGGGCGACAAAGTCGAACGGAAAAACGGAAGAAGCACAGGGCGCTAGGGGTGGATAACAGTCTCGTTCTTATTGTCGAGGATGAACCGGCGATCGCGCAGATACTCGAGGGCTATCTGACGCGGGACGGCTTTCGCACGGTTCGCGCCGGCGATGGCGAAACCGCGCTGCAGCACCATGCGCTTTTGAAGCCGGATCTCGTGCTGCTGGACGTTCGTTTGCCAAAACTGGATGGCTTCGGCGTGCTCGGCCGCCTGCGCCAGGCCGGCTCGACGCCGGTCATCATGGTTACGGCCGTCGCGGACGACATCGACCGCCTGAGCGGGCTGCGCCTCGGTGCCGACGACTACATCGTCAAGCCGTTCAACCCGCAGGAAGTTGTCGCCCGCGTCAGAGCGGTCTTGCGCCGGACGCAGGGCGAGCGAGCAGAAGCCATCAAGCGCTTCGGCGCACTGGAGGTCGACTTCGGCAGCTATACCGTCTTCATCAACAAGGACGAGCGCCGTATTGCATTGCCGCTGACGCTCAGCGAATTCCGCATCCTCGCCTATATGATCCGCCATCCGACCCAGGCTTTCGCGCGTGCCGATATTCTCGATGCCTGCCTGCCGGAAAGCGATGCTCTGGTGCGGACCGTCGACACGCACATTTCCAATCTCAGGCGCAAACTGGAGGAAATGGGGCAGATCGGCTTCTTTCCTGCCGTGCGCGGCATCGGCTATCGCTTTTCGGACCCGAGATGAAGAAACCGAGATTTCCCAGCGCGCCGCTTGCCTCGCTTACGGCCGTCGTCATCACGATCATGCTGCTGCTCAGCGTCGGCCTGACCTATCTGGGGGTCAACTGGTACGCAACCTATCTGGAGCAGGGTATCAGCGATGCCCTGCCGCCGCGAGCCGCAACAGCCTACAAGATGCTGAGCGAAAACAAGATCCCCGATGGGGATTCGCTGAAGCTGCTTGTCGAACATCTTAATTCGCTGACGGAGCCGACGGATCTCAAGGTGCAGCTTTCCGTGCTCGTCTTCGGCCTCATGTCAGCGCTCCTCTGCGCCGTGATCGGCGTCTTCCTGGCGCGTCGGCTCACACATCCGCTCGAAGAGCTCACCTCTGCCGCCGAGGGCCTTAAATCAGGCGACTTCTCCGTCCGCGTCCCCGCCTCCTATCGAAGCGCCCGCGAAGTCGCGAGCCTTGTCGAAACCTTCAACGCTCTTGCGACCAGCCTGGAGACGATGGAGGAACGATTGCGTTTCAACAACATGGCGGTTGCACACGAGCTGCGCACGCCGTTGACCATCCTGCAAGGATCACTGCAAGGCATGCTAGACGGCGTATTTCCGATGGACCAGAAAATCATTTCCGATCTCCTCCTGCAGGTTGAAGGCCTGGCGCGGGTTGTCGAAGACCTGCGCACCCTGTCGCTCGCCATCGGCCAGAAGCTGGTGATCGAGCGCCAGCGCATCGACGCATCGCGATTGGTCGAGACTGTCATCGCCGCGGCAAAGCCCATGCTGGAAGCCCGCAGGTTTCAGGTGGAAACGGAGCTGAAACCCGCCTGGATTTCAGCCGACTCTCCCCGTATCCGCCAGGCTGTATTGGCGCTTTTCGAAAATGCGTGCCGCTACGCTGCAGAGGGCGGCTCGCTGCGATGCGAAACCGAACAGGTGGCGGACGATAGCGTCATCATCCGCGTTCTCGATCGCGGTCCCGGATTTCCGCTGGATATGGATGCCGTCGCCGTTAACCCGTTCTGGCGTGGCGACCCCTCGCGTTCGCGCGCAACGGGCGGCACCGGACTGGGGCTATCCGTGGTGCAAGCAATCGCGCTTGCCCATGGCGGGCATCTGGAATTCGCAAACCGGCCGGAAGGCGGCGCGATGGTGTCAATCCATTTGACGGACAGCACGCCGCGAGAAGCACATGGTTTCGATGAGCAGGAAACAGCCTCCCGCCAATGCGGGCTTTGTTGAGCAAAACCATCGCGGCCGAGCGGACCCTGAAAATCTCCCCGGACCGGCGCAATCGTCTGCGGTAGCGATCTAGGCTATGGTGACGATTTAACTATTTGAGCCAGATTGCAATTGCAGCGATGATGACGAACCCTCTGAAGTTGACGAGGAGTTTGTCGTATCGGGTAGCCACGCGACGGAATTGCTTGAGCTTTGCAAAGAAGCGCTCCACGAGGTTGCGTTCCTTGTAGAGGCCCCAATTGCAGGCATGCGGGCGTCGTCGCCCGGGTCGTGGTGGAATGACCGGAACAGCGCCGGCGTCCAGAATGGTGTCGTGGAAGTGTTCGGCATCATAGGCTCGGTCGGCGATGACGTGGCTGGGATTGAGGCCATGGAGCAATTCCTTGCCATAAATCACATCGCCACGGTGTCCCGGTGCAAGTACGAAGCGCACCGGTAGCCCCAAAGCATCCACGACGGCGTGGATCTTGGTGCCTAGCCCGCCGCGTGAGCGGCCAAGGCCCTGGGCGTCCGCTCCCCCCTTTTTCGCCGGGCGCCAGCGGCTTGAGGCTGGGCACGGATGGAGGTGGAATCGATCGAGACCCAGTCAAGGTCCGCTTCTCGCGCTAACGCCTCGAACAAACTTTCGAGGACACCCATCTCGATCCAGCGGTAATAGCGCCGCTTGACGGTCTGGTAGTTGCCATAACCTTCGGGTAAATCACGCCAACGTCCACCAGAGCGGGCCATCCAGACCAGCGCCTCGACGAACCGCCTGTTATTGGAGCGCGGACCACGACGCCCCTTGCGTCCTCCCGGCACAAACGGCTCGATCCGAGACCACTGTTCCGCACTGAGCCTATCGATATCCATGACCGACCTCCAAAAATCAGTCTTGAATCTGATTTGCTCCTCACTGGGAACCCCAAATCCTTAAATCGTCACCACAGCCTAGAGCATTTCCGCTTTTCTTCGAATCGCGAAAACGCTCAATCTTCTTGTTTTTACGCGGTTCCGGACGCAAAATCGCTTCGCACTTTTGCTGGAACTGCTCCAGCGCAACATTGGCCTCAGGCCGGATCTTCCCGGTGCAGATCGTGGATAGCGACGGCGTCGTCGGTAAACGGCGGTAACAGCCATTCGGTATGGCGCAGCGTCCGCTTCGTATCCTCGAGGCCCATATCCCAGTGCTCTCGCATCGAAGTGCCGGAAAACTCGTAATCCTTGGCGTGACCTTCGTAGTTCTTGTGCTGATAGATCAGATGTACAATGTTGACGACACCGGCATCCGAATAATCGGCAATCAGCTCTTCCTCTTCCGCAGTCAGCTGATCCCTAGGGACACGCTTCAGTGCACCCAGAAGCTTCATCTTCAGTCCGTGGATGCGCTTGAAATTATCGGTGTTCTGCCGCGTGCGGCTCGAATACATGATGTCTTTATGGCGTGAAAGGACATCCGGCATGCTGCGCGGCAGGACGCCGCGCGCGCTGAACAGATCCACCTGGAAGACGAGCGAGCTGCGGTCTTCTTCCTGATCGAGCAGATATTGCAGCGGCGTGTTGGAGACGATGCCGCCGTCCCAGTAATATTCGCCCTCGATGCGGATGGACGGGAGTGCCGGCGGCAGCGCGCCACTTGCCATGATGTGCTCGGGGCCGATGCGGATATTGTCGGTGTCGAAATAGACGAAGTTGCCGGTGCGGACATTCACCGCACCGACGCTGAAGCGCTTCTTGCCGTCGTTCAGCACATCGAAATCGATCAGCATCTCCAGCGTCTTCTTCAGCTCCGCCGAATCATAGAAGCTGGTCGCGCCTTCCGCGCCCGGCAACTCCAGCCAGGGATTGGGAAAGCGCGGCTTGAAGAAGCCGGGCTGGCCCATGGTCATCGTCATCCACGAGCTGGTGCGGTTACGGATATCGCGAAAGAAATCGCCTTCGGGCGTATAGGCCCAGATCTTGCGGCCGGAGATGATCTGCCAGAATTGCTCCAGACGCTGCAGCCGCCGGCCGGGCTCGTTGCCGGCGATGATCGCGGCATTGACCGCGCCGATCGAGACGCCGGAAAGCCAGGTCGGCTCGCATCCCGCTTCGGCAAGCGCCTCGTAGACACCGGCCTGATAGGCGCCGAGCGCGCCGCCCCCCTGGAAAACCAGGGCGACGCGATCATATTGAGCGGCAATTTCCGGAATAGTCGGGGCTGCGGCCTTGGTGTTTCGTTCAAGCACGATCCGTCTCCAGCATGAAGTAGCAATGAGATTTGGCTATCTGCGCTCTGCGAGATAGTCGTGAACGACTTCGCCGAGGCCGAGCGTCAGATCGGCCGTGAAATGAACGGCCGAAACCACTTCCAGCACAGGCAGCCGCGCCACGTCGGCCATGACATGCGGCCTGAGATCGAGGGCGGCCGGCGAAGTCCAGGCTTCCTTGATGGTGATATCGGTCAGATAGTAGCGCACAAGCTCGCAGATGCGCGGGGTGGCGTCGACATGCGGCACGATCTTGATCAGGAAATTGGGTTCCGAGAGAGCGGACAGAAGCGGTCCCTGGTCGATCGGCTTATGCTTGTAACCCATCGTTCCCGTGGCGCAAAGGACGCTGCCATAATGCAGCGTGCCGACGATGACCTCGCCCTCGTTGACGATCTTCGGGCTGGCAAGCTTCTTCGGAAAACCCCAGATCTCGCGGCCGCCGGTGATCGGCGCATCGTCATCCAGATACATGGAGTGGACATAGCCGCCCTTTTGTCCACGATAGGTCACCGGGATCACCTGTCCGGTCTCGGTATAATCGCCGAAACCGGTGGAATCGGGCATGCGGATGAATTCGTATTTCACCAGCGGCTCGTCGATTTCGAGCGGCGCGGGCACGACGGCCTCAAGCGCCTCGCGCGAGGTCCGGTAGGTGATGATGATGTATTCGCGATCAAAGAACCGATAGGGCCCTGGAGGATAGGAGGGATTGGTCAGCGGCATCGCATAGGCATGCTTCAGAATGTCTTCGACCTTCATCGTATCTTCCGTCGTTGGAGGAAATCGCCGGCACCGGAGCGAAAACTTGCACGGTTGCATGACAGAGAAGTGTCAGGGGACGAAAGCCCACGGCTCACTGCAAATTGCACTGTTATCAAAGCGACATATCGGGCTGGCAGTGTGCGCTCACGTGGAGCATTTCCCTTACCCAACCATGTCATAGAGATTGCAGGAGTAGCATCATGGGTTCGTTGACTTCGAAGAATGCGCTGGTCACCGGTTCGACGAGCGGTATCGGGCTTGCGATCGCCCGTGCCTTTGCCGCTGAAGGCGCGAATGTGACGATCAACGGTCTTGGCGATGCCGATGCAATCGAAAAGGAACGCGCGGCAATCGAAGCCGATTTCGGCGTGAAGTGCCGCTATTCAGGCGCCAATATGATGAATGGCGAGGAAGTGACATCCATGGTGCGCGAAGCCGAGGAAGCCTTCGGCAGCCTCGATATTCTCGTCAACAATGCCGGCATCCAGTTCGTTGCCCCGATCGAGGAATTTCCCGACGACAAGTGGGAAGCAATCATCCGCATCAACCTGCTTGCAGCCTTCTATGCCATCAAGGCTGCCATCCCCGGCATGAAGGCACGCAAATGGGGCCGCATCATCAACACGTCCTCGGCGCATGCCCTTGTCGCCTCGCCTTTCAAGTCTGCCTATGTTTCGGCCAAGCACGGCATTACCGGTCTCACCAAAACGATCGCACTGGAAGCCGCCCAGAACGGCGTGACCGTCAACTCCATCGCGCCCGGCTATGTCTGGACGCCGCTCGTCGAGAAGCAGATCCCCGAGACGATGAAGGCGCGCAATATGACGGAAGAGCAGGTCAAGCATGATGTGCTGCTCGCCGCCCAGCCGACGAAGGAATTCGTGACCGTCGATGAAGTCGCAGCCATCGCCGTCTTCCTTTGCGGCGATGCCGCCAAGCAGATTACCGGCACGACGCTTTCCGTCGATGGCGGCTGGACCGCAGAATAACACTAGAGCCACAGCCGGCACATGCTCGAGCAGCGTGCCGGCTCTCCGCAGCCCAGGATTGCGGAGACAAGATGAAAATAGCGCAGGAGGCACACTATGACCGATGAAACCCATGACCCGCTCAGCCGCATCAAGGATGAGATCGTCGACAGCTTTGACGAAGAGCTGGAGATGCAGCTTGAAGAGGATCGGCTGGACGAGTTGGTCGCAGAGGGCCTTATCGGCGAAGGCGAAGCGGCGCTCGATCGCCGCGTCTATTTCCGCGAACTCTTCCGCCTTCAGCACGAGCTGGTGCGCCTGCAGGACTGGGTGCAGTACAAGAAGCTGAAGGTCGTCGTACTGTTCGAGGGCCGAGATTCCGCCGGCAAGGGCGGCGCCATCAAGCGTGTCACCCAGCGCCTCAATCCGCGCGTCTGCCGCGTGGTCGCACTACCGGCTCCGACCGAGCGCGAGCGGCACCAGTGGTATTTCCAGCGCTACGCCGCCCACCTGCCGACGGCAGGCGAAATGGTGCTGTTCGATCGCAGCTGGTATAACCGCGCCGGCGTTGAACGCGTCATGGGCTTCTGCTCGCCGGAGGAATTGGAAGAATTCTTCCGCTCCGTGCCGGACTTCGAGCGCATGCTGGTTCGCTCCGGCATCATTCTCCTGAAATATTGGTTCTCGATCACCGACGAGGAGCAGGAATTCCGTTTCAACATGCGCATTCAGGACCCGCTGAAGCAGTGGAAGCTTTCACCGATGGACCTGCAGAGCCGCGTGCATTGGGAAGAATACACCAAGGCCAAGGAAGAGATGCTGGAGCGCACCCATATTCCGGAAGCGCCGTGGTGGGTCGTCCATGCCGTCGACAAGAAGAAAGCGCGCCTAAACTGCATCGCCCATCTTCTGGGCCAGATCCCCTACGAAAGTGTACCGAAGCCGGAGATCGTGCTGCCGGAACGCATGCGCAATGCAGACTATCACCGTACGCCGGTCCCACCGGAAATGTACGTGCCGGAAATTTATTGATCAAACCCGATGAGGGGTCCGCCTCTGGCGACCCCTCTGAAGAATTACTTGAAAAACGAAATCGCTCTCACTCCACCGCCAGCAAGCCGGGCCGGCTCAAGGTCAGGCCGGGCGATAAGCCCATTCGGATATGGCGCCCAAGCCCAGCCGCCGCAAGAGCTCATAAGCAACCCTCCGGTTGATGGGATCGTGCAGCCTGAGGACCTTCGAGCCAAGAAAATCCATTTCGGCATGCTCGAACGGCAGGAGATGTCGTGCCCTGCCAAGTGCGGCTCGGTAGAACTCATGAAAATCCCGGCGGCAGACGTAGGTCTTATACTTCGTCATGCAGAAGGCGGCAAAGGTATCGCTGTTTCTGCGCAGAAAATCCGAGACGCCGACCGTCACCTCCGGCCAAGCCGGATTGAAGGTGTCGTCGAAGGCAATGATGCCGTGATCGGCCAGTACGCTCTTCGCCAACCGGCTGTCGGCAACGATGTGGCGAAGCAAATGTCCTCCATCGATACTGAAAAAGCGGACCTGCCCAACCTTGTCGATGATGGCCTGCGGATCAAGCCCGGTGCTATCGCCTGTTATGACGAGGTCCTCATCAACGGGAATACCCAGTGATCTTCCGTTGTCGAGGAAGCGTTGATATTGCGCACCATCCGCTTCTATGTCGAAAAGATCGATCGCAAGCACATTGTCGTCGGGTGCACTGATCTTGCGCAGCAAAAAATAGGACCGCCCGTAATAAACGCCGATTTCGGCAAGGCCGCCGTAAAGTTTCTCCTGTCTTTGCTTTTCGATCAACGACAGGAAGACAAGCGCATCCGGTGGGTCGATGTAACCATCGATTTTCTGAAGATCGCGAAATACAAATTTTCGAACGCCCGATTTCAAATGTAAACCTCATTGGTTTTCTTCATGCATTTCGCCTCCGAGCCTGCTCATCGGTTAGGACCGGTCGATCAAGAAACGCCCCATTTCTGCTGGACCGCGACAGCAAAGCCGGAAGCTCTCGAAAATTGGGGTGGTACGGCGTCAAGGCGAGCATCTCTCACGGATATAGCGACCTTTCTGTCGTATTTTGGATAGCCATGCGCGCGTTGGATAGTTCTGAACTGACCCCGTAAAGTTGGACGGTTTATTGGCTTGGCTGATTTAAGGGCTGGGTCCTGTATTGAACAGGGCTCAGCCCTTTAAGCTTTAGCCTGATGCGATCGTTGTTGTAATATCGGATATAGTCCTCGACACCATCACGCAGGCTTTCGATGCTGTCGAAGTGGTTGGGATAAAAGAACTCGGATTTGAGGGTGGCGAAGAAGCTCTCCATGGCGGCATTGTCGAGGCAGTTGCCTTTGCGTGACATGCTTTGGGCGATGTTGCGGCTTTCAAGCATTTGGCCCCAGGCCGGCATCTGATATTGCCATCCCTGATCGGAATGCAGGATCGGCCTCTCGGCATTGCAGAGTTGGTCCAGGGCCTTGTCCAGCATGTTCTTGACCAACGAGAAGACAGGCCGCCTAGCCGTCTCGAAGGCAACGATCTCGCCGTTGTGGAGGTCCATGACCGGCGAGAGGAAGAGTTTTTGGCCGGCGATGTTGAACTCGGTGACGTCCGTCACCCATTTCTGATGCATACGCTCGGCGGTGAACTGCCGCTGAAGGAGGTCCGGGGCCACGCGTCCCGTCTGCCCCTTGTAGGAGCGATACTTCTTCGGCCGGACCAGGGACTTCAATCCCATCTCGATCATCAGACGCTGGACGGTCTTGTGATTGACCGTCTGCCCGAGGGTGCGGATCGCAGCCGTGACCCGACGATAGCCATAGCGCCCCTTATGGGCTTCGAAGATCGCTTTGATCCTGGTCTTCAGCGCTACATGCCGATCGGCCGGGGACGAGACCTTCTGCTGATAATAGAACGTGCTGCGGGCCAGGCCCGCAAGCTTCAGCAGACCGTCGAATGGATAGAGCGGCCTTAACGCCTGGACGGCTTGCGTCTTGTCGGCGCTTGTCGTGCCTGCGTTAAGGCTTCCAGTTTTTTTAGATAGGCATTCTCCATACGCAGATAGGCCAGCTCCGCCAGGAGTTCCTCGCGGCTCTTGGCCTCATCGCTCTGCGGGGCATCCGTCTTGTCGGACAGCACAGGTGGCTCGGGCATCGATCGGGGCCTTCCTCGACGACGTGGCATCAGGGCGTCAATACCACCGGCCTTATAGCGGCGCTCCCAATCCGGCAGGCAACTCTTATTGCGCAGGTTGAACAACGCCGCCGTCCGACGGTAAGAGAGCCCATCCTCCCACATCCGGCGCAGAACCGATAGCTTGAACTCAGCAGTGTAGTGGCCGAACTTCCTGACCAGACCGTCAACTCCATGCGCCGCGTGCATCGCAACCCATGTGCGCACCGTCGAATGCTCGATCCCAAAATACGCACTCACCTCCTGCAGGCTGCGCGCGCCGCCGCCATAAAACGCCACAACACTCTGCTTGAACGACGTGCTGTATTTCGACATGCAAAACCCCCGATGTTGGTGGTCCAACTTTCGGGGGTCAGTTCATTCCGACCCATATCGGGTTCAGAGCCGAAGCAGCATCGCAGATGATGACGAATAGCGAGCCGGCACTCTAAGTGATGTATAATGTGAGTCTAAAATTCACATCATCGGCCGAGGAGACCGTCATGACTGCGCCGCATCCGTCCAAAACGCATATCGGCAACCACCCCCTCCATCCCGAAACACAGATGCTGAATTACGGCTATGACCCTGAGCTCTCCGAGGGCGCGGTCAAGCCGCCTGTTTTCCTGACTTCCACCTTCGTCTTCAAATCTGCCGAGGACGGGCGCGATTTCTTCAATTATATCTCCGGCCGCACCGAGCCGCCGGCAGGCACTGGCGTTGGGCTCGTCTATTCACGCTTCAATCACCCCAACAGCGAAATCGTCGAGGATCGCCTTGCCGTCTATGAAAAGGCGGAAAACGGCGCACTGTTTTCCTCCGGCATGTCGGCGATCGCGACAACGCTTCTCACCTTCGCGCGCCCAGGCGATGCGATCCTGCATTCGCAGCCGCTCTATGGTGGCACGGAAACGCTGGTCGCCAAGACATTCCTCAATCTCGGTGTCGCGGCAGTCGGCTTCGCCGAGGGTGTCAACGAAGGCTCGGTGATGGCAGCTGCCGAGGAGGCCATGGCCAAAGGCCGTGTCTCGGTCATTCTCGTGGAAACGCCCGCTAACCCCACGAACAGCCTCGTCGATATCGCCGTGATCCGCCGCATTGCCGATGCAATCGGCAGAAAGCAGGGACACACGCCGATCATCGCCTGCGACAATACCCTGCTCGGCCCTGTCTTCCAGCGGCCGATCGAACATGGCGCGGATATTTCCCTCTACTCGCTGACCAAATATGTCGGCGGCCATTCCGATCTGATCGCCGGTGCCGCACTCGGCTCCAGAGCCATCATCAAACAGGTGAAGGCATTGCGTGGAGCGATCGGCACCCAGCTCGATCCGCATTCCTGCTGGATGCTCGGCCGATCGCTGGAAACGCTGCAGATCCGCATGGAGCGGGCAAACAGCAACGCACGGGCGGTTGCCGATTTCCTGCGGGACCATCCGAAGGTCGAGCAGATCCACTACCTGCCCTACATCGACCCCTCTTCGGCGACCGGTCGCACGTTCGCCGCCCAGTGCACCGGCGCGGGCTCCACCTTCTCCTTCGACATCAAGGGCGGCCAGCCGGCATCGTTCAAATTCCTGAACGCACTGCAGATCTTCAAGCTCGCCGTCAGCCTCGGCGGCACGGAATCGCTGGCCTCCCATCCTGCCACAACGACACATTCGGGCGTGCCTGTGGATGTACGCCACCGCATCGGTGTGCTGGAATCGACGATCCGCCTGTCGATCGGGATTGAACATCCCGATGATCTGATTGCCGATCTGGCGGCTGCCCTCGACGCCGCTTGACGAGACACGCAGATTTCTGCCGCGGGCGATCAGAAGATCGCCCCGCAAGCGAGGTGACGAAACGCTTGCGCGGAGCGCCTGGAACGCGCTATCGCGATTTGAGCTGGGCAATCGAGAGCATGAGGTCCGCGCTCATGCCGATCCCGGCACCGCGTGTGAGAATAGCGGAGGCTGCCGAGGCCGTACTCCCGCCATTTGCCGCGTCAAAAACGGCCGAGAAGCGCTTGAGCAGCTTGTCCACCTTCCCAGCATCGTGCAGATCCTTGACGGGAAATAGTTTTTCCAACATCGCCGCCTGGCGGGTCACATCCATGTTCGACATTGATGCGGGCAGCGAATAGGTCGTCTTGATCACATTGTAGAGCGCAGGATCCGACATGATATCGTAGACGGAATTGACCTGCGGCGCCTTGCGCTGGAAATAGAGGGCGAGGCGGACGCCTTCGTTGGAGTCGCCCTGTTGCGATTCCAGGGTCTGATGAAGATAGAGATCGTTGGTGGTAAGGCGTGCACCCTTGTTCTGTCCCGTCTCGATCTTGGCCGTCGTCAGATTTCCCTTGGCATCGAAGTTGAAGACGTTCACCATCGCCTTGAAGCGCTGGCCTGCCTGCGTATTCAAAAAGCCTTTTGCATCCTCGGGATCCGCCGTGAAGGCCTTCTTCAAGGTAGCCTTGTCGACGGACTTGGGATCGATATTGTTCGCAACGAGGATAAATTCCGTCAGCTTCTTGTCGGCCAGGAGATCGTCGACAGTCTTGATCTTGACGATCGACTTGCTGAAATCGGTCGCCGCATCCTTGGCATCCTTGACCGCCTTGTCCCGCATCTCGCCGGTCAGTCCGAAGGTCTTCGACTTGGAATAGGCTGAGATCAAGCTGTTGATCGAAGTCTGCGACAGCGCCGTGACAGGTGCCCGCAGATTGCCTTTGCTGTCAAAATTATATGCCTTGGCAAGCTCGACGAACCTGCTGTCTTTCAGCGAGTTGACATAGCTCTTGCTGTCATAGGGATCGCTTTCCAGGATCTTGCGCAGCTGATCTCTGGAGACCTCATTCTTGCCGATGCCAAAGGCGCGGAGCGCCATATCTTCCACGGTGGGAAGATCCTTGCTCTTTATGTCGTTGGCGGCAAAGAAGTCCGCGATCGTCTTTATCTCACCAACCGCGGTCTTGTAGTGTTTCTCGGCGTCTGTGAACAGAGCCTGCTTCGCACCCTTGGCCTCGGTCAGATATTTGGTCGAGATATCGTCGATGGCCTGCTGCGTCTGTGCCGGCTGACCGGCCGGCAGCGTTCCGTCGGATGCGAACTGGAAGTGCGCGACCATATCCGTCATTCCGGTCAATGCGGCATAGTCGGAATTCGTGAAGACTAGCTTGAACTGGACCGGCGTGAGCTTGGGATCGAGGTTGAATGCCGTCTTGATATAGGAAAACAGCCTGTTGTCGCCAGTGATCTCGCTGAGCGACTGAACTTTCGTGATTGCCTGGCGATAATAGTCGTCATTGCTGGTGGCCGCAGCCGGTGTCAGCAGGTTCGGGACCATGCTGTCATAGCGCGAGATCATGGCTTCCTTTTGCTGCGTTGTCTGGGCGGTCGCTCCGGAAAGCGTTCCATCCGCGTTGAAGCCGAACTGCGAGGCGATCAGCTTATATGTCGCCTGGACCGATACGGAAGAGAAGTTGCTCGCCGTGTTGACGAAGCTGTTGGGGTCGTTGACATCGCTGGTCAGAACCGACTTCAGGAACGTTTTCGATATATTGTCGGGGCTCAAGCCGTGCGCCCGCAGAATATAGTCCGTCATCCTGCTGCTGTTGACGATATCGTCGACATTAGACACCTTGTCGATCCAGGTATCGTAGAACTTACTTTCCTTCTTGGCCAAGGTGGTTTCATTGGCGAAGGATTGCTCATAGAGCCCGATCGTATCGGTCTTCTGAGAATCGCTTTGGGCGGATTGATTTTTCGACGTGCCGCCAAAATTGAAAGCGGCGGCAAATTGCCGATAGCGGCTGTCCGTCAGCTTGTTTGCAAAACTGCTCGTATTGCTGAGATCGCTCGTCAGAACCTTCTTCATAAAAGCTTTGGCGTAGGCCATATCCTCCAGGCCATAGGCTTTCATCGCATAGCTGTACAGCTTGTAGTCGTTCAGAAATTCGTCGACATTCTTAACCTTGCCGATATGCGTATCATAATATTGTTGATCGCTTTTGACCGTCGCCTGCTTGGCGATGCCCGCCAGCGTCGATGTCATGTCCTTTGTCGCGGACACATAGCCGAGATACGTCGAAATCATAGATCGCCCCCACAGCGCAATTCACCGGTATTCATCCCACAGGGACTATCGCAACCAGACCTTGCGCGGGGCTATGTCGGCAATCAAAACGCCACATAAGCCTACGGGAAAAGAACGGCCAACCGACGCGCTTTTGACCGCTGCCGTCAGGCACGCAGCGCCGCAGCGGGACTGGAGCGCAAGGCACTGACCGCCGGGACGGCGGAGATGATCGCCGCGACGGCCGCGAAACCTCCGACAAGCCATAGATCGTCAAAGACGATTCCAACCGGCAAATGCACCGCCGTCGAAGCCGCAAGTTTCGCGGAGATCGTCAGTGCCGCGAGATAGCCAAACGCGATGCCGAGCGCGATGCCGGCGGCAAACAGAATGAAGAGCTCACCCCAGACAAGCGTGACGATCGAGCGGACCGGTGTTCCGAGCGCCCGCAAGGCACCGATCTGCCGCCGCCTGGATCCGACATGCATGATGGTGACAAGCACGATGGCGGCAATGACGATCGCTTGCGTCCCGAGCGCGATCGCCAGAAGCAGACTGCGGGCATCGCCGAGCGTCGCGTAGAGTCTGGTCAACACCTCCGCGGGAAAGACGCCAAGGGTCGTGCCGGTGCGGTATTCCTGCCTGAGGCGATAGGCATCGGCAATCGTCTTCGGCTTGACGAGAACGGCGGGCACGCCGGGCGTCTGCGCGTCGAAATGCTCATCCAGCGGCGCATCAGCGTCGATATGCTCGTGTTCGTGGCCTTCATGACGATCTTGTTCCGGATTGGCCGCGCCGTGCGCATCTGCTTCATCGCCATCATGGTCGTGATGTTCCCCGCCATGCATGCCGTGCAACTGCCAGACCGCCCGGATCGGCACGAGGATCGCGCGGTCCCAAGCGGTTCCCGTCGGCGCCATGCGGCCTGTGATCTTGTAGGCGATGGCCGTATGGGTTTCACCGCCTGCCTCGGCCGTGCCGTGCATCGGCTTGACTTCCGCGCCGGTCGACAAGGCAACGTCAGAGCCGACAACCGCCTCGCCGAGGCGCGCGAACATCACACCTTCGGAAAGCGACGGCGAAAGGGACGAGATCAGGCGGGTGGTCGTGCCGACGATCGGATGCCCGTAGGCAGAATCGCCGAAGCCGACGGGTGCGGCCAATTCGACACGCGGATCACTGGCAAGGCGTGAAAGGACGGCGCCGTCCATCAGCGGCAGCGGCGCGGGCTGCAGAAAGACGGCGGAAAGCGCCAGCTGCGTCTCGCTGCCCGCGGCTCCGACAAGCAGATCGAATTTCTCGGCGGCGCGAGCGCTACCGAGACGGACGGCTCGCTCCTGCAAGGTCACCGTCACGCTCAAGGCGACCGACAGGGCAATCAGCACGACGACAGCCAGCGCCCCACTCCAGAAACGCCTGAGGTCGGCAAGGATGAAGGTTATCATTGCGCGGCCACCTCTTGGCTATCTTCCTCGATACGACCGCTCACCAGATTGATGCGGCGGCCGAGGCGCTCGGCGAGTGCAGCGTCATGCGTGACCACGATGAGCGTCGTCCCTTCTTCTGCCGACAATTGCAGCAGCAGCTCTGCAACCTCGTTACCTGCCTGGCGATCCAGGCTGGCGGTCGGCTCGTCGGCGACGATGACGCCCGGACGCGACAGCAGCGCGCGGGCAACGGCAACACGCTGCATTTCGCCGCGCGACAGGGTTTCAATCTTTTGCTGCGGTCGAGCGATACCGGTCACCGCCAGCAGATAAAGCGCTCGCTCCCGTTCGTTGACCGCAAGGCGCCGTGTCAACCTGATCGGCAACACGACGTTCTCGAAGGCGGACAGGCCGGGAAACAGATGAAAATCCTGCATGACGAGGCCGATATTGCGGGCGCGAAAGGCGTCGCGCCGGCCGGCGGAAAGGCGCGTGATTTCCGTTCCGCTCCAAGACACGCTGCCATCTCTGACGTCTTCCAGCCCGGTAATCGCATTGACGAAGGTGCTCTTGCCTGAGCCGGAGGCACCCGTGATCGCAAGCCGGCCGCCCGCTGGCAGATGGAAGCGGTCGACGGAGAGAACCGGTGCGGCAAGGCCGGGGAACTGCATCCTCAGGCCGGAAACATCGAGAGCGAGCATGAGGATCAGACAGTCCTGAACGAGGCGTCCCTGAGACGCAGCTGGCTGATAAAACCGGTTTCGGGATCGGTCCACGAACCGAACTCCAGCACGCCGCGCGCCATGATCGGCGCGTTGTACTGCACGAATGTCTGTTTGGACGAGAGATAGACGACCAGGATATTGTCGGGCCAGTCGGCATCGGAAGAGCAGAAGGGGCAAAGCGACATCGGGATTTCCGTGAGCACGAAGAAGGCCGCCTCCGCCTTCAAGGGCGGTGCCATGAAGCCATTGATGGCAACGTCCTTGCCGCTCAGTTGCTTCACCTTGTCGGAGAATTCGAGCCCGAGCGGACCGAAACTCTTGTAGAGCTCGCCGAAGCCTAGTTTCTCCGAGGCATTGGCACGTACCGCAATGCCCATGACAGGCAAGGCTGCGGCGGCCGCCAGAAAGTCTCGACGATTGATGGTGGCGATCTGGTGCTTCGACATCGCGTACCCTCATAAAATGGAGAAAACAGGCGGCTTCGACACCGCCTGCCCTATTCACATGGCCTGTCAGGACTTACATCTTTTCGGTGCCAAGCGCGAAAGTATCGGCCAGCACGCGGTAGACATCGCTCTGTTCCATGTAACCACGGAAGCCTTCGGCACCTGGACCTGCCGCCTGGAGCACGACATCGTCGACGGCGTGGACACCGCTGTCCTCGTCCTTCGGAAGGTTGCCCTGCACAAAGACGGCACCGGGCACATCCTTGTAGGCTTCATTGGCGACGTATTCCTTCTTCTCGTTTTGAACAGCCGGAACGAAAGGGCCGTCGAGCTTCGGACGGAAGGTTTCATAGTGGTCCGGGCCGTTATTGGCGGCCATGAACAGGCGACGCGAAACATCGACGCGGTCCGGATAGCCGTCGCCATCCTTGTCCTCATAGTTCGGGAAGCCGGCCGCCGCATAGGTGCCGACCTTCTCGCGCATTTCCGTGCCCGGCTTGTTATCGTCGACAGTGCCGATGATCGAGACGCCATGGGTATGGTCGCCGGTGACGACAACAAGCGTATCCGGGTTCTTGGCCTGGAACTCGCGGGCGACGGCAACGGCCTTGTCGAACTCGATCGTATCGACCAGAGCGCGATCCCAATCGAGCGGATGGCTCATCTTGTCGATGGAGGCACCCTCGACCATCAGGAAGAAGCCGTCCGGGTTCTTGGAAAGCTTGCCGAGCGCGACCTTGGTCATATCGACGAGGCCAGGCTGGTTCGGGAACTTGTCGACAGTGCCCTTCTTGAGGAACTCACGATCGAGCGCGACGTCTAGATTGCCGGTGTGGAACAGGCCGAGCAGCCTGTCCTGGTTAGAGCCGGCGGCAGCCGCCAATTCGTTCTTGTCGGTCGCAACGGCATAGCCGGCATCCTTGAAGAGCGCGATATAATCCTTGTCGTCCTTGCGCTTGGAACCGGGCACGCTTTTCGCCAGGAAATAGGCCGAGCCGCCGCCGAGCAGGACATCCGGCTTGACGTCATACATCATGCCGACGATATCGGCCTTGTCGCCACGCTTGCGGGTATGGGAGACGAGCGCTGCCGGCGTCGCATCCTCGACTTCGGCCGTGGTGACGATGCCAAGCGACTTCTTGCCGGTGCGGCGCAGGGCCTCGCCGATGGTTTCGACCTTGGGATCGTCGAGGCTTGCCGGCGTGCGGTCGGCATAGACGCCGAGGGCGTTCACGGCCGACTTGTGCCCGGTCATATAGGCCGACATGGTGTTGGCACTGTCGGTGGCAATCGCCGAGGTCGAGGACGTGCCGATGAAGGCAACCGGCGGGATGTCGTCCATGGCGAGGCGGCCATTGGCCTTGCCTTCGGTCATGCCCTTGGACATGAGGCGGGCGCCGGTGCGATGCGCAACCGAGAGACCATCGCCGAGCAGGAAGATGATGTTCTTGGCTTTCGGCGCCGCCGAAGTGCCATAAACATCCCAGTTGACGGATTTCTTCTCGTCGCCGGCCGAAACCTCGACCTTGTACTGGCCGGGCTTTGCGAGCTTGACGCCACGCAGGATCAGCGCAGATCCGAGAACCTTGTCCTCAGCACCCTTCTCCTCGGCGACGAAATCGGCCGCCTTGCCGAAAACCGCGTCGTAGCTTTCGCCGTTGACCGTGACTTTCACGTCTTCCGGCTTCACGACCTGGCTGAATTCCACTTTGAAATCGAACGGAGAGCCGGCGAGTACCGTTGCCCGGTCCAACGGATAGACTGTCGCTGCATGGGCTGCGCCGGACATTACGGTCGCAGACATCATGGCGAGAAGAAGTTTACGCATTTATACCCCCTGCGTTTGGTTGCTTCCCGCTCCCCACATATAAAAGCCAGATGACAATCATGTAAAAATGGGTCGACTTTCGGCAACCGCTAATTCCAAAACAGAAACAGATAAGCAATCCTGATTGTATGTGCCGCATCTAAAATGCTGCGCAATCACGCAAACGGTCCCGTCAATTCGTCGTCATCCGCAATCCATTACCATGCAAGCTATGCTGATCGCAGTGAGTGAAAACTTGCTATCTTAACCGCAAGGGCAAATATTACGCACGTTTCGTGAGGATTTTGAGGATTTTTCGCAATGGAAGAACAGCTCGATAAACTGGATCTGCGCCTGCTAGAGGAGCTTCAGAAAGACGGCAGACTGACGAACAACGAGCTGGGCGAACGCATCGCACTATCCCCTTCGCAATGCTCGCGCCGCCGCACACGGCTGGAGGCGGAGGGCTATATTCGCAGCTACCAGGCCAATCTCGACCGGCAGAGGTTGGGGCTGGATATGCTCGTGGTCATTTCTGTGACGCTTGCCACTCACAACAGGGACAACGCCCGCCGTTTTTCGCAGCTCATCAACGGTCTGCCCGAGGTGCTGGAAGCCTATGCTTTGACGGGCGAAATGGACTATCACCTGAAGGTCGCCACCCGCGGGCTTACCGATCTCTCCCGTTTCGTCAACGACGTGCTGCTTCCGCATGAATCGGTCCAGCACGTGAAGACGGCGATCGTCCTCGATACCCTCAAGACCTTTGAGGGATTTCCGGTTCATTTGCCGCACGGCTGATATGGCGAAGGCGCTTGGCGGTCACCACTACGCGGCTGTGCCCTGTCGAGCGTCAAGGGCAAGTTTTGAGGGGTTGCTTTCTGCGCATACAGCCTTTCCAATCATACCAAGACAATCTCCTTGGCGAGGATCGGCTTGCATGACCACGGATGTACAGACGCGGCATTTCGAAGAATTTGCCGAAGTCCTGCTCAGATGCAATCATCTGTATCATCCCAGCAACGATTCCATCGCCTTGCGCAATGCCGTCGAAAGCAGGCGCCAGATAGAGATATTCGACTATAGCCGCGCCGCCGATGCCTTTATGCGTGCATTCGGGATGCGCAACTCTCTGAAATGCCTGCAGGCGCTCACCAGCCTTCGAGCAACTGTTCACAAGTATAGAAGAGTATGTGACCTCGGCTGTGGCTCCGGCGCTTTCAGCCTTGCCTTTGCCTATCTCGCCGGCAATCCCGAGCTCCAGCTTCACGGTCTGGACATATCCGAACATCAGCTTTCTCTCGCCCGGGAACTGATATCGGCTGCCGGACTGCCTGGGCGTTTCCAGTTCGAGCAACGAAACCTGCCGGCACCGATCGGCTATCTTCCCGACCTGACGATCTCCTCCTACTGGTTTTGCGAAAATGAGCACGTTATCGCCGACGCGGAGCTTTTCAGCCTCATGGCGGGACGGGAGATGCTTGTTGTCGATTATGAGAAGATAATCGACCGCATCGCAACCTGTCTTCCAAAAGGATTCCACATCCTCGGGCGGCACAGCGGTCACGTCGAAATTCCCCCTGCCCTGGCGGATTTCGTCGCCCAGGAGAGAGCAAGCGTTTACGGCATTCACATCGGTCGCGCCACGGTTGAGACGGGCAAATGATGTTGCTGCTCTCCCGCAAAATGCGCGCAAGCCTCTTGAAAGGCAAACAATCGCTTCCCAGCTATTGGCCAACCCGCTGGTCCGGGCCCCTCTGGTGAGAGCCGTCGGCGCTCTTGCGATGTCGGACCGTTTCCGACACCGCGCCGACAGGGGTTCTCCGTCATGGAAACGTCTTTGCTCTTCGTCGAGTGGCTGGGAAAGCCGCTCTGGATGTGGATGAGCTTCCTGGCGCTCGTCATCGCCATCCTCTCTTTCGATCTTGGCGTCCTGCATAAGGAAAACAAGGAGATCGGCGTCGGCGAGAGCATCAAGCTCTCCGTGCTCTATATCACCCTTGGCATCGCTTTCGGCGGCTGGGTATGGTGGTATCTCGGCGCCGATTCCGGCCTTGCCTATATGACGGGCTTCGTCGTCGAAAAGACGCTGGCTCTCGACAACGTCTTCGTCATTGCCCTTATCTTCGCCTTCTTCGCCGTGCCCCGCCTCTATCAGCACCGCGTGCTCTTCTGGGGCATTCTCGGCGTCATCGTGCTGCGCGCGATCATGATCGGCGTCGGCGCGACATTGGTGGCCGAGTTCTCCTGGCTGCTCTATGTTTTCGCCGCCTTCCTCATCATCACCGGCATCAAGATGCTGGTCGTGAAGGATGCCGAGCCGGATGTCTCGAAGAACCCGCTCGTGCGCTTCATGCGCAGCCGCTTCAACGTCACCGAAAATCATCATGGCGAGCGCTTCTTCATCAAGCAGCCACATCCGCAGACCGGTAGGATGGTCTGGTTCATCACGCCGCTTTTCATGGCGCTCGTGCTGATCGAAGTGGCCGACGTGATTTTTGCCGTGGATTCGGTTCCCGCGATCTTCGCCATCACCACCGATCCGTTCATCGTCTACACGTCGAACATCTTCGCGATCCTCGGCCTGCGTGCACTCTACTTCGCACTCGCCGCCATGATTCACCGCTTCCAATATCTGAAGCCGGCGCTCGCCATCGTGCTCGTCTTCATCGGTTCGAAGATCTTCGTCGCCGATATGCTGGGTCTCGAAAAATTCCCCGCCGCCCTCTCGCTCGGCATCACCTTCGCCATCATTGCAAGCGGCGTCGGCTGGAGCCTGCTGAAGACGCGCGACAAGGCCGAAAGCGCCTGATGCCATGGGGTGCCCGCACTGCGTGGCACGTCCCTCCCCGCTTCGAACAGTTTTCTGACAAGGTGCAAATATGATCTCCAATCTCCTCGCAGCCCTTTTTGCAACTTTCGCCCTCGGTCCTCTGCAAGCCGAGATCGAGCGGCACGCCGTTGCCGCCGGTCAGCCGGCCGAGACCCTCAGGCAATCGCAGGCATGTCTTTCGTCCGAAGTCCCGGCGCTGGCGCGGCGCGCCTCCGAAGATACTTTCTGGACGATTTCCACCATCGTCGGCATCTCGACCGGCTGGAGCAGCCCTGCCGATCTGCTCGACAAAAGCAATCCGGACTGTGCGCCCGTCATCAAGCTCATCCGAGGAAAGGGGGAAGCTGCCGATGAAGCCTGAGGCTACACCTACATCAGCCACGTCCGGTGACGTCGGATGACGCAACAGACAGCCGGCACCACACAGCATGACGATACCGCATCGGCTCGGCTACGCGACCTGGCCAGGCTCGCCCATGAGCAAGGCGGTATTTCAGTGGGCGAAGTGCTCTGCGGCCTCGGGCATACGAGCACGGCCTTCACCATTCTCTTTCTCTCCCTGCCCGCCCTGATCCCGATACCGGGACCGTTCGGCGTCGTATTCGGCAGTGCGCTTGCCCTGGCGGCGGCGCAAATCGCGGTCGGTCGCCGGACCATATGGCTGCCAGCCTTCCTGAGCCGGCGCAGGCTTTCGCCGTCAATCGTGGAACTCACCGTGCGTTACAGCGCGCCGATCCTCGCCAGGATCGAGACGGTCGTCCGTCCCGGCCGGCTGGCCCTTTTTACGGGCGCCACCATGCAATGGCTGCTCTCGTTCCCGATCTTCCTGTTGGCGATCGCCATTGCGCTGCCGATCCCGCTCGGCAACTATATGCCGGTCTTTGCCCTCGTGGCGATCGCGGTCGCCCTGATGGCGCGGGATGGCCTGATGATCCTGGCGGCGCTATTCGTCTCCGCTCTGGCTTTTGTCGCCACGGCGGGTCTTGTTCGGATGGCCGTCACAGGTCTGAACGCAATCGGATCATAGACGCCCCTCCCCAATATTTCGGGTCTTGCCAATGGCGGAGGGCCTGCCATTTATGCCAACGACATATTTATCGGTCGTAAAATCAAATCCGCCGGAGGATTTCAGCGCATGCCATCAAAGCCCCCGTCATTCGTCCGTATGATCACTCTCGGCAGTTCCCTCGCTATTGCCCTTGGCGCGCAGACGGCGATCGCGCAGGAGATGGCTGGTGTTTCTCCGTGGCCCGACACGCCGACCTCGCGTCTGGAAGCGCTGGCAATCCTGCAGACACTGAATGCCGATCTCCTCAGCAATGCCAGCGCCACGCTGACGCTCGATCGCTGGTGCGCTGCGCATAAGCTTGCCCCGGAAGGTTCGAAAATCGTTGCACAGCGCGTGCGCGGCCAGGACAAGCCTGCCGGTGCTGAAATCCGGAAACTGCTGGCGGTCGGAGCTGACGAGCCTGTCGCCTATCGCCGCGTGCGCCTCGCATGCGGCGATCGCGTGCTGTCGGAGGCGGATAACTGGTATGTGCCGGCAAAGCTTACGGCAGATATGAACAAGGCCCTTGAAACGAGCGACGTCGCCTTCGGTCGTGCCGTTCAGGCCCTTAATTTCTCCCGCACGAATCTGTCGGCGAAGTTACTTTGGTCGCCTCTCCCGCAAGGATGGGATAGCGGCGCCGATCTGCCACCCTCCGCCGGCGCGCCTCTCGCCCTACCTCCGTTTCTTCTCGAACATCACGCCGTATTGAAGCTGCCGGACGGCACGCCGTTCAGTGCGCTCATCGAAAGCTATACCAGCCGCGTGCTGGACTTTCCTGCTCCGCATCTGCCCGCGCAATAGACGCGGCGCGCGACCTAACAACCCCACCGAAATTCAAAGCTCCGCCGTACGCCGATTATCGGAGCGGGGGAGCTTTTGTCGACTGTGCAACACAGGAAAAAGCCAGTTTCACGCAAGTCACTCTCGCTATCGTAGCAGCATCAGCAACGTGCGAGGAACCAATGAGCATCTTTGGTAGCATGAAAACGTCCGTTTCAGGCATGAACGCGCAAGCAAATAAGCTTAGCACCGTGTCGGACAACATCGCGAACGTCAACACAACGGCCTACAAGTCGGCAGACGCCAGCTTTTCATCATTGATCCTGCCTTCGGGCGGCGGCAGCTACAATTCCGGCAGTGTCGAGACGAATATCAGCTATTCGGTGACGCAGCAGGGCGACGCCATATCGACGAACTCCGGCACCGACCTGTCGATCAGAGGCGCCGGCTTCTTCGTCGTGCAGGGCGCCGACGGCAAGACTGTTCTGACACGTGCGGGTGACTTCAAACCGGACGCCAGTGGCAATCTCGTCAATTCCGCCGGCTACACGCTGATGGGCTACTCCTATGCATCCGGCGCGCCTGCCGTCGTCGTCAACGGTTTCGACGGCCTCGTGCCGATCAACGTCAACCAGAGCGGCCTTGCCAACTCTCCCTCGACCTCGGGCAGCTTTACCGGCAACCTGAATTCGGGTGCCAAGGTCGTCGTACCGAGCGCTACCGAGACGTTACCGGGCGCAAACCTGGCGACAACCACGACGGACACCCAGAAGAGCTCGGTGGTTGCCTACGACAAGCTCGGCAACACTGTCATGTATGACATCTATTATACCAAGACGCAGGCTGCCGACATCACCACAACACCGCCGAAGACGGATCAGTGGCAGGTCGCCGTCTACCGGAATGCCGATGCGGCGACGGGTAGCGGCTCATCCTTCCCCTATTCATCAGGTCCTGTAGCAACGAGCACGCTGACCTTCGATACAAACGGGAATATGACAAGCGGCGGCAGCTTTACGATCACCGACCCGAAGACTGCCGGGTCGATTGCGATGGACCTGACCAAGATGACGCAGAAAGCCTCGGCTTTCGCCTCCACCGGGTCTACCAACGGGCAGGCAGCGGCGCCCGTCACTGGCGTCACCATCGACAAGAACGGCGTCGTCTACGCCAACTATGCGAAAGGTGATCCGAAGGCGCTCTATCAGATTCCGCTTGCAACCGTCGCGAGCCCGGACAAGCTGACGCTCATGAGCGGCAACGTCTATCAGGCGAATGCCGACTCCGGCGTGACCGTCACCAGCTTCGCCAACAGCAACGGCCTCGGCTACATCCAGTCCAACTCGCTGGAAGCATCGAACGTCGACCTGGCCGGCCAGCTCACCGACATGATCCAGGCGCAGAAGAGCTACACGGCCAATTCCAAGGTGTTCCAGACGGGCTCAGACCTACTGGACGTGCTGGTCAACCTCCAGCGCTGAGTTTCGCCTCGACCAATCACAAGGGCCCTTCGGGGCCCTTTTCTATTTCGCCTTAATGCGGCCACGACCTGACGGTGTTACCCTGGCTATGTGCAATGTTTTCTTCGCATCATAGGGACCTGAGCTTCGCCATATTTGCGCCGCGATCGCTGAAGAATGCTGACACAAAACCGGCAGAGACAATGAATGGCAGGCACAGAATTTTCCTTGGCGCAGAGATTCCCGCGCCTGTTAGGCTCTCGTTCAGCAAAGCAGCGCACAAATATGATTTCTGGATTCGAACGCATGGCAGCCGGGCTTGTGGGGCAGGCTGGCTGTCAAAGTTGCTTTAGACGGCAGCGGTGTGTGCGGACCCAGGATATTTGATAGGAGAACCATTTCCGTGCGGTTGAGATATGCCCTTCGAAGCGTCGCCCAGATGCTCAGCCTTTGCTCCCTCGCCCTCGTCATCCCCGCCACATCGCAATCACTGGCAGCGACCCGGCAGCCGGATATTCCGGGGTGGCTCGGCGCCTATGTCGGCGCCGGCGACGGGCAGATTGCCCTGCCTGTCCTGCAGAGAGCCCGTGCGCTCTACATGCGGAAAGTGAGCGAAGGCACGGTCAGAAATCCCTGCTACTTCGCCATGGACGCCACCCGACCGAACACGCCGAATGACGGCAAGTCGGCAGGCCGCTTCTATATCGTCTGCGAGGCGACTCAGACCTTTCGTGTCGTCTCATCGGGCCATGGCAGCGGCCGCGATCTCAAAGGGGTTGCCGATTTCGGTAATGGCCGCATGTGTGCGAAGAACTTCGGCAACGCGATGGATTCCAACCTGACGACGGGCGGCTCCTATCTGACGGAAGAGACGAAGACGACCTTCAAGGGTTACTACAAGCTCTCGCAGGCGAAGGAGGTCGCCTATCTTCGCACCTTCCTCCAGTTTGACGGTGAGGGAGAAACCGCCAATGCGCGGCAGCGAGCCATCGGCGGACATGCAGCCGCCAAGGTCGCTGGCATTTGCATGAAGAAAGACCCGCAGAGCCCCTATGCCAACCGGGACGGATATGTTCCGCTCGGGAAGCTGGTCGAATATGCCGGCGGCCGCAGCGACGGCTGCACAAGCTGGTCAGCCTCGGATGCCAATCAGATCATCTCCATGGTGAAGGACAATCCGACGACGCTTTACATCTATCCCGAATCCTCGGACATCAAGGCGGTTGCCAAGGCCGTTGCGGCCGGACATCCCCCTGCTCAATCCGGATTGTACTGGAACGAATCCTGCCTGAAGGAAATCGGCACGCCCAAATTCTGGCCCAAGGAGACCCTCGAGCCGATCATCGTTCAGTATAAGAAGGACCATCCCGCACCGCCTGCCCGGCCGATCCCGATCTGCGATCAGCAGTGAGTCTCGTGAAGGCAAAGTCCGGAAATTCGACAAGCGACGGTCGGTCGTCGCCGCAGTCTTCAAACGAGGCGAGAGCTCCTCGCCACACTGCAGGGAGTGACCACGAGAGATGCTAAGTGTTTTCCCGGTGCCGCAAGCGGATAAAAAGGGCAAGCCGCAAGCGTTAGCAGACGCTATATGGATCGACCTCCTAAGCCCCACCGGCGCCGAGCTGAGGGAGGTGGAAGAAGCCGTTGGTGCTCCCCTCCCTTCCCTGGGCGCTCTCAGTGAAATCGAAACGTCGAGCCGGCTGAGAAATCAGCATGGCGTGCTCTATATGAGCACGCCATCGGCCGCCCGACATCCGGAGGGAGCCGACACAACCCCTCCTATCGGCTTCGTTTTATCTGCGCATCGCCTCGTCACAGTCCGGTTTATGACATTGCCGGCGGTGGACGCGGTTGCGGCCAGCTTTGCCGCACAGGATGCGCCGACATCGAGCCTTGAAGTGTTCACCCTGCTCTGCGAGGACATCGTCGACCGCGTCGCCGATGCCCTTGAGCATCTGGCAGGAGAGCTCAACGGCCTTTCAACGAGCGCCTTTCGCGCGGAGGATCCTCGCGGCCACCATGCAGCCCGTGCCAACAAGCTGCTGCGAGCACAATTACGCCAGGTGGGGCGTCTGGGAGACCGCCTCTCCGAGATTCGAGACGGTCTGCAGGGTCTCGGACGTGTTGTGACCTATACGGAACAGCAAGCCAAGAGCTGGTCGGAAGATCTCGAGCCGCGTCTGCTAGGGCTATGCCGAGATATCCACTCGCTCGTGGATTATGAAGAGCAACTTTCCAACAAAGTCCAGTTCGTGCTGGACGCTCTGGTCGGATTGATCGGCATCGCTCAGAACGACATATTCAAGGTTCTGACCATCGTGTCGATCGCGGGCATTCCCCCAACCCTTATTGCCGGCATCTACGGCATGAACTTCAAGAACATACCCGAATATGATTGGGCTTGGGGATATCAATATGGTTGGGCGGTCATCATATTGAGCACCGTCATCCCACTGGTTTGGTTCAAAGTAAAGGGCTGGTTTTGACGCAGCATGTCTCGAGCAAGGTGGTCTTTCCGCATGAGGGCGTCATAGAAGAAGAGGGCAAGCCGGCCGAGATGTTCACATCACCCAGATCGCTTCGGTTCCACCAATTTCTCGCTCAAGAACGCAGCTGACCAAAGGCCGCATCAAAGTCGCAGCAGCGTACCCGAAATGCCTTTCAATAGAATATCGACGGCTTGTTCGGCATAGGTGATCCAAGGGGAATACGCTTCGATGGGTCTCTGTTGCCAATAGAGCGATGACAGCGGATGTGCGTCACTCTTGGACGGTTTTTAAACTGCCTTACCAGCCATAGCTGAAGGTAGCGCCAATACCGTTATCCCCATCCTGCACCACGTTGGTTTCCGTATTTCGCCCGTATTGGAAAATGCCGTAGGCATTGTTATTGCCATTCTGCTGCAAGGTCGCCGAATGGCCATTGCCCCGTTGCTGGATCAAGCCGATGTTACCGCGGCCAGCCTGAGCGATGCCGGCCGCATTCCCCCGGCCCAGCTGCCGAATGTCGGCGCCCTTCAGATCGCGGTAGAGCGAATAGACCCGCAATCCGGTGGAGAAAATGTTGGCATCCTCGGCATTGTCAGGCGCGAGGTTGAACGAGATCCGGCCGCCAGCATAGGCTGGCGCGCCCAATGCCACCTGCCCCAGGGTCCCGGCAAGAAGGGTGACGGTAAGGATCTTAAACACGTTGCGGGTCATCCTGATCTCCATGTGTCGGCTGCCTTGGCCGATGATCAACTCTCGCATTTTGCGGCTGAACCAATTCGGAATTGCCCGTTCAGTTCTCGTTCAGTCATTTCAGGCTGATGAAAGACAAAAGGGCGCCGGAAGTCGGCGCCCTTTCAGGGAATTTGCGGGACCTGTAGGCCGATCAGTCGTCGCCGCTCTGCTTTATGCAGCTGAAACTCTTATTTCCGATCACGACATCCAGCGTCGCCTTGTATTCCGTTCCTTTGGAGTCGAGCGAAACGGAACTGAGGATTGCTGCCTGTCCCCCCTTGGCATCGAAATCGCCGCTTTGGTTGGTCGCGGAGCTGCCACCGTTTCCGGCTTTTTCGACATGGAAAGTATAGGTCCCGCCGACATGCTTGTCGGCGTGGACGAGCGCATCCAATCTCACCATACCTGCTCCAGGCGTTGCCTTGATTTCGCAAAGCTGCGCCCCGTCGGATTGATTGGCCGCAGTCATGGCCGCTACCGTGCCGACGGGAAGCAGGACCAATGCTAGAATCGCCATCAGGTGGCGCGGATATTTGACGTTATTTGCCATGGGTCATCCTCCTGACGGCCTGCTGTTGGTATCCTGGTATCTTTGTCGTTGCGCAGTCGTGTCCGTGCCTTAAGGGCATGCCTGGACGAAGGCCGCGACATTGCCGTTACCGCCCTGGCTGACATTGGCGCTGCAACCATGACCGACCTGTACGCCGGCCGCGATGTTGCCATTCCCGTCCTGGGTAAGGATGGTTGTATGGTTGGAGCCGAACTGACCGATGCCGGCTACGTTGCGGTTACCGTTCTGATAGGTGGCGCCATAGTTGTCGTTGCCTTCCTGACCGACCGCCGAGAGATTGTGACGACCATATTGATGGCCGATGATCCGGTTATAACCACCGTTCTGATAGGTTCTGATCCGGTTTCCGTATCCTTCCTGAGCACCGCCTGCGGAGTTCGACCAGCCATATTGTTCGATACGCACATCATTGGCCATGGCGGGGGCTGCGGCGGTGATGCCAACGAGAGCGGCGAGTGCGGTTGCAATGATAGACGTGCGGATCATGACTATGTCTCCTGAGGCGGATAGGACCGCGGTTGAACGTCTCTCTTCTAGAACCTGTCCTTGGAACGGAAGCTGAAGGCACCATTCAGACAGCGTTCATTCGCAGAAATCCGCGCCCGGATCGTCGAGGAGCGAGCGCGCCATGCTGTGGCAACGCCGCTCCAACGATCGTACTCAGGCATGTAAAACATCTTCAACGGGCCGGAGACTGATCAGGCATCGTTGCGATGTCTGACGTAGCCGTTCTCCTTGCGATCATGCCTTAGATCTGGGCTTGACCGCCGTCGATGAAGAGTTCGATGCCGTTTATGAAGGAGGCCTCTTCGGATGCCAGGAAGAGGACTGCCTTGGCGATCTCCTCGGGCTGCCCGATGCGGCCGGCGGGAATAAGGCTCGCGAGGTAGTTCTTCGTGTTCTCGGCGCTCTCACCATTGCCGAAGAGTTCATCGAGACCGGCTGTTTCGGTGACGCCGGGACTGACGGCATTGACGCGAATGTGGCGATCCTTGAGATCAAGGATCCAGTTGCGGGCGAAATTACGCACGGCGGCCTTGGTTGCCGAGTAGACGCTGAAGGCAGGCGTGCCGGAGATGCTCGTGATCGACGAGGTGAGGACGATCGAACCGCCATCGCGCAGGAGCGGCAGCGCCTTCTGAACGGTGAAGAGCGTGCCCTTCACGTTGGTGTCGAATGTCTTCTGATAGTGTTCTTCGGTAATCGCGCCGAGAGGCACCATCTCGCCGCCGCCGGCATTCGCAAAAACCACGTCGATGTGCGAATGCTCCTGCTGAACAGCATCATACAGGCGGTCGATATCGACAAGCTTGCCCATATCTGCCTGCACACCTTTGATACGGCCGCCGATCTGCCGAATGGCAGCATCGAGCGCTTCCCTGCGCCGGCCCGTGATGAAGACCGCAGCTCCTTCCTGGGAGAAAGCTTTTGCGGTGGCAAGGCCAATGCCGCTCGTGCCGCCGGTTACAATCACGACCTTGTTTTCGAATTTCCTGCTCACTGTCATACTCCTTTGCTGCGGCTCGTTGCCGTTGAGAAGAACATGCCAGCAGAACGATGCTGCAAATAGCAGGCAAATTTGATACTTATCGTTCCAAATGGAGAACGACGATGCGACCTGACCTCAACGATCTATTCTACTTTGCCGAGGTCGTCGCCCACGGCGGGTTCGCTGCCGCGGGACGAGCTCTGCGCGAGCCGAAGTCGAAGCTAAGCCGGCGGGTTGCGGGGCTGGAAGAGCGGCTCGGAGTACGGCTGATTGAAAGATCGAGCCGCCGCTTTCGGGTGACCGATATCGGCCAATCCTTCTATGAGCGCTGCAAGGCGATGCTGGCGGAAGCCGAGCGCGCCGAAGCCCTGGTGGCTGAAGCTCAATCGGAACCACATGGCCTGATCCGCATGAGCTGTCCGACAGGACTGGTCGAACCGATCTCCGCTCTTGTGATGCAATTTCTGGCACGGCATCCGAAGGTGCGCCTGCAACTCGTCGCGATCGATCGCCCGGTCAACCTCATCGAGGAACGGATCGATGTCGCGCTCCGGGTCCGAACATCGCTCGATGGCGATGCGTCGCTGACCATGAGGTCGCTCGGAAATTCGGTCCGAATTCTCGTCGCAAACCCACAGGTCGCCAGTCGCATCCGCAGCCTCGATGACCTGCCGACCCAACCGACGCTGTCGACGACGGATGACCAGAGTGAGGTCAATTGGTTTCTCGAGACGGAGGAGGGCCAGACGCATATGTTCCGCCATGAGCCGAGAATGGGCTGCGCCGACTTTACCGCCGTGAGGGCAGCCGCGCTTGCAGGGCTGGGCATCGCATTGTTGCCCGATCACACTTGCCGGCAGGCGCTCGATCAGGGCGAACTCGTGCGCGTATTGCCGAGCTGGCGCGGAGTGAAGGGATTGGTCCATATTGTGTTCACGACGCGCCGCGGTCTTCCGCCGGCCGTCCGCAGTTTCATCGATAGCCTCGCTGCCGGTTTTCCCAAGGATGCACTGGTACGCTAAGGCAATTCTCAGCCTTGTGCCAAGTCGAACGCACCTTTAAATCTGCACACTGTTCATGCAAATTTTTCTGTTGCTTAATTTTTCACCAGAATCGTGGCACCCTCTCAGCAACGAAATCAATAGGTTACGATCTGGCACGCCGCTTGCTTCATGTTTTGGTGAGTTGGTGGCTAGGGTTCCGGCGCTTCACATGGAGCGTGGCTGGTCCGAGAGCCACCACCGGCTGGGGGAGAAATCCCACCGGATGCACGGCGGGATAAAAGCCCGGGAGACCTCGTAAGCCAAGGGATTGGCGGCGCGATGGTCTTTGCCGATCCCTTTTTGACAAAAGCAAAAGGGGAATTTCAATGCAGACTTTTTCGAAAATCCTTTCCGTCACAGCCCTGTCCGTTTCGCTGGCCCTCGGGCTCGGTTCCGTCGCCAGTGCTGCGCCGAAGACCAGCTTCAAGGTCGCCTGGTCGATCTATGTCGGCTGGATGCCCTGGGGCTATGCGAGCGACCACGGCATCGTCAAGAAATGGGCCGACAAATACGGCATCAATATCGAGGTCACCCAGTTCAACGACTATGTCGAGTCGATGAACCAGTATACGGCCGGTGCCTTCGATGCAGTGACGCTGACCAACATGGACGGCCTGTCGATTCCAGCTGCCGGCGGTGTCGACACGACGGCCGTCATCGTCGGCGACTTCTCGAACGGCAATGACGCCGTCATCCTCAAGGACAAGACGAGCCTTGCCGACATCAAGGGCCAGAACGTCAACCTCGTCGAATATTCCGTTTCGCACTATCTGCTTGCCCGCGCCCTCGACAGCATCAAGCTCAGCGAACGCGACGTGAAGGTGGTCAACACCTCGGATGCCGATATGGTCGCAGCGTACAAGACGCCTGACGTCTCGGCCGTTGTCACCTGGAACCCGCTGGTTTCGACCATTCTCGAGGACCCCAGCGCCAAGAAAGTCTTCGACAGTTCGCAGGTCCCGGGCGAGATCATCGACCTGATGGTCGCCAACAGCAATGTGCTCAAGGACAACCCGAATTTCGGCAAGGCACTCGCCGGTATCTGGTATGAAACGGCCGCGCTGACGAAGGCCGACACGCCGGAGGGCAAGGCTGCCCGCGAGGCCATGGGCAAGGCATCGGGTACCGACCTCAAGGGCTTCGAGGCGCAGCTCGCCGCAACCCGGCTTTTCGACAAGCCCGCCGACGCGCTTTCCTTCACCGCCTCGCCGAACCTGCCGAAGACCATGGATCTGGTGCGCAACTTCCTCTTCCAGAAGGGGCTTCTCGGCAATGGCGCGCCTTCCGCCGATGTCATCGGCATCGAAATGCCCGACGGCAAGGTCCTCGGCGACGGCAACAACGTCAAGCTTCGCTTCACCGAAGCCTACATGAAGTCGGCCACCGACGGGTCGCTCTAAGCTTCCTTGAACGGCGGCGCGCCAGCGCCGCCAGCCTTTCCGCGGAGCCTTTCATGCGCTGGATCAATACCAAGCCAAGTCCCGGTGCGCAGCTTGCCTTGACGCTTTTGCCGTTTGCGCTGCTCATCATTGCCTATGCGATCGGCTCTGCCTCAAGGCTTGCCGAAAACGCCAATGACAAGCTGCTTCCGAATTTCGCCGGCTTTACCGACGCCATCAACCGCATGGCCTTCATCGCCGATCCGCGCACGGGAGATTACCTTCTGTGGTCCGATACCGGGGCAAGCCTCGTCCGGCTGCTCTCCGGCCTTGGCATCTCCACGGCGATCGCGCTTTGCCTGGGCATGCTGATCGGCATGCTGCCCTATTTAAGAGCGCTTCTTTCGCCCTTCGTCGCCGTCATTTCCATGGTCCCGCCGCTGGCATTGCTGCCCATCCTCTTCATCGTCATGGGCCTTGGGGAAACCTCCAAAATCGCCCTGATCGTCATCGGTGTCGCACCGACGATGGTCCGGGATCTGGCCCTGAAGGCGCTGGAACTGCCGCGCGAACAGATCGTCAAGGCCGAGACGCTTGGCGGCTCATCCTGGCAGATCGCCCTTCGTGTCGTGCTGCCGCAGATCCTGCCTCGGCTGATAACCTGCCTCAGGCTGCAGCTCGGCCCGGCCTGGCTTTTCCTGATCGCCGCCGAAGCGATCTCATCCGATTCCGGCCTCGGCTACCGCATCTTCCTCGTTCGCCGCTACCTTTCGATGGACGTGATCTTTCCCTATGTCGTCTGGATCACCCTGCTTGCTGTCGTTATGAACTACCTGCTCGATCGCATCCGCATTGCCGTCTTCCCCTGGTCCGAACTGGAGAAGCAGGCATGAGCGAACTCAAAATCGAGAAGGTCTGGAAGGAATATGGCGACCAGATCGTGCTTGAGGATGTCTCGCTGACGGTCGACTCGCGTGCCTTCGTCGCGCTCGTCGGGCCCTCCGGCTGCGGCAAGTCCACCTTTCTGCGTATGCTTTTGGGGCAAGAGCAGCCGACACGCGGGACGATCCTGCTTGATGGCGCGGCCCTGCCTGCGGAACCCGGCGCCGATCGCGGCGTGGTCTTCCAGCGCTATTCGGTCTTTCCGCATCTGACAGCACTCGGCAACGTGCTGCTCGGCAAGGAGCTCGCCGCTTCGCGCTACAAGGCGAGGTTGTTCGGCTCGGCACGCCGGAACGCCATTGAGGAGGCGCGCGGGCTTCTTGCGGAAGTCGGTCTTGCCGGCGCCGAGAACAAATATCCGGCCCAGCTTTCCGGCGGCATGCAGCAGCGCCTGGCGCTTGCCCAGGCGCTCATCATGCGGCCGAAAGTGCTGCTGCTCGACGAACCCTTCGGTGCGCTCGATCCGGGCATCCGTGCCGAAATCCATACGCTGATGAAGCGCCTCTGGCACGAGACGCAGATGACCGTGGTCATGGTGACCCATGACATGCGCGAGGCCTTCACGCTTGCGACCCGCGTCGTCGCCTTCGAGCGCCGCCGCGACCGGCCGGAGGAGAAGGAGCGCTACGGCGCCACCATTACCAAGGACATTTCCATTTGGCCGCCGCGCATTGCCGGCGCAGCCTCGATCTTTGGCCCCGACCGGGACGGCCCGGTCTCTTCCCTGGGGCACCGCCGGGACGACCTGGCACCATCGGGAGATATTTAGCCATGCAGCACCTCAGACGTTCGCCGGAAGAAATCGCCGCCAATCGAGCGCGGTATGAAGACCATCAAAGGAAGGGGCTGGAATTCGCGCCGAAGGCATTGCCGGCGCCAAGCCCGCTTCCCGCCCCGCCCATCGACCCGGCCCTTGTCCTCCACCGCGAGACGCTGCCCGGCGGCTGGTACTGGTCGACGCGTGTCAAGACGGGCGAGACGCTGCGCATCGCGCAGGAGCAGGGCTTTTCCGCCATATCGCTGATTGCCTGGAACGCGGCTGAGACGAGCGAGCGGCTGAACCTTGTCGATACGGTCAAGGTGCAATGGACGACGGCGCTGTCGAAGGGCCGCGTGATCTTTTCCGACATGGGCCGCGTCATGTTCTCGGTGACGGAAGATTCGTCCGGCGCCCATGATTGCCTGATGGGAGGCTCCACCGCCGCCTCCAACGAGGCAAAATATGGCCAAGGCCTGCGCAACAGCCGCGATAACTTCATCCTGCTCGCAACGAAAGCAGGCTTGGATCGGCGCGATATTCCCGCCGCCCTGACGCTTTTCGCGCCCATCCGGGTCGATGCGGACGGCAAGTTCGCGTGGAAGCCGGAACTACTGCACGATGGCGACTATATCCATCTTCGCGCCGAAATGGACATGATCGTCGGCTTTTCCAACTGCCCTCACCCGCTCGATCCAAACCCGCATTACGCGCCGAAACCAGTGACCGTGACCCGCATTGCCGCCCAGCCGATCGCTGAAGACGATCTATGCCGCACGGCCACCGCCGAAGCGGTGCGCGGCTTTGAAAACAATGCATTCGCCAATCTTTAAGCCGGGAGAACGATCATGAGCGATTTCATTCAGACCGCGCCGTCCCGCACGCTCGACAAGGCGGTGCAGGATCATTTCATTGCCGCCGAGGCGCCATTTTCGACGATCGTGCGCAAGGGCCAGACGCTGCGCATCGAGGATAGCTACGGCCAACAAGCGATCGACACGCTGTTCTACAATGCCGGGGATTATTCCGAGCGCTACTCCAACCAGGACACGATGCGCGAACAGGGCGCCGCCTATATCACCGCAGGCACCCGGATCATCTCCAACGAGGGGCGCGTCATGCTGACGATGACCGCCGACAGCTGCGGCCGTCATGACACATCGGCGGGCGCCTGCTCATGCGAGAGCAACACGGTGCGTTTCGGCCACGGCACGAAATATCTTCACGCCTGCCGAGACAATTTCGTGCTGGAAGTCTCAAAGCACGGCATGGGCAAGCGCGACGTCGTGCCCAACATCAATTTCTTCATGAACGTGCCGATCGAACCGTCAGGTGAGATGACGATCGTCGACGGTATCTCCGCTCCTGGCGACTATGTCGAGCTCAAGGCCGAAATGGACGTGCTCCTCGTCATCTCCAATTGCCCGCAGATCAACAATCCCTGCAACGGCTTCGACCCGACGCCGATCCGTGTCCTCGTATGGGACGGTGAGGCCTGAGATGTTCAAGAAAGTATTGATCGCCAATCGCGGCGAGATCGCGGTGCGGATCATCGGAACGCTGCGGCGCATGGGCATTGCCTCCGTGGCCGTCTATTCCGATGCAGACCGTTTCTCAAAGGCATCCCTGATGGCCGACGAAGCCGTCAGGCTCGGCTCGGCGCCGGCCTTGGAAAGCTATCTCAACATCGACGCCGTTATTGCCGCCTGCAAGGCGACCGGCGCCGAGGCGGTGCATCCCGGCTATGGCTTCTTGTCGGAAAACATCGGCTTTGCCGAACGGCTGGCAAAGGAAGGCATCGTCTTCATCGGACCGACGCCGGACAATATCGCCGCCTTCGGGCTCAAACACACGGCGCGCGAATTGGCGCGCACAAGCGGGGTGCCGCTGCTTCCGGGCAGCGACCTTGTCGAAACCAGCGAAGCGGCGCTTACTGCCGCTGCGGAGATTGGCTATCCGGTCATGCTGAAATCGACGGCCGGCGGTGGCGGCATCGGCATGCAGCTCTGCGACGATGCCATGAGCCTCAAGACCGCCTTCGACAGCGTGCAACGCACGGCAAAAGCAAGCTTTGGCGATGCCCGTGTCTATCTGGAGCGCTTCGTATCGAGAGCGCGGCATGTCGAGGTGCAGATTTTCGGCGATGGCAAAGGCCATGTGATCGCGCTTGGCGAGCGCGATTGCTCGTTGCAGCGCCGGAATCAGAAGGTGATCGAAGAAACGCCCGCGCCCGATCTTTCGCCTTCCGTGCGCCAACGTCTGCACGCAGCGGCGGTGGCACTCGGCACTTCAGCCCACTATCGGTCTGCCGGCACGGTCGAATTCATCTATGACCCCGCACGCGAGGAATTCTACTTCCTTGAAGTCAATACGAGGCTTCAGGTCGAACATCCGGTCACGGAGGCCGTCTACGGCATCGATCTCGTCGAGTGGATGATCCGCCAGGCGGCCGGCGAAGAGGTGATCACAGGAAATGACCGGCTTGTTCCCAAGGGTGCCGCGATCGAGGCGCGCATCTACGCGGAGATGCCGCATGCCGGCTTCCGCCCGAGTGCCGGCCTTTTGACCGAAGTTATCTTTCCGGAGGGCATGCGCGTCGACGGCTGGATCGAGACCGGCACTGAAGTAACACCCTATTACGATCCCATGCTTGCCAAGGTGATCGTTGCGGCCGAAGACCGGCCGGCCGCGATCGAGAAACTTAAAACCGCACTTGCGCAAAGCTCCATCTCCGGCATCGAAACCAATCTCGATTATCTGAAGGTGATCGCGGGATCGGAGCTGCTCGCCAGCGGCAAGGTGGCGACGACGGCGCTCAAGGATTTTCCCTTCGTGCCCGACGTCATCGAGGTGGTGGCGCCCGGGGCGCAATCGAGCATTCAAGAGCTTCCCGGCAGGCTGGGGCTCTGGCACGTCGGGGTGCCGCCGAGCGGGCCGATGGACGAGCGCTCGTTCCGCCAGGCAAACAGGCTGGTCGGCAATGCCGACGAGACCGCGGCCCTGGAGCTGACCGTCTCGGGACCGGTGCTCAAGATCTTCTCCGACGTGACGATCGCGCTTGCGGGCGCCCATATGCCGATGACCCTCGATGGCGTTCCATTACCCCATGGTGAGGCGGTCATCGCAAAAGCAGGGCAGACGCTTGCCATCGGCGCCATAGAAGGCCCGGGCCAGCGCTCCTATCTCGCCGTTGCCGGCGGTTTCGCCGCGCCGCTCATGCTCGGCTCCAGGGCAACCTTCGGCCTCGGCCGATTCGGAGGCCATGCGACCGGTACACTCCAGACCGGCCATGTGCTGCGACTGGCACGGACACGGCAGCCTCAGGCCAAGCCTGCGGACATGCCGGCAACCCTCACGCACACCTGGGAGGTCGGCGTCGTCTACGGGCCGCACGGCGCGCCGGACTTCTTTCTGGACGACGATATCGAAACGCTATTTTCGACCGAATACGAAGTGCACTTCAACAGCGCCCGCACGGGTGTTCGTCTGATCGGCCCTACGCCCAAATGGGCACGCAGCGACGGCGGCGAGGCTGGTCTTCACCCCTCCAACCTTCACGACAACGCCTATGCGATCGGCGCGATCGACTTCACAGGCGATATGCCGATCATTCTCGGTCCCGATGGACCGAGCCTCGGCGGCTTCGTATGCCCGGCCGTCCTTGCGCGTGACGAGCAATGGAAGATGGGCCAATTCAAGCCGGGGGACAAAATTCGTTTTCATCCGGTGGCGCGCAAGGACGACGCCATCGCCGGCCCAACGGTTCGCCGTGCGCCCGAAGAGACCGGATCGGCGATCGTCGGCGAGAGCCGGGACGGACCGGTGCCAGTCGTCTATCGCCGGCAGGGCGATGACAATCTGCTCATCGAATACGGGCCGATGACACTCGATATCGCGCTTCGCCTGCGCGTGCATCTGCTGATGCAGGCAATCGTCGAGGCGCGCCTGCCTGGGATCATCGACCTGACACCCGGCATCCGCTCGCTGCAGATCCACTATGACGGGACGACGCTGACCCGCAATCGTCTACTGGGTCTGCTGACGGAGATCGAGGCTACGCTGCCGGCAGCGCATGAGGTGAAAGTCCCAAGCCGCATCGTGCACCTGCCGCTCTCCTGGAACGATCCGCAGGCCGAGCTTGCTATGCGCAAATATCAGGAGCTCGTGCGCCCCAATGCGCCATGGTGCCCTTCTAACATCGAGTTCATCCGCCGCATCAACGGTCTGCCGGACGAGCAGGCGGTGCGCGACATCGTCTTCGATGCCAGCTATCTCGTGCTCGGCCTTGGCGATGTCTATCTCGGGGCTCCGGTCGCCACACCGGTCGATCCACGCCATCGGTTGGTGACCACCAAGTATAATCCGGCGCGCACCTGGACACCGGAAAACGCCGTCGGCATCGGCGGTGCCTATATGTGCATCTATGGCATGGAGGGACCGGGCGGCTACCAGCTCTTCGGCCGCACGATCCAGGTCTGGAACAGCTGGCGGCAAACGCCGGTCTTTGCCAAGGGCAAGCCGTGGCTTCTCAATTTCTTCGACCAGATCCGCTTCTTTCCCGTTACGCATGAGGAGCTCAATGAAGCGCGTGCGGCCTTCCCGCACGGCGGCTATCCGATCAAGATCGAGGAGACGGAATTCTCCTACGCTGCCTACGAGGCCGACCTCGCGCGCGAGGTCGCTGCAATCAGCGCCTTCAAGTCCAGGCAGCAGGCAGCCTTCGAGGCGGAACGGCAACGCTGGAAGGAGCTGGGGCTCGACAGCTTTTCCGTTGACGAAGAGGCAGGCTCTGCCCTTGCCGGAGATATACCGGAAGGTTGCTTCGGCATCGAAAGCGCCGTGCCCGGCAATGTCTGGAAGATACTCGTCGAGGAAGGCCAGCCAGTTGCAGCCGGCGATACTTTGGCCATCATCGAGTCGATGAAAATGGAAATCAACGTCACCGCCCATGCCGCGGGACGCGTCCGCGATCTCCGCGCCGCGCCGGGGCGCAACGTCAAGGCCGGCGACGTTCTCGTCATTCTGGAGGAAATCTGATGCTGCCCACTATCCTCGATCTAACCTCGTTGAAAGAGGCTTATGGAGCAGGTCTATCGCCGCTCGACCTCGTGGAGGAGATCATTACGAGATGCAAGGCATCGGACGATCCAGCAATCTTCATCACGCCGACATCTCCGGAGGCGTTGCGAGCTGCGGCGACGGAATTGCTGGCGACGGCACCGGAGCCCAATAGCCTGCCGCTCTGGGGCATACCTTTTGCAGTCAAGGACAATATCGATGTCGCAGGCCTGCCGACGACGGCCGCCTGCCCGGCCTTTGCCTATCATCCTGAGGAGGACGCGGCGGTGATAGCGCGTCTGAGGGCTGCCGGCGCCATCGTCATCGGCAAGACCAACCTCGATCAATTCGCAACGGGCCTCAACGGCACGCGCTCGCCCCATGGTGCACCCCGCTCCGTTTTCGATCGCGCCTATGTCTCCGGCGGTTCCAGTTCCGGTTCGGCCGTTGCCGTAGCCGCTGGTCTTGCCAGCTTCTCGCTCGGAACCGATACGGCTGGCTCCGGCCGGGTGCCGGCTGCTTTCAATAATCTCGTCGGCATAAAGCCGACGCCGGGCCTCGTTCCCAATGTCGGCGTAGTGCCGGCTTGCCGCAGCGTCGACGTCATAACGGTGTTCGCCGCAACCGTCGGTGATGGCATCGCCGTTCGCCGGATCATGGACGGCTATGACGCACGAGATCCGTTCTCAAGGGACGCAGCTCAAGCAAGCTTGCCGTCGGTGCGCCCTCGCGTCGGCGTGCTGGACGGAGCCGAGCGCGAATTCTATGGCAACAGCCAAGTCGAAGCCCTCTACAATGCCGCCATCGACAGGGCGAGATCGCTCGGCGCGGAGATAGTGCCTTTCGACTACACCCCTTTCCGGCAGGCCGCCGAACTGCTCTACAGCGGCCCCTGGGTTGCCGAGCGCCTGGCGGCGGTCAAGGATTTCCTCGCAAGCAATGCCGGCGATTTCGATCCAACGGTCAGAACCATCATCGAGGGCGCGAAAGGCTACGACGCGGTCGCCGCCTTCGAAGGCAAGTACAGGCTGGAGGCATTGCGGCAAAAGACGAAGGCGGAATGGGAGAAGGTCGATTTCCTCATGCTGCCGACATCCCCGACGACCTACACTGTCGAGGAAATGCAGGCCGATCCGATCGTCAGGAACAGCCATTTCGGCCGTTATACCAATTTCGCCAACCTGCTTGATTGCGCAGCGATCGCCATACCCGCAGGCTTCGACGGCGACGGCCATCTGCCTGCCGGTGTCATGCTCGTCGGGCCGGCCTTTACCGACGATGCTTTGGCGCCTTTCGCCGATGCCATGCATCGCGCGGCAAATAGTGGGATGGGCAAAGATCGCAAGGCGGCACTGCCGGACAGAAGCCGCGTGACACCCGAAGCCGCTGACGTCGTTCCGATCGTCGTTGTCGGCGCGCATCTGACCGGTATGCCGCTCAACCACGAGCTCATCGGAAAAGGCGGATACAGAATAAAGGCGGGCCGAACGGACGGCAGTTACCGGCTTTTCGCCCTGCCCGGGACAGTGCCGCCAAAGCCCGGTTTGGTGCGCGATCCAAACTTTGCCGGCAACGGTATCGAAGTCGAGGTATGGGCGTTACCGCCGGCCGCATTTGCCCACTTCGTCCAGAATATTCCCGCCCCGCTGGGGATCGGCAAGATCCTGCTTGAGGACGGCAGCCATGTTTCCGGATTCCTCTGTGAAGCCCATGCCACAGCCGGCGCCAGGGATATCACCGGGTTTGGCGGCTGGCGAAATTTCATTCGCGCCGCGAATGCCTCGGCTTAAAGGAGATGCGAGATGAGAGAGATACTCCTGCGGGCATTGCAGATCGTCCTTCATGGCCTGATCGCGAGAACCCAGGCAATTGGCAGCCATGCACAGCAAAGCAGCCTCGGAGACCAATAAATACTTTGTACGGGGCGGGTTCACCGATGCCGAAGGGAAAACGCCTACGAGTGAGTGTCGTCATACGAGATGATTGCACTCACTCCGGTCACCACATCAGCATCAGAGCAACATCGACGCACCACGGTCGAGATAGGTATCGAGGAATTGCTCGAGACGAGGATTTCTCGGCTTCTTGAACACTTCTTGGGGCGGCCCGCTAAACAGCACCTTGCCGTGATCGAGAAAGATGATCTGCTGGCCGACGGTCGCAGCGAAACCGATTTCGTGCGAAACGACAACCATCGTCATGCCTTCGGCTGCCAGGTCGCGCATGACGTTCAAGACCTCGCCGGTCAGTTCCGGATCGAGCGATGAGGTCGGCTCATCAAACAGCATGATCTTCGGCTTCAAAGCGAGGGCGCGGGCGATCGCCACGCGTTGCTGCTGGCCACCTGAAAGCTGTGATGGATAGTGCCCTGCTCTGGCTTCGAGCCCGACCTTGACGAGTTGCACCATGGCCGCATCCTCGGCTTGCTTTCGGTTCATCTTGTGAACCATCTTCAATGCCTCGCTGACATTGCCGAGCGCCGTCATATGCGGCCAAAGATTGAATTGCTGGAACACCATGCCGATCTGGGCGCGGATCGAACGATTGGTAGCTGCAGAGATACGTTCACGGCGCCCTTGAGAATCCTCGGCAAAGCCAAGGACCTCGCCGTTGATGGAGATCGTCCCGCGCGTCGCCTCTTCAAGAAAAGCCATGCATCGCAAGAGCGTGCTCTTGCCGGAACCGGATGGACCGATGAGGCAGGAGACCTGCCCCGGCTCGATAGCAAGATCGATGCCGTGAAGGACCGTCGTCTCTCCGAACGTCTTGACGAGATTCCTGACTTCTATAGCGGGGACGCTCATGCGTTGAAAAACCTGAATCTGGAAAGTTTCGTTTCGGCAAGGTTGCCAAGCCAGCCGGTGACTTCGACGAGCACCCAGTAGAAGAGCGCCAGGGCCGAAAGCGCCTCGACGAAGGCATATTGCTGCGATCCGATCGCACTGAGCGTCGCCGTCAATTCCGGTACGGTGATGATGGAGAGGACCGCCGTCTCCTTCATCAGGATGACGGTCATGTTCACGCAGGGCGGCAGCACCAGCATCGTCATCTCCGGCAGGAGAATGCGCCTGATGATCTGCCCGCGCGTCAAGCCGACGCATTCGCCAGCTTCGATATGGCCTTTCGGCACGGCCCGAAATCCGGAACGAAAGATTTCGCTGAAATAGGCTGCGCCATAGATCGAAATGCCGATCAGTCCGGCAGGCACTGGATCGAGCTCGAGGCCGATGAAAGGGCCGCCATAATAGACGAGGAAGATCTGGATAAGAAACGGCGTGCCGCGCAGCACCGCCACGATGGCACCCAGCACCTTGTCGACCAGTATGCCGCCATACTGCCGGGCCACCGCCATCAGGAAACCGATAATGGCTGCGGCAATGGTGCCTATAATCCAGATCATGATCGTTACGCCAGCACCGCTGAGGATGGCGGGCCACTGCCCGATCAGGACGTTGATGTCGAAGGTCATCGCGCTACCCCCGGCAATCTGCTTTCGATCAGGCCGCCAGCAAGCGCGACCACCCAGTTGATCACGAGATAGATAAGGCCGGCCGAGGCGAAGATCTGCAGTGGCAGGAAGGTGCTGCCGGCAAGATCCTGGGCCATACGGGTCAGTTCGACGATACCGACAACGGAGACCAGCGACGACGCCTTCAGAATAAGGATCGCCTCATTGACGAGAGCTGGAAAGGTTAGCCGCAGCGCGATCGGAACCTTGATGCGGCGAAAGATCTGGCGCGGCGTCAGGCCAACCATCTCCGCCGACTCAACAAGGCCAAGAGGCACGCTGGCAAAGCCGCCGCGCAGGTTCTCTGCCTGGTAGGCAGCCGTGCAGAGCGACAGGCCGATGATGGCGGCAACGATGCTTGGCACGTTGAGGCCGACGGCCGGGAGCAGATTGTAGATCAGCAGCAACTGCACCAGCAGCGGCACGCCGCGAAAAAAGCTGATGAAAAACTGGGCAGGTCGCACGAAAAGGCTACGCCCCGTCAGCAACATTCCCGAAATCAGGATCGCAATTGCAAAACCGATAAAGATCGACACAAAGCTGATCGTCACCGTGTAGATGGATGCCTGCACAAGCAATCCAAAGAGCTCGATGGACATTGTTGAGTATTCGCCCGCGTGGTGACCAGGAAGCTGAGATCTCGGCAGTCAGCCGTGCCCGACAACAAAGTGGGCACGACCGGTTTCCGAGGGCTGATCAGAATGCCGGGTCCTTGACGGCGTCAGGAGTATCGAAGCTTGCGCCGAACCATTTCTTCTGCAACGTCGCCATGCGGCCGTCAGCCTTGATCTTCAGCATGGCTGCATCGATGGCGTCCATCAACGGTGCATGATCGGCGTCCTTCAGGCCGATGAAGCCGAAATAGGACTTCTTGCCGAAGGGCGGCAGCACGACTTCGAACGTGCCTTCACGCTGTTTGGCGACGAACGCAATGTTCGGCAGCGAGTTGGCAACGCCGGCGATACGGCCAGCCGCAAGGTCGGCGTAGGATTCCGTAAAGGCTGGATATTCGCGGATATCGACCTTGGTCGGCAGGGTTTCGGAAAACTCCTTCAGCTGATCGAGCTGCGCTGTTGCCTTGCCGACGCCGATCTTCTTGCCGGCGATGTCTTCCGGCTTGCTGATCGTCTTGTCACCGGCCTTTTTCAGGATCGCGATGGTCGCTTCGGCCAAAGGCGGCGTGAAGCGATAGCGCTCCATGCGCTTCTTGGTGATCGTCGCCGGGCCAGCAACGACGTCGAACTTGCCGGCTTCAAGCGCTGGGAAAACGCCGTCCCATGGAAGCGTGACCCATTCGATCTTCACGCCCAACTCCTTGCCGATCTCATCGAAGAGGTCGACGTTCAAGCCGACATGCTTGCCTGCATCGATGAAATCGAACGGGGCGAAGGCTGTCTCGGTGCCGACCTTCAGGGTGCCGGCGGCCTTGACCGCGGCAAGCGTGTCAGCCGCATGGGCCGAAATCGTTGCGCCAAACAAAAGTGCGGCGCCAACCAATCCCTTCAGAAGCGAATTCTTCGTCATGTCTTTCTCTCCAGTTTTGTATCCTTCCTTCGGAAGGTTCAGGTTCCCCAAGCATTGTCCCGTCAGGCCGATTTCTATGACCTTTTTTGTCTATACAAATAGATACAGCCTCGCCTACACTGTCAAACACAAAACATAACGAACGCAAGAATTATGCCGTATGATGCCCGATGGATCTGGCAGAAGCGGTTTTCACGGACATTGAATTCATTGCCGGAGCAAGGCGAGCGTTGGTCCCAATTCATCAGAAAATTCTGAAGGATATCGAAAGCAGGATCGTGAGCGGCATCTGGCCGCCGGGGTACCGAATACCCGTCGAACATGAGCTGCTTAAAGAGTATCGATGCTCTCGGATGACCGTGAACAAGGCACTTTCGACCCTTGCTGAGCGTGGCATGATCATACGTCGTCGCAAGCTCGGCTCCTTTGTCGCTTCGCGGCAAATCGACCGCACGGTCATGGACATCCAGGACATCTCCACAGAAGCGGAGTTGGCGGGACACGAACATAGCCACACGATGCTGATGCGGAAAGTCGAAAGGCTCGATTCTGCCACTGCGATACGGCTTGGCGAAACCGTGGGGGCGGAAATCCTGCGGCTCCACTGCCTGCATGCGGTCGACGGCAAGGCGAATGCGCTTGAGCGGCGCATCATCATGCTGGACCTGGTGCCATCAGCAAGAACCGAGAGTTTCGCTTCGGTACCACCAGGCAAATGGTTGCTGGACATGGTGCCGTGGTCGAAAGCTCGGCATGTCATTCGAGCCGTCTCGGCCGATGCCGCGACGGCTCGTTTGCTTGAGACCGAACGCGGCGAAGCCTGCCTGACGCTCATTCGCCAGACATGGCAGAGCAGCCGCACGGTCACCTATGTCGAGTTCATCCATCCCGGCGATCGTTTCCAGTTTGCCGGCGACTTTTATCCGAATGAGAGAGCTGTTGCCGGTCAACAGTCGCAGGGAGGCGTCTCTTGAACGAGAAGCGGATCAGCAGGACAGTTCCGCTCAAAGGCTTGCAGGCTTTCGAAGCCGTCGGCCGTTGCGGCAGCGTGAGCGCCGCAGCCTTGGAGCTGAAGGTTTCGCCCGGAGCGATCAGTCAGCAGATCCGCAAGATCGAAAGCTTTCTCGGCGTCACCTTGCTCGAACGCAATGGTCGCACAGTGGAGCTCACCCAATGGGGACGGCTCTATCATCTGGAAATATCGAAAGGATTCGAACAATTCGCAGCCGCGGAACAGATCCTGGAACGGGCTCGCAACGAGAATGCCCTGGTTCTCAGCGCGCTATCTTCCGTCGTCAACAAATGGATCGGGCGCCGGATCTTCGACTGGCAGACCCTTCATCCCAATGCGCATGTCAGGATCGTCGGTCGCGACAAGGAACCGCGCATGGGCTTCGACGACATCGATTTCCGTATCAGCTACGGATCGGACGTACTGCAGCATGAACATTATACCGAGCTGTTTCGCGATTGGGTGGTTCCCGCCTGCTCGCCGGCCCTGATCAAGGGCAAAGCGCCTTCTGCGACGCAACTTCTTCAATATCCGCTCCTGCATGTCGAATGGGAGCGGCATTTCACGCCCTATCCAAGCTGGCTTGAATTCGCCGCGAAGACGGGAGCGGCACTCGAGGAAACCGCCGCCGGCCTTTCCTTTACCTTGTCGAGCAGCGCGATCGACGCTGCCGTCAACAAGCGCGGCATCGTTCTCGCACAGATGTCGATGATCGCAGATGAGCTGGAGGCGCAGACGCTCGTCATTCCCGTCGACATACGCATTCCCCTGCGCGAAAGCTACTTTCTCGCCTGGGACCGGGCCGCCTTGGAAAAACCGTACGGGCGCCAGTTTCGCGATTGGCTCGTCGCCATTTCCCGGCAGCAGGGCCTGATGTCGGCGCGCGGATCAACATTTTAGAAAAACTAAAACGGAACTCAGCTGCACGATATTGATGAAATTTTGCGCCTGGCGATAATTTTGCGCATCCGCCTCCAAAACGAGGGCGTGGCCGACATAAAGGGAGAATTCGATGGCACGGACCGACAAGATGAAACTCGGAACTTTCGTCTATACGTTCGGCTTTCATCCAGCCTCCTGGCTGCATCCGGCAAGCAATGTCAACGGCGCCAACGACTTCGCGCATCTGCTCGATGTCGCCAAACGATCCGAGGCGGCGAAATTCGATTTCATGTTCATGGCCGATTCTCCGGCAGCTGCCGTCGGCGATCCGAACGCACTCGCCCGTATTCCCACAAAGATGAATCGCTTCGAGCCCCTGTCGCTGCTCTCGGCACTCGCGGTCACGACCAACGATCTCGGTCTCGTGGCGACAGTCTCGACAAGCTACTATGAGCCCTACAATGTAGCCCGTCTGTTTGCCTCGATCGACCATCTGAGCAAGGGCCGCGCCTGCTGGAACGTCGTCACGTCAGACCATGACGAAACCGGCTACAACTTCAATCGCGAGGGGCTGGATCCGCACGCGCTGCGCTACGAGCGCGGCAACGAGTTCGTCGACGTCGTCTTTGGCCTTTGGGACAGCTTTGAGGAAGGCGCACTCCTTCTCAATCGCGAATCCGGCGTCTACTATGACAAGGACAAGCACCACACGCTCAACCACAAGGGCAAGCACTTTCAGGTTCGCGGCCCCCTCAATATCGCGCGAACGCCACAAGGCCGTCCTATCATCGCCCAGGCGGGCGGTTCTGAACCCGGAATGGATATGGCGGCACGCACCGCCGAGATCGTCTTCAGCCTCGCATCGAACATCGAGCGAAACCGGTCCTTCTACGACAATGTCAAAAGCCGGATGGCGGCCTATGGCCGCGATAGAGACGATCTGAAAATCATGCCGGGCATCGTTGTCAATGTCGGTGAAACCGAGGCCGAGGCAAAGGCGAAGGTGGACTATCTGATCGACAAGATGCATCCCGATGTCGGGCGGTTGATGCTCTCCGAATTCCTGGAAGCGGACCTGCGCGGCGTGGCTCTCGATGCGCCTTTCCCGATGGAGCGGCTGCCGGCGGCGCCAAAAGGATCGCGCGCGTTGTTCGACGAACTGGTCGATTTCGTCAAGAACGGGCACACGGTCGGCGAACTGATCCGGCACTATGCCGAGAAGCACACCGGCAATGGCATAACGGGCACGCCGACCCAGATCGCCGACTACATGGAAGAGTGGTTCGAGACGCGAGCCGCCGACGGCTTTATCCTGATGTTTCCGACCTTGCCGTCCAGCCTCGACGATTTCGTGCGGCTCGTCCTGCCGGAGCTTCGCCGCCGTGGACTGTTCCGCGAGGAATATGAAGGCAGGACCCTGCGCGAAAACCTCGGCATTTCAACGCCGGCAAACCGTTTTGCCAAGAGCTGAGGGCCGGTCCAATGGGTGACGAGGCTCTGATCAGCGATACGGAATTCAGACTATCGATGCGTCACCTGGCCGGTGCGGTCAGCGTGATAACGGTCGGTGACGGCCAAGACCGCACCGGCTTCACCGCAACATCGGTTTCCTCATTTTCGGCCGATCGGCCTTCCGTCATCGTCAGCATCAACAGGACCTCTTCCTCCTGGCCGGCGCTGCAGCGGTATGGCTGTTTCTGCGTCAACGTGCTTGCGGCCGACCAACAGCAGGTCGCGCAATCCTTTTCAGGTATCGACGGACGCAAGGGCGCCGACCGCTACGAGGGTGCCGGGTGGTATCGCCTCAAGACAGGTGCCGCCGCGCTTGAAAATGCCCTGACGGTCCTCGACTGCAAGCTCGAAACCGCATTCCATCACCATTCCCATGCCATTCTGATCGGGCATATCTGTGCGATGGAAATCCGGCAGGACATCGGACCGCTGCTCTACTGGCGAGGCGGCTATCATGACCTTCCGGCGGAGGTTGATGAGCGCTGTCTAGCGTAGACGATCCGGCAATAACCTGATCGAGGCAACATCGACATTGGCAAAGGCAAATCTAAGGTAGCGCTCCTGCCCCTCCCCGAAATATGCCCCGGGAATGCAGACCACGCCGCGTTCCCTCGCAAGTTCTTCGGCCACCTCGGACGACGATCGGCCCTCGAAAGGATGGCGAACAAAGGCGAAATAGGCGCCGATCGCTGCAATCTCCCAGCCAGCCAGCTCGGAAAACGTTCCCCTCATGGCATCGGCCCGGCGAGCAATTTCCAGCCGGTTGCCGGCACGCCAGTCGGCAAGGATAGGCAGAGCCGCCGCGACTGCGATCTGAGCCGAACGCGGGGCGCAGATCTGCATATTGTCCATGACCTTCGCGATCTCTGCGATGAGCCCAGGACCTGCCGTGACGGCACCGAGGCGATGACCGGGGATGCAGAAGGATTTCGAGAAACTGTAGAGAAGAACGAGCGTATCCTCCCAACCCGGCTCCGACAGCAGTGAGTGCGGCCGGCCGTAATCTTCGGCCAGGAAATCGCGGTAGGTTTCGTCAACGACCAGCCAGGCGCCATATTTTCGGCAGAGCCTGAAAAGCGCGTGAAGCAGCTCGGGCGGATAGACTGCTCCGGTGGGATTGTTGGGCGTAACGACGGCAAGCATCTTCACGCCGGCGGAAAGCGCGGCCTCTGCTGAACCAAGATCCGGAAGAAAGCCGGCTGCGGGATCGCAGTCGACCAGCATCCGCTCGATTCCCAGCATCGATAGCGTCGTGTCATGATTGAAATAAAAGGGATTGGTGAGCGCGACCGTATCGCCGGCGCCAGCAAGAGCAATCGCCGTGCACATGAACGCCTGATTGCAGCCGGCCGTGATATGGATATTGCCGGCAGATATCTCCGCGCCGTAGATTTCTACGACATGGGCGGCATAGGCCTGCCGCAGCAAAGGCTCGCCCTCGATCGGGCCGTATCCCGTCATCGCCTGTTGTGCAGCCGTCTCGCCAAGCAGACGCAGCATTTCAGGATGCGCTGGATAGCCGGGAACTGCCTGCGACAGATCAATGAGCGGACCCTTCAATCCCTTGTATTCGCGGCCCCAGGCAACGACGGAAGGGATGGGTGGAGGGGAGAGGCGGGCAACGAGCGAATTGGATTTTGCAGCGGTCATATCGATTTCTCTTTGATACCGATTGCTACAACGATACCAATTGCTTTCTCAACCTCTTTGTTGAGTGATACGGATCTCAAGCGGAGACGCATGCGCATGGTGTGGGACAAGATGCGGCTCGAACAGCTGCGCGCGGAATTTGCAGACAGCAAAGGCGGCGAGATATTCGACGAGAAGTTTCGCAAAGTCGCCGAGAAGATCATCTCCAAGAGCGGCACGAGACTGGCACCCTATGCCGGTGTGCCGACTTTCCTTAGCGCGCCCTACATGCAGGTCGCAGCCGACGAGCCTGATTTCGGCAATCTCCAGGTCGCGATCACGGGAATTCCGATGGATCTCGGCGTCACCAACCGCCCCGGCTCCCGCTTCGGACCGCGTGCCCTTCGCGCCATCGAAAGGATCGGTCCTTACAACCACGTTCTGGGAACAGCGCCCGTCTTCGATCTTCGCGTCGCCGACATTGGCGACGTGCCGTTCCAGAGCCGCTATAGGCTGGAGCTCAGTCACGACGACATCGAAAAGCGTATCGGCCAGATCGTCGACGCCGGCGTCGTGCCTCTCTCGGTCGGGGGTGACCACTCCATCACGCATCCCATCTTGAAGGCGGTCGGTCGGAAGGAACCGGTAGGCCTCATTCATATCGATGCTCACTGCGATACCAGCGGCGCCTTCGATCAGACGAAGTTTCATCATGGCGGACCGTTTCGCAACGCCGTGCTGGATGGCGTGCTTGATCCGACAAGGACGATCCAGATCGGCATCCGCGGTTCGGCGGAATATCTGTGGGAATTCTCCTATAAGTCGGGAATGACCGTGATCCACGCCGAGGACCTCAGCGGAATGGGGATGGAAGCCGTCATCGCCAAGGCCAAATCCATCGTCGGCGACGGCCCGACCTATCTCTCCTTCGACATCGACAGCCTCGATCCGAGCTTCGCCCCCGGCACGGGGACGCCGGAAGTCGGCGGATTGACGACGCGCGAAGTTCTTGAACTGATACGCGGACTGAAGGGCATCAATCTGATAGGTGGCGACGTCGTCGAAGTCGCTCCCCAATATGACGCGACGACCAACACCGCACATGCCGGAGCTCAAGTGCTCTTCGAGATACTGAGCCTCATGGTGTTCAGTCCGTCGATCGGCAACCGCTGAGCATTGTGTTCAGCGAAAGACAATTTCGCTGCATAGGCTGGGTTTTCATGGCGATACGGAACAGACAACAGTGTGCCGGCATCGATCTTCTTGGAACGCATGTCGAATTCTGTTGTCGCACGTCTTTGAGCCAGTGGACATTGGGGTGACGCAATGAGTGATACGTTGGTCTGCACCTCATGCGGATTGGACAAGACCGAATCGATCGTCCACGGAGGCTCATACATACTTCGATGCGCCGCTTGCGGCGAAGCAATGGTCGCAACGTCGTTCATGGCGATGCTCGATTCCGAACACGACTGGGCCGCCTTTGTCGATGCGGGTCCTGGAAAAGTCCCCCAACCGGAGGCGCTCGTCGCGCGTGGACCGCTTCGTGAGATATCGACGGCGATCAAGGTCTCGGCACGTGAGGGAACTCAGATACGCCTGATACTCGAAAGAAAGAATTGACCGTTATTGGGCCTACGCGGCCGTGACGGATTTCATTTCGTCGGCTGCGACCGCGCGGACAATTTATTGCCGTCAGGATCGCGAAGATATGCGACGAATGCTCCGTTCGGGCGCTCGGAGGGCGGACTTTCGATCGCCATGCCACCATGCGCGACACCGGCGGCATGCCACGCCAGAACATGGCCTGGGCTCGCGGCGGCTATACCGATAGTCCCGCCGTTAGCCGCGGTCGCAGGCTTGCCATCGATCGGTTTCGTGATCATCAGCCGACCACCCTCGTGGATATAGACCAGCCTGCCTCGCTCATCCATCTCGCCCGGATTACCACCCAATGCAGCGAATGTGGCGTCGTAGAAGCTTCTGGCTCGTTCCAAATCGTTGCTTCCGATCATGACATGAGTGAACATGCTTCATCTCCGGTAAATACCCAGTAAGTCTCATCCAATGCCACCCCAACCTCGCTACGGGCCAGCCGCAAAGTTCCCGATGGAGAGCGATCTCCTACTCATTCTGCTCATCTCGGCGATGAAGTCGAGGCCTTATCCGCAAATCGAGGATGCGTTTGGATGTAGTGCCAGAGCCGGTTGGCGACGGGTCCGTGCGGGCGGTCGCGGCGACGTGCCGCCACAAGGTCGATATCCATGCCCGGGAAATGCTGTCCCGTGATGGAGAGCAGACGTCCGTCACGCAACTCCTCCTCGATCATGAAGCGGGGCAGATGCCCCCAGGCCATGCCGCGAAGGACGATCTCCTTCTTCATCGTGTGATCGGCAACCGTGCATTGCGGTGCACCCTCGACCACGTAGAAACTGGGTTTTGCAATATCGCGCGCCGTGTCCCGGATGATACATTGGGTCAACCCACGCATTTGTTCGGGAGTGATCGATCGCGAGGGGGCGAATGGCAGGAATCCGGGAGCAACCACCGGCACGAAGGAGATCGCGCCGAGATCGATCCATTCGAGCCGCGGATCGGACTTATCGATCCAATGGAGGATCAGGTCGGCTTCGTCTTCTAAAAGCCGCTCGGATGGTCCGCCGATCGTCTCGAAATGCAGATCGAGCCGCGTGTTCGCACAGCCGGCGAAGAAGCCGCCGAGCAATTGCAGGCCATCATGCAGCGGGCAGGTGTCGCCAAGGATCACGCGCAGGTGCGTCTCCTCTCCCATCGTGAGCTGACGGGCATGCACCCTTAGCGCTTCCATTTCGCCGAGCAGGGCCTGCGCCTTGCGATGAAAGGAGCGACCAGCTTCGGTGAGATCTACCCGATAGCCGGTACGATCGAGGAGGGCGACGCCGAGATTGGCCTCAAGCTTGGCGATCGCTGCAAACACGGCCGTATGCGACCGGTTCAACACGGAGGCCGCCGCTTGAAAGCCGCCTTCGCGGACCACCGCGTCGAAACATTGAATTTCCTGGAGCGTGAATGGCTGCATTGTAGATTCTATTTACAATGACTTTCCAATCTTTTCAATTTTTTTGGAATGAAGAGAGAATTAGCGTCGAACTGTTCTCGACCCCGCCCCGCTTTCCGGAACCAGATTCTGGGGCAATGCGGCAGGTGCCAACAACAAGAGAAGGAGCATATCGATGACGATCAATTCCGCAGAACTCGCCACGCTCAATCCCGAAGAGCCGGCCGCCCTGTCGTTCTTCACCACCGGCGATGGCGTCCGGATCGCCTACAGGATCGATGGGCGGAACGACCGCCCAGCATTAATCCTTGCCAATTCCATTGCGACCACCCTACAGATGTGGGATCTCCAGATTCCCAAATTCGCCGAACACTTTCGGGTCATCCGCTATGATTACCGCGGCCATGGCGGCTCGGACGTGCCGGCTGGCGCCTATTCGGACGGAAGGCTCGGCCGCGACGTGCTGGAGCTGATGGACCGGCTCGGGATTGAGAGAGCGCATTTTCTTGGCCTGTCCCTTGGCGGCTGGGTTGGCCAATGGCTTGCCATCCACACACCGGAACGGATCGACCGTCTGATCCTCAGCAATACCTCTTCCTACCTCGGCCCCGCCGAAACCTTCGACAGGTCGATAGCCGCAACGCTTGCTGCGCCGGACATGAGGGAAGCCGCGGAGACCTTCCTCGGCAACTGGTTTCCGAAAGCGATGATCGCGGCGAACGGAGCGGTTGTTCGCCAGTTCCGAGAGATGTTACTGAACATATCGCGCAAGGGACTCGCCGGCCTGTTTGCCGCCGTGCGCGATGCCGACATGCGCCGTACCAGCGCCCTCATCCAGAGCCCGACGCTCGTAATCGCCGGCGAGTTCGACACGGTCACATCGCACGCCATGGGTGAAGCAATCGCCAGCACGATCCCAGGAGCAAGGCTGAAAACCTTTCCGGCCGTGCACTTCTCCAATATCGAGTTTGCGCAAGCCTTCAGCGAAGAGGTTGTGGCGTTTCTCAACCGGAAATCCGCTTGAAATACTGGTCGAGTCTGCACAGGCACCGCCTGCGAAACCTAGGCAGGCGGCGCTTGTCCAGGCCGAAAACTGCAGGCGAAGGACAAGGCGTCGCGGGTTGACACTCGCTCGATAGTGGCCTTCTTGTTCCGACTTTCGGTTGAGTGTAAGGATGGTGAAGCTTAGGATTGTCTTTACCACGGGGCTCGCCGAATGACTTGGACGTCGCTATGACGCAGGTGCCACATGTCACTTCCGCAGAGCGGATCGGCGTACTCGATGAACTCAGGTTCCTGGCTGCACTTGCGGTGGCGCTCTTTCACTTCGGGTTCCGAGGCAAAACGCTTGGTTTTACCGAGATGAATCTTCCAGACTGGATATCCGTGTTGAAATACGGATATCTGGGCGTGCAGATGTTCTTCGTGATAAGCGGTTTCGTCATCGCCTACTCGGCGGAAGGGCGGACACCGGGGCAATTTGCTATCGCGCGCTTTGCGCGAATTTATCCGATGTTCGTATTATGCATGACATTGACGTTCCTGATCGTCGCCATTTATGGCGCGCCGCAGATCGACGCGACCGTTACGCAATGGGCCGCCAATCTGCTCCTCCAGCCCGGACTGCTGGGGCAAGAGATCATGGACGGCTCCTATTGGTCGATCTCTTACGAGGTCGTGTTTTACGGCTGGGTTTTCGTTCTGATAAAACTGGGCGGTTTCAAGCCCCGGCTGTATCCGGCCATTGTTGTCGGCTGGCTGCTTGTTTCAATAATAGATCGTGCTTTCTTTGCCAATCCTTTGATGCGCCATCTCGCGCTGACCGACGAAAGCGGCTTTTTCTGTATCGGCTTGGTTTTTTATGCCGCGTTTCGCGAAGGCTACACGCTTCGCAATTTCGTTTTGCTTGTCTTATCCGCTGCGGTTGCCCTGTACCAATCCTTGGAAATGACCCAATGGAATCGCGAAAATTACGGTGTGGACTATAGCGATCTGGTTGCTGTCAGTTCCTGTCTTGCCATTGTGGCAATTGTCGCCTTGGCAATAAAGCGACAGCGTTCGCTTTTGCCTGGAGGCATGATGCTCGCGCTTGGCGGCATCAGCTATCCCTTTTATCTACTGCATCAGCACATCGGTTACGTAATCTTCAATAAGGTCGGAGCGACGGCTTCGCCGGAAACCGTTGTGACCATGACCGTACTGCTTCTGATATGCATTTCATACCTGCTTTGGCGCTTCTTCGATGAGCCGTCCCGACGGCTGACCAGGTCAGTTTTGACGCGGCTATTTGAGAATGGATTTTATCTACCTCGGCCGAAGAAAGATATTTCCGGAGCGGAATGAAGATTCGCCGTGCAACGAGACTGTCATGGCAGTCTCCTTCAAAGGGAACTTTCCGCGCTCGTCGGTTCCGCTGGGCGGCCCCTCAGAGCGCACAAAGCAATGCCCATCAACCTTACGGAAAGGCTTCAAAGCGATCGAACGACCTCCACAAGACGCGTCATATCGGTGGGTTTCCCGAGATTGGGCACCTTGGCGAAAACATCATGCCGGGCAAGTTCCGCCGGATCGCTCGCACTGGCGAGAACGAACGGCACGCCCCACGACCTTAAAAGGAGAGCGACGGGCGTGACCTTCTCGCCATTGAGATTGACATCCAGAACAGCAGCGTCCGGACGTTGGCTCTTCAACAATTCAAGGGCCTGATGGACGGAGTTTGCCGGACCCAAGACTTCAAATCCCCCTCTTGTCAAAACACTTTCCAGCTCCATCGCGATAAAGAACTCGTCTTCGACCACAAGAATGATCCTGCGCACGACCTTGCCTTTTTCAGGTTCACTCATAAGCGTTTCCAGGGGAGCTTGATAATGGCTGCCAAACCTTTTGGATCGAAGTTAAGTTCCACAGTTCCTCCAAGATGCCGGGAGGTACCTTCGATCAACTCGGTGCCGTACCCTCTTCGCTTCGGCGGCACGACCTCAGGGCCACCGGTTTCACGCCAATGGCATACCAAGTACAGCCGGCTCCTGGGTCCATCCTCCAATGACCATTGAACGTGCAATTTGCCGTCCGGAACGGATAATGCACCATATTTCAACGCGTTCGTTGCCAGCTCGTGGAACATCATGCTGACTGGCACGATCTCGGAACCCGGCACCTGCACCACCGGACCTTCGCATAGGAGACGATCCATGCCAGGCTCGCCGACCGATTGCCTCATCAGGGTTTTAAAATCGCTTGCTTCGTTAATGGCGGCGATCTCCTGGGCATGAAGCGTGACTTCGAGCCGCCCCAGGAAACGATCACGGTAATCAATGCCTGTGAGATCTTCAGCATCCATGTGCATCGCAAGCGACCGCACGATCGCGAACAGATTCCTCATACGGTGGCGGGTTTCGGAAACGATGAAATCCTTCTCGGCATCGTGGCGCTGCCTTTCCGTCACATCGTCGAAGAGAACAAGGATATGGGTGCTGTTGTCATCCGGATGCACGAGACGGCGCGCATCGACGAGGAAGGTGCGCCGGCCGATGGTTGGGAAGTCGTGGACCACTTCGTAGCCAATGACGGCTGCCGCTTTTGGTATAACCGCCGCGATCAGCTGTCGGAGTTCGGCAATATCCCACTGACCATTGCCGAGATCAAAGAAACTCTCCCCCAGAATATCATCGCGCTCGAGGCTGAAGGTTTTCAAGAATGCATTGTTTGCGGTTGAGACGCACAGGTTCTGATCAAGGACGATGATTGCCTGCGTCATCGTATCGACCACGCCTTGCGCCTGGACGTGCCCGCTCCTCAATAGACGGTACAGGTCTTCCAGCATCATTCCCGGCTCCTCTCCGCAGCATCCGAAGGACTTCCCAGGTTTCCTAATAGAAGTAATGGCGTGCTGAGCGCCGGCAAGGCGCGGGATCAGAGAATATTGTCAAAGCAATGAGCTGTCGTTCAGGGCCTTATCTCAGCAAGGGCGTCAATGAATGAGTAAAGATGCAGCTCTTTTCGCTAAGCTGCACTTTCGTCAACACATCAGGATTGAAGCCGAACACGACCTCACGGACATGGAACTATGCGTCCGCCGGCATTGGGGACACGGCGCTGTAGAAGAATACTGAGCACGAGGTCCTTGTCGGACCTTCGACACCCGCTGTCCGCCATGTCTCTATGAATGGGTGGGGAAGGATGGCAAGGCGACTTACGTCGCCAACGCCCAGAACCACGTCCGCTGCGAGACCTGCGATATCGAGGATACGAACCGGCACGTCAACCGGCTCCCCGCCGGATGGCGAAGGACAAGTTTTTGGGAGTATGTGATACCGACGATCCGCCTCTCGGCATATGTATGGACCGATCTACAGGCCGGCCAACGCTTGATCGATCGCCGCCATCACATCTGCTCGCAAGGGTCCCTTTGCCAGGGCACCGGCGTTTTCCTCGACTTGAGCAACTGTACGGAAGCCGGGAATTGGTAGCGTGCGGGGCGAACGCGCCAATAACCAGGCAAGCGCACCCTGCGTAAGCGTGCGTCCGTCCTCGGTCAGCAGATTACGGACCGCCTCCAGGCGAGCAGCAAATTCAGGCGCGATCCTGCCGTCTTTGAAGTAGACCATCCAGTCGAGGCTCGCACCGCGCACATCCTTCTCGCCGATAGCCTTGTCAGGCGTGAACTTGCCGCTAAGCAGCCCCATGGCAAGCGGACCGCGATTGATGGAAATCAAGCCGTTGCGCTCGATGACATCGATCATCGCCGGAACCGGCTCGAAGACATTCATCGTATGTTGAACCGAGACGAACCCTGCGCGATGCACATGACATGCCGCACGATCCGGGTGGTCAGTGCTCCAGCCGAAGGCATCAATCTTGCCTTCAGCCTTGAGCGTTTCGAGTGTCTCAAATACTTCGTCAGACGCTTCAAGCGGAAAATCGTTGAGATGGAACTGCAGCAGATCCAGACGATCGCGGCGCAGACGGCGCAACGATGTCTCGGCGGACCGCCGGATAAAGGCGGGATCGGAGAAAGCGCCTGTCGCTTGCTTGGTCTTCTCGTCCGTCGCGAAGCCGAATTTGGTGGCGATGATGATATCGTCTCGATTGCCGAGCGCCCTGCCGACCACCTCTTCAGAATGCCCAGCCCCGTAATTCGAGGCAGTGTCGAAGAAGCGAATGCCGAGATCCACCGCCCGGTCGATAGCACGGATCGATTCATCGTCATCGACTTCGCCCCAGCCGAGAGGCACGTCACCAGCGTAAAATGGTCCGCCGATTGCCCAGCATCCCATGCCAAGTCGTGGAATTTCCCGGTCATTCCAGAGCGTTATTGTGGTCACGCTATCGGCTTTGGTCAACATGTCATCCTCCACGATCATCCACCGTTGCAGGCAGACATAAGCAGAGATGCCTGAGTGATAAACAGCCAAATCTGCAGGGTGTTTTTCAGACATGAAAAGCAATTGGCTCGATCGGTCCGAGGGACGACACAACCAAGACGGAGTTGAAGCCAGAGAGCCCCGCGGCAGCCGTCGCATTCATCATTCTTTCACAGCACCGGTCATCGACGAAACGTAGTAGTCGACGAAGAAGGAGTAGAGAATGACGACCGGCAATGAACCGAATAATGCGCCGGCCATGAGCGACCCCCACTCGAAAACATCGCCGCGAACCAATTCCGTCAGAACACCGACCGGGATTGTTTTGTTTTCCGACGATTGAATGAAAGTGAGCGCGTAGATGAATTCGTTCCAGGACAGCGTAAAGGCGAAGATGCCGGCCGAGATCAGTCCGGGTACCGCCAGCGGCAGAATGATTTTGACAAGGATCTGCCAGCGGCTGGCGCCATCGACCAGCGCGCTTTCTTCCAGCTCGAAGGGTATCGACCTGAAATAGCCCATCAACAGCCAAGTGCAGAATGGAATGAGGAAGGTTGGATAGGTGAAGATGAGAGCAAGTCTGGAATCGTAAATTCCCAGCTTGAAGACGATGAAAGCCAAAGGAATAAACAGGATCGAAGGCGGAACGAGGTAGGCCAGAAAAATCAGCAGCCCGATCGAACGAGAGCCGGTAAAGCGCACGCGCTCGATTGCGTAGGCGCCAAAAATCGACGCCAGCAGCGACAGCGCCGTCGATCCCACCGCCACCAATATCGTATTCCAGAGCCAGCCCGGATAGGACGTCTCCAAGAACAGGTACTTGATGTGATCAAGCGTCGGCTCCACGACCCAGAAGGGGCTGTAGTTATTGTAGTCGGTCAGCTGCGCGTTCGGCTTGATGGCCGTTATGGCCATCCAGTAGAAGGGAAACAGAAGAACGAAGACAAAGACTGCCATCGGCAGATAGAGCATGACGATACGGCGAGGCAGGCGGTTCAGATAGCCCATGCCTTGGATGTCGTCGGTCAGAACGGCATTGGCCGTTTCGGTTTTGATGGTCATCGCGTTCTCCCAATCTCAGTCCTGTCCGCCCTGCTGCCATTTGCGGCGCTGCAGACCGAAGAAGCTGAACATGATGGCGGCAAGCAGGAAGGGGATCATTGCCACCGCGATTGCCGCACCCTCGCCGAGCTGACCGCCCGGGATGCCGCGCTGAAAGGAAAGTGTCGCCATCAGATGTGTCGCGTTGACCGGCCCGCCCTTGGTCAGCACATAGATCAACTGGAAATCCGTGAATGTGAACAGCACGGAGAACGTCATCACAACGGCGATGATCGGCGTCAACATCGGCAGCGTTACATACCGGAAGCGCTGCCAACTTGTGGCGCCATCAAGGGACGCCGCCTCCTGAAGCGAAGCGGGAATCGTCTGCAGGCCGGCAAGCAGCGAGATCGCGACGAAGGGAATGCCGCGCCAGACATTGGCGATGATCACCGAGATCCGTGCATTGGTCGGATCGCCAAGGAAATTGATCGGACTATGGATCAGGCCAATTTTCATCAGGGACCACGAGATAATGGAAAACTGGGAGTCGTAGATCCACCAGAATGCCAATCCCGAAAGTACCGTCGGCACGACCCAGGGCAGGAGCACGATTGCCCGGAAGAATGATTTGAACGGGAGGTGCTGATTGAGAAGCAGAGCCAACCAAAGGCCCAGCACGAATTTCAGGACGGAAGCTACGAAAGTGTAGAGCAAGGTATTGAAGACCGACAGCCAGAAGACGGAATCATTGGCCAGGTATTGATAATTCTCCAAGCCGATGAAACTGCCGGCGCGCCCGATCCGCGTGTCCGTGAAGCCAAGCCAGACCCCAAGTCCCAGTGGGTAGGTGAGAAAGCAAACCAGAAAGATGGCTGCCGGCAACATGAAGAGGAAGCCGAGCATATTGTTGTTCTGCATGAGCGATCTGATCGGGCCGCGCGTCGTATCGCCGGATGTCACGGTCGACATGGCATTATCTCCTGATGAACGGTCGCAGCATGCCGGCGCCGGCATGCTGCAGATCTTCTTGGGGGATCAAACCTTGTAGTAGCGGTTTGCCCGGCGCTCAGCTTCCTTCATCGCATCCTCCGGCGTCATCTGGGCGGTTACGGCGGCCGCGAACATGTCGACGAGCACGTAATCGGCCATCACACCTGCCGAAGCATAGCCGAGTGGGCCGGCATAGCCGTTCGGGCGCAGCGTTTCCGAGGCGCGTGCATAGGGTGCGTGAACGGGATCGGCGGTCCAGACGGGATTGTTGGCAAAGGCCTTCAACGGTTGGCAGCAATAGGCGCTCGATCCTTGGATCCAGGCGTTCATCTGGTCGCCTTCCATCATGAACTTGATATAGGCCTTGGCTGCTTCCGGATATTTGGTATGGCTGAAGAGAACCAGCGAGCTCGTCTGGTGCAGTTCGACACTCTTGCCGACCGGGCCGATCGGAAAGTTTGTGGTTCTGATATCGGCCGCGATTTCGGCAAGCTTCGGATCTTTTTTAGCTGCGTAATAGACCGAAACACCGTTTGCGATCAGCGATACCTGCCCGGCAAGGAAGGCCCGGTTGTTGTTGATGTCCTGCCAGCTCTCCGTGCCGGGGATGAAGGTTGCATAGAGGGCTTGCGCATAGTGGATAGCCGCCAGCGTTTCAGGGCTGTTGATGGTCACCTTGCCGCTTTCGTCCACCATCTTGCCGCCATGGCTCCAGAGCAGCCAATGGGCATAATTGTTGCCGTCACCGACCGCCTTGCCATGCGGGAAGCCGGCGGGCGTACCTTTGGCTTTCATCGCCTTGCAAAGCTCGAGGAATCCCGCGGTATCCTTGGGGAATTCGCTGAAACCGGCGGCCTTGACATGGCTGTCGCGATAAACGACGGCATTACCGATCGCCGTCAGCGGCATGGCGATGAACTTGTCGCCGCGAGTTGCATAACCGCGCACGCCGTCATACCAGCCGCCGTATTTGTTACCGAGATAGGTGGCGAGCTCCGTCAGGTCGATGAGTTTGTCAGGATATTGATGAGCATCGTCGAACCAGCACATCACCATGTCGGGACCGGAGCCGACATTGGCGGCGACGGCAGCCTTCGGTCGGATATCTTCCCAGCTTTCCTTGTCAACACGAACCTCGACGCCCGTCGCTTCGGTGAATTTCTTGGTATTGGCAAGCCAGGCATCCTCGTCTCCCTTGACGAAGGGTGTCCAGCGAAGCAGCCGGAGACTTGCGCCCTTTTCGGGCGTGTAGCCGGGTTCGGCTTGGGCGAAAGATGGGCGTATACCGAGTGGCCCAAGGCCGGCGATACCGGCGGCCGCCGCCGATGCGGCAAGAAAGTCACGTCTCTTGAATGGCATGATACTCCTCCTTTGAAAACGGGAGCAAATTCCCCCGGCGCCCACCTTCCCGTTTGGTGAACGACGACTATCGCATTCGAACCGGCCGAATGCTTCCGCATCGATGGGTGAGCAGGAAGACTCCTCTTCTTCCGGCTCCGCACCGAAGCGGCATCAAATCGTCAATCTCTGACCGCTTTCGGCGTCGAAGAGATGGACATGCGGCACATCGATGGAAATGCGCAGCGTATCGCCGGGTTTGGCATTGATCCTCTCCCGGAAGATGCAGTTGACATCGCTGCCGCCGAACCGGACCGTCATCTGCGTTTCATAGCCCGTCGGTTCGATCACGATGATTTCCGCGGGCAGCCCCTCGGCATCGAGCGTGATGTATTCCGGACGCAGCCCATAGACGAGGTCGCGCGCCCTGGCGCCAGCAGGCGGATTTGCGATGGGCAGGACAGTTCCGTCCGACGCGATGAACCGGCCATCGCTCTCCGCATCGAGGCGGCCTTTGATCATGTTCATTGCCGGCGAGCCGATAAAGCCCGCGACGAAAAGATTGGCAGGCGTGTCGTAGAGATCCAGCGGCTTTCCCACCTGCTCCACGACGCCATCATGCATGACCACGATCTTGTCGGCCATCGTCATAGCCTCGATCTGATCATGTGTGACGTAGACGGTCGTGGTGCCGAGACGTTGGTGCAACTCCTTGATTTCGGCGCGCATGGCGACCCTGAGCTTGGCGTCAAGATTGGAAAGCGGTTCGTCGAAGAGGAAGACCTGGGGATCGCGCACGATCGCGCGGCCCATGGCGACACGCTGGCGCTGACCGCCGGAAAGCTGGCGGGGATAGCGGTCGAGAAGTTTGGCCAGACCCAGGATTTCAGCCGCCTTCTTGACACGCTGATCCATGTCCGCTTTCGGCGCGCGTTTGAGCATCAGCGAGAAAGCCATGTTCTGGGCCACCGACATGTGCGGATAGAGCGCATAATTCTGAAACACCATGGCTATGTCGCGGTCGCCCGGCGCCATTCCATTGACCACGCGATTGCCGATACGGATCTCGCCGGCGGAAATATTCTCGAGCCCGGCAAGCATTCTGAGAAGCGTGGACTTTCCGCATCCGGACGGTCCGACGAGGATCACGAATTCCCCGTCCGCAATATCGATATTCACACCCTTGATAACCGGGAACGCCCCGAATGATTTCCTGACATCGACAAACTCGACACCTGCCATAAAAGCCCCTCCCAGAACCTTTCACTTGCTGACTTGCGGTCAGCCCTCCTCCGAGGCACGAACCGCCAGAATGCATTAATCCGACTTCGACGTCCTATCCCCCGCCGCCGACCGGCATCTTTATCTCTCTCACGTGCATCTCAGCCATATCTCCTCATACTGGCCAGATCAGACCGGATTGCCGCTCGCCAGTTGAACCTTGGTCGTGTCGTAAATACGTGTCAGATGATGCTCGAACGCCGCAACGACGGCGTCTTGGTCGTGGCGAGCGAGCGCCTCAAAGATCGCCAGATGATCGCTGTAGCTCGCCTCGACGGCACCCGGCTTGGCCATGGCATGGCGGCGGTAATTCATCATGTAAGTGTATAAATCGGTGACGAAGGCAGCGAGGAGCGGATTTCCGCAGGCCCGATAGATGGCCACGTGGAATTCACGGTCACAGATCAGGAAACGCATCGCATCGTCGCCCCCGAGACGCTGGGCCTCCAGCAGGGCCTGCAGCTTTGCCAGGGTAACGTCATCGATGCGATCGGCGGCGTCGCGAACAACCTTGAGTTCGATGTGAAGACGGGCAGCGTGGACGGATTCCAGATCGTAGCCGTCGATTGCATTGGGAGAGGCGATCGTCACCGTAATATGGCTGAGATCGACCTCGCAGACGCGGCTGCGGCTGCCATGCGAAACTTCGATGATCCCCTGAGCGGCGAGCGCCTGAATAGCGCCACGCACCGTTTCGCGGCTGACATGAAGAACGTTGGCCAATTCACGCTCTCCCGGCAGCTCGTCGCCCGGTCGCAACATGTTGGTGGCGATCAGGACCATCAGCTTCTCGGCGATGACATCACGCGCCGTTCGGCGGGCAAGACTCCGCGCGATATTCGGCACCTCGGTCAAGATCGGACTTTCGTCCATTGCGCCCCCCGGTCCACTGGTTGGTCCAGCAGATCAGTTAATTAAAGATCGTTGAGGAAATCCGTCAAGACAATTTCGTTGCCGCAACCGACAGCGCAGAGCGCTAGGTCTTGATTCCACAATTAACCCGATCAAAAAAGCGCTGCCACCTCGGTCTCGCGTTAAGCCAATCGTAGACGGCTTTGCGGAACTGCGTCGAGGTCAGCGTCGCATATGCGATTTCGTCCCGCAGCTTTTGCCAGATACAGTGCTCGGTCAGCCTCCCGACAAAGGCTCGCAAGTTCAGTCCCGTGGAAAGCTCTTGCAACCCCGCCACTTATCGTCACCGTAATCTCGGGACCAAGTGTAGGAAAGCGGAGTTCGGCCACGGTCTTGCGGATCCGCTCCGCATAAAATAGCGCGTCCCCCGCCTTTGCCGGAAGGAAGACGATAAACTCTTCACCCCCTTGGCGCGCTAGCAACGCCCCTTTCGGTAAGGTTGACTGCACCGCCTGCGCCATCGTTGAAAGAACCTCGTCGCCCGCTGCATGCCCCCAGCGATCGTTCAATTGCTTAAAATGATCTATGTCCAGAAAAAGAACCGCGTCTCCGGGATGTGGCTGGCTAGGCGCGTTTGCGTTAAAAAAGCGACGATTGTAGAGACCTGTGAGATGATCGCGGTCAGCAAGGTTTTTAATCTTGGCATGTTGACGCTCGCTGATGAAGATCACGATTGCAATCGCAAGCACGAACTTGGAAATGATCATCAGGAGGAAGCCGTTAGCCACATCGAGCACAGGAAAGGACCTGGTGGAGAATTCCAGCGCCATAACTAAAGAAAGCAGACTGGCGGCGGCAAGCAGTCCTACAATCAACCTGCGGATCGGCAGCGGCTCACGAAATGCATCCCGAAACACGACAACAGCAGTGGCAGCCATCGTCAAACAACCGAGAACCGTGAAAGTTGTCGCCCGGTAGGTGTTAGTCAGATGGAATGCTGTAATCAATCCAGCAGCCAAAGTTCCGATTGCCGGCAGGAATACAAGCCATGGGTTGATTTTACGATCGGGATCGCTGATCAGGACAAAGGCTGAGGCAAGAAGGCAATACCCCAGAACCGCAAGCACGATATTGACGAGACTTAGAAGGCCGTAAAGTGCTGGATAAAGCTCTGCATACCCCGCCAGTGTCGATCCCGCTGCAAGGACTATAAAGCTCGCTGCGAGAAGCCCAACCCCACGGCTTTCCGCCGAGGTGAGCCGCAAATAGCCCAAAGTCAAAGCGCCAGCAATATAGGACGTTTTCTGCAAGAAGAGGACAGTCGGAAGATCAAGTTCGTTGGTCATTCAGCACCAAAGGGTCATTCGTCAGCACCGCAATATCCAGTATTCTTGAATTTTTTGCGAATATCCCAAGAAGAGTGGAATCTTGTTCTATTTCTGAGAGCTCTCTCGAATTACAATTGATGTGACGCGCGATCTCGCGTCGGCCCTCGTCGGTTAGGCAGGGCGATCGCATATGAACTGACGCAGGTTCACTGGCCAGGAATTTTCCACCCTGCTGCCGTCGGTTGCCAATCGGCGCTTCGACATTGCTGTGGCGGTGATCGGAGCGACCGAGGCACGCAAGAGAAGGTCGATTTCTCTGATGGCTATCTCACTTACACGCCTTTTGCGGCGAGGAGCTTTTATGGAACAGCTATGCGTTTTCTCGCCGCTTGCCTTCACTGCTGGCTAGAGGACGATGCGTCCTCCCATAGCGGCCGAGCGCTTGACGGCCTCAATGACTTTCAATGTCTCCAAGCCTTCCCGGCCGCTGACAAAAGGAGCTTCCTCGCCCCGGATGACGCTGCAGAACTGACGGATCTGCATGACAAGCGGGTCCTCGTTTTCGAATGCGGCCCTGTCTTGCTCAAATGCCTCGGTCCAGCTTCGCTTCTCGGCATTGCTCCATATTTCCAGCGACGGCACGGCCAGCGATCCGTGTGTTCCGCCGATCATGTAGCAAATCTCCTGAGTTTTCGGATAAGCGGGATTTTCTCCCGTCGTCATCTCCCAACTCCATGGCGCGACAACGGAATCGGACACGGAAGCAGTACCGAGAACACCGCTTTTGAACTCGATGAGGATAACAGCGGTTTCCTCGACGGCATTGCCTCGCACAGCGTTGGATTCACGGGCCTGCACGGCGTTTATATCGCCGCAAAGGAAGCGGAGGTTGTCGATGTCGTGAATTAGGTTGAGGAAGACCGGCCCCGCTCCACGCTCTCGCCGCCAGGGGATGTCAAAGTATTCGTCCGGCTTGAACAGCCAGAACATCGCATTCACGATCAGGATCCGACCGAGCGTCCCGCTGTCGATAATCTCCTTCGCTTTCTGCATCATCGGATTATGCCGGCGGTGATGTCCCGTCAGCAGCGCCACGCCTTTGGCCTCGGCCATTTGCACAAGCTTCTCTCCGGCAGCGATATCGTCCGCGATCGGCTTTTCGATCAGCGCCGGGACGCCCGCCTCCACGGCTTCCAACCCATTTTGAACATGCACCTGGTTCGGCGTCGCGATGATGACTCCGTCGGGGCGCCCGGAAATCATCATGTCGGCAAAACTGGGGAACCATCTGACACCAGCCTCACTCGCGATCGCCTGGCCGACTGGCGTGGGATCCACAACTGCCACCAGCTCTGCGGCGGGCTCTTCCATCACGTGCTTGATGTGACGCTTGCCGATCAGCCCCGCCCCAAGGACTGCCAGCTTGACCCGGGTCGCCATCGCTATCAGTCCTTCTTCTCGGTCTTGAGCATGGTCGCAACTCTGCGGATGCCGAGTTGATAGCCTTCGGTACCGAGACCAGCGATGACGCCGTCGGCCCGGTGGGATACGAAGGAATGGTGGCGAAAACTCTCGCGCTTGTGGACGTTGGAGATGTGGATCTCGATGACGGGGCCTTCAAAAGTGTTCAGTGCGTCAAGGATAGCGAGCGAAGTGTGCGTGAACGCGGCCGGGTTGATGACAATGCCGGCGCCGTCCTCGCGTGCCTGGTGGATCCAGTCGATAATCTCGTATTCGCGGTTGCTTTGATGGAAACGGATCTCGTGCCCCAGCTCTGATGCCAACTTTCGGCAGTCCGCCTCGACGTCAGCCAATGTCTCGTGCCCGTAGATATGTGGTTGGCGCTTGCCGAGGAGGTTTAGGTTTGGTCCGTTGAGAACGTAGATGATGCTCATTGCATTTATCCTTGTTGGGCGTTGCCGGAATCAGGTGAAGGCTATGTCCTGAAACGCGAAGTTTGGGTCGGATTCGTAGAGATCTGCGCGAAGCCCGAGCCGGCCGGTTTCCAGTGCAGAAGCCGCGACGTCACGCGCGGCTTCGAGCACCGATTTCAGCAGCTCTCGTTTGACCTCTGCGGGGCGGCCTGGGGCCATGCGTACAATTATCTGCACGAAATGGTTGTCGGGATGCTCGTCCCCGACGCAGGAGACGGTGGCTTCTCTTGCAAACGTGCGCACCACGGTTGGCTTGACCAGCCCTCCGTCGCGGACCCGGCGATGAACAGCGCGGGTCAGCTCTTCGATGGCGACGCGTTCCGCTGCACCGCGGCTGTAGTCGATGATAATATGCGGCATGGAGTAGTCCCCCGATCAGGCTGTCACTCGGCACAGCTCGTCGAAATGGCGCGACATTCGTTCCGTGTCGGGCGACAGGCCTGTGAACAGCTCGAAGGCTGCGGCCGCCTGAAACACGGTCATTCCTCCGCCTGGGAGTGTTCGGCACCCCTGCTGCTTTGCCAACGCAAGGAGCTCGGTCACCAACGGCATATAGACAATATCCGCCACCCAGTGACGGTGCTGTATCCAATCGGGATCTATCGGAAGCCCCGGATGGCTCGGCATACCGGTCGGCGTGGCGTGGATCAGGCCATCTGCGCTGGCGAGCGCAGCACCGACGTCCCGCACCGACCTTGCAACCTCTCCTGAAAATCTCTCGTTGAGCTGGTCGGCGAGCGTGGAGGCGCGGCGCTCGTCCTGATCAAAGATCGAGAGCTTTTCTATGCCGAGTTTCACGGCAGCGTGCGCGACGGCCACCCCAGCGCCGCCAGCGCCAAGCAGAACAGCATGAGCCTTCGCGACGTCGGGCAAGCCGCGCTCGAAATTCCTGTAGAAGCCATACCAGTCGGTGTTGTGTCCGATCCGCTCGCCGTTGCGAAGCACGACCGTGTTTACGGCCCCAAGCATCTTAGCGTCCTCGGACAGGCGGGTCAGGTGAGGCAGCACGGTCTGTTTGCATGGATGGGTGATGTTGGTTCCGGCAAAGCCGCGACTTTCCAGTTCGCTCAAGAGATCTGGCAGCGCGGAAGCGGGCAATCCGCGCTCCGCCAGGTCCACGAGCTCGTACTCGTAATCAAGTCCCAGGTGGCGCCCTTCCGTTTCATGGAGCGCCGGCGACTTTGACATCTGGATGTCGGCGCCGATGAGGCCGACCAGAAATTTGTTGTTGTCCATGTCTCTGCCCGATCAGTGATGCGCAAGGATTTCGCCGAGAAATGCCTTCGTCCGTTCATGCGTGGGATTCTTGAAGAAGGTTTCTGGCTCCGCCTCCTCGATGATCTCTCCGGAAGCCATGAAGATGACCCTGTCAGCGACTTGCCGGGCGAAGCCCATTTCATGGGTCACGCAGATCATGGTCATGCCGTCTCTTGCGAGGCCGATCATGGTGTCGAGAACCTCTTTGACCATTTCAGGATCCAAGGCGGATGTGGGCTCGTCGAAAAGCATCGCTTTCGGCTCCATGCACAGGGCACGCGCGATGGCGACGCGCTGCTGCTGTCCGCCGCTGAGCTGTGCCGGATACTTTTCCGCCTGATCGAGGATACGGACGCGTTCGAGATATTTTCGCGCCAACTTCTCCGCGTCGGCACGGCTTGCCCCCCGCACTCTCATGGGTGCAAGCGCGCAGTTTTGCAGAACGGTCATGTGCGGGAACAGATTGAAGTTCTGGAAAACCATTCCGACTTCACGTCGAATGGCGTCGACCGCCTTGGCGGAGCCATCAAGCAGTTGACCTTCCACCACGATCTTGCCGCCCTGAATCAGTTCAAGAGCGTTGATACAGCGGATCAGGGTGGACTTGCCGGAACCGGACGGTCCACAAAGGACGATCTTCTCTCCCTTGCGAACCGACAGATTGATGTTCTTCAGGGCATGGAAGGCGCCGTACCATTTCTCCACTTTATCAAGGGATATCAAGGTCGACTGATCGTTGGGGGAATTGAGCACGGCGCCCTCCATTTATGCTTTACTTGACCGTAAACGGGATGTTGGGGATGGATTCAGGGAACTTGGGAAGATCGATTGCCATCCACTTCTTGGTGATGGCTGCGAGTTCACCATTGCCCTTGATCTTGTCGAGGAAGGCGTTGACGGTCTCGTTCCAGTCCTTCTCGCCAAGTCGCGTTCCCACGCCGTTGTAAGTCGTCAGGAAGTCGATCTTTCGTTCATATGTGCCCGCACTGGCTGCATCGAGCCTCTGCCCGTAGAACTGATTGCCGCCCACTGCCTTTACCTGTCCGGAGATCAGGGCCTGGATAGTGGCCGCGTCATCGTCGAAGCGGCGGACGGTGGCCTTCGATCCGACCGCGTCGGTTACGGCCTTGTCCTGCGAGCTGGACTTCGGCACGCCTATTTCCCAACCAGCCAAATCGGCCGGCGATTTCACGGCGTCGGCTTTGGCGGCATAAAGCGAAATCGTGTTGGCCGCATAAGGTTTGCTGTACTGGATCGCCTTGGCGCGCTCTTCCGTCATCGCCATCGTGGCGAAGAGAATATCGACCTTACCGGTCGTCAATGCGGGAATACGGTTCGCTACCGCGAGCGGTTGGAACTGAACTTTCACGCCGAGCTCCTTGGCGAACAGCGTCGCCACATCGGCATCGAAGCCGTCCTGTTTGCCGCTCGAGTTCACAAAGCCCCAAGGCGCGTTGTCGCCCTGAATGCCCACGACGAGCGTTCCCTTCGACTTGATCTCCTCAACAGATGCCGCAGTGGCTGCCGCAGCGCCAACGGCGGCGAAGGTAGCGGTCGCCAGCGCTAGACCGAGAAATTTCCGACGATTGGTATTCATTGCACTTTCCTCCTCTTGTGCTGTTTACTTCTCCCGAAGCAGGTTTAGCGGGCGGCTTTTGCCATCCGTTTCTCAAGGCCGCTTCCGACGTGGGAAAGAGGCCAGCAAATCATGAAGTAGATTATTCCGACGATCCCGAAGACGAGCAGCGGGCGGTAGGTCTGGTTCGATATGATCTGGCCAGCCCGGGTCAGCTCGATGAAGCCCACGATCGCAGCAAGCGACGTCCCCTTGATGAGCTGCACGAGAAAGCCGATGGTCGCAGGCATCGAAATCTTCAAAGCCTGTGGCAAAACCACGTCCTTCATTCGGGAGACGTAATGCAGGCCGAGAGCGTTCGCGGCTTCGGTCTGCCCTTTGGGAACGGCTTCAATCGAACCGCGCCATATCTCGCCGAGGAAGGCGCTTGCGTGGAGAGTGAACGCGATCGCGACAGCGACCCAGGCGTTGACGTCGATGCCAAGCAAGGCAACGCCGTAGTAGACGACAAAGAGCTGCATCAGGAGCGGCGTGCCCTGGAAGAGCGCGATATAGCCGGATGATGCAAGCCGGGCGAACTGATGCTTGGACGTGCGCGCAAGCGCGATCAAAATGCCGAACACGCCTCCGCCGATGAAACCGATAACCGCCAGCAATACGGTCCATTTTAGACCTTGCAGGATGAAGAACAGCTCATTTTCGCCGATGGGACCCATGAGCGCCTCCTATCGAGTCGGATAGTTGAAGTAAGAACGGGAGATCAGGGCGAAGATTCCCATCATCAGGCTTGAGATGACCAGGTAGATTGCGGTCACGGTGAAGTAGACTTCGAAGCTTCGGAACGTATCCGACTCGATGCGCTGTGCCGCGGAAGTCAGCTCATATGCGGCGATCGAGGTGCACACTGACGTGGTCAAGGTCAGCATCACGAACTGGCTCGTCAAAGAGGGGTAGATCGCTCGCAGTGCCGGCTTCAGAACGACGAGCCGGAAGACGTCGGCCTTGTGCAGCCCGAGCGCAAAACCGGCTTCGATCTGCCCCTTGCTGATGCTCTCAACGCCGCCGCGGATGATCTCGATAGCGTAGGCGCCTCCGTTGATCCCCAGCGCGATGATTGCGGTGACCGTCGGGTTCAGGCGGATGCCCATAAGCGGGAGGGCGAAGTAGATGAAGAAGATCTGCACCAGGAACGGCGTGTTGCGGACGACTTCGACGAACGCGATCACCGGAGCGCGAACCCACCTGGTCTTCGACGTTCTTGCTGCAACGCCCAGGATTCCGATCACGAGAGCGAGCAGCATCCCGGCGAAGGCGAGACCCAACGTTCCGAGCGAACCCCAAAACAATTCCGGGGCGCGGTCGAAGACCGCGCCGAAATCAAACCTGTAACCCATCTGCTGGCTTCCTCCCTTCGGCGCGGCTCTCGCCTCGCCGCCGCCGCGATCACTGACCCGGCTTAAATATTCGTAAGGCCCCTTCGAACAGGCGTTTCAAATGCTCCTCCGCGTCTGCCGAGCCTGAAAGAGGTACTTCGACCGAGACCGATGCTGCCCCGTTGACCATTGCGACCAGTTCGCCCAAGGGCAATTCGCCCTCGCCAGGGGCAAGACGCTTGCCTCGGGCCTCAGCGATCATGGCCTCCGCCGTGCTCGGAGCGGGTCCGATGACGTCGCACAACTGGACATGCTTGACCCTGTCGATCTCGTCGCGCAGCGACGTCAACGTTCCGCCGTTCCTGAAGAAATGAACTCCGTCAACGAGTGCGCCGGCATTGGACGCGCCACTCGATTTCAGGAGATCGACGCTGTCAGCGAAGGTTCTGACCGTCCGCCAACCCATGTTCTCGATATCGACTGCCAATCCGTAGCCGCTTGCAAGATCGCAGAATTCGGTGAAGTTCGACTGCAGCCTGTTCTGTTCCGGATCGTCGCCGCACACGCTTAGACGCTGGGCCCCGATATTGGCAGCCGCGGCCACTACGGGCTCCAGAGACGAGGCGTTGAAGGATGGGTCGATGACAAAGAACTCGATATCGAAAACCTCGAGCGCTTCGCCGCGCAATACGGCTTTCAGTTCTTCCGCTGCGCGGCGGCCTACCGGCAGTTCGTAGTACGGCGCTCCAGGAAATGCCGGATTCAGCCTCAGCCCAATTCTGGAAAAGCCCGCCCCCGCTGCAGCCTTCGCAAAATCGCTCGGCGTCAGGGTGATGGCAGAAAAGTGCGCTACGCCAATCTGTTGCTCTGATTTCGATCCAGGCGTCACCATCACACGATCCCTTTCGTCGCGAGATGATTTCGAAGGTTCGTCCCGGTGCGGTGGATGTGCTGTCGCAGTTTCTCGGTAGCGTATTCGATATCCCGCGCGACCGCTCCTTGCGCAATCTCGCTGTGCTCCTGCCCGACGTTCCGGTCGCCGGAAGTCCTGATGAGGAAGACCCTGCGGTATCGGTCATTCAAGTTCAGCAAGAGGCCGCAGAAATGCAGCAGAAGCGGTTTGCCGCAACCGGAAATGAGCGTGAGATGGAATTCCCGGTGAAGAGTCTCCCATTGCTCGAGCGTCTCGGGCCGCGAGGCATCTCGATCCGTGCGGTTCAGGCGATGGAGCGAGCGCATTATATTGCTCTCCCACTCGACATCGCCGATGCGCATGGATTCCCGCAGCGCGAAGACTTCGAGCTCTTCGCGGAGCGTCGTGATTTCTTCCAGATTCGCCAGCGAGATCGGAGCTACGCGATAGCCGCGATTGTCCTGAAATTCCACCAGGCCGTCGGAGATCAAACGGGCAAGCCCCTCCCTCAGAGGGCTTAAGCTGACGTTGAACGTGCGGCGCGCCTTGTCGAGATTGATCTTGCTGCCGGCCTCCAGCTCACCGGAAATGATCGCCTCGCGCAGACGCGACGCCAACTGGCTTCCGATGGTGTTCTTGCCATCATCGGAAAAACCCGCGGACGCCGTCTCCTCGTCTGTCATTGGCGCAGAGGCGCTGTCGTCGGCCGAGCTCATCCCCACTCCCTGACAATTCTGATCAACTGTCGATGATCGATATGATAAACGATTATTTATGTCAACGAGAAAGCGAAGAAGAGCCCATTTTGTAGCCAAAACTCGATCGCCACTAGGATTTAATATAATAAATTCAGTACTTTAATACAATATTGAGCAAATTTTCTTCCCGCCAACCGAAAAAGTCGTCGCAACATTCATTGACAAATAATCGATTATTTTTAATAGTCGGCGCCAGTGGGAGGTACCCTTATGGCCATAAAGACCGAAAGCGAGTTGACGCCTGCCGTTCTCGCGGTGATGAACAAAACCGAGGATCCACGTCTGCGAGAAATCCTCGTGGCGATGGTGAAGCATCTTCATGCATTCGTGCGGGAGGTGAGATTGTCCGAAGTCGAGTTCCGCGAGGCTACGGCGATACTCAACGAGATCGGACAACTGCAGACGGACAGCCACAACGAGTTTGTTCTCATGGCCGGATCTCTCGGCGTGTCCGCGCTGGTTTGCCTTTTGAACAACGGCGACGGTGGCCAGACGGAGACGTCGCAGTCTCTTCTCGGCCCGTTCTGGCGCCTGAACTCTCCCCGTGTCGAAAACGGCGGTACGATCATCCGCTCCGACACGCCAGGCACGCCGCTCTATGTCCGCGCCAGGGTGGTAGACCGGGACGGCAGGCCGATCGCGGGTGCCGAGGTCGATGTTTGGCATGCTTCTCCTGTTGGGCTCTATGAAAATCAGGACCCCGATCAGGCTGAGATGAACCTTCGGGGCAAGTTCACCACGGACGCCGACGGCCGCTTCTGGTTCAGTACCGTGAAGATGGTCGGATACCCGATCCCGGTCGATGGCGTCGCCGGCCGACTGCTAAAAGCGCAGGGACGTCACCCGTACCGACCAGCGCATCTTCACGCCCTGATCTTCAAGCAGGGATACAAGACGCTGATTTCCCAGGTCTTCGATCCAAGCGATCCCAATATCGATTCCGACGTTCAGTTTGGAGTGACGGCAGCCCTGACCGGCGACTTCGTCCGCCATGACGAACCGCATCCGTCCGAACCCGGCATTGAGAGGCCCTGGTTCTCGCTCGACTACACCTACGTCATGGAGCCCGGCGAGGCCGTGCTGCCGCGCCCGCCAATCAAATAACCAACGACAGAGCCGAACCGATGATCACAGAACAGGAACGCCGAGAGGCGGCCAACGCCCTTCTGAAGGCAGAAACCGACCGCAAGCCAATCGTTCAACCGAGCAGGACCTATCCCGGTCTGGAGCTTGAAGACGCCTACAAAATTCAAGCGCTCTGGGCGGAGGCTCGGACTGCTAGGGGTGCTCGGGTCGTAGGTCACAAGATCGGCCTTACGTCGCGCGCGATGCAGATGGCATCCAAGATGACCGAGCCCGACTATGGTGTCATCCTCGACGACGCCCTCTACAATGACGGAGCGCAGATCAAGGCCGACCTCTTTATCAAGCCCCGCCTCGAAGTCGAGCTCGCCTTCGTGATGGGCGAGGATCTCGAGGGGCCTGGTACCCGGATCTACGACGTGATGAGGGCGACTGAATTCGTAGTCCCGGCTCTCGAGATCATCGACTATCGCACCGAGGTTCCAAGAGCGATCACCGACACGATCGCCGACAATGCCGCTTTCGGGGCGATCGTTGTTGGCGGGCGCATCATTCGCCCAATGGACATCGACATCCGCTGGGTGGGCGCCACTCTCTCGAAGAACGGCATTATCGAGGAATCCGGTGTTTCTGCAGCGATCATGGGCCATCCGGCAGCCGGGATCGCCTGGTTGGTAAACAAGCTCCATGCGGTGGGCGGCGGTTTGAAAAAGGGGCAGATCGTGCTGGCCGGCTCTTTCACCCGCCCTGTGGACATAGCCCAGGGCGACGTGATCCAGGCAGACTACGGCCCCGTCGGCTCAATCGGCGTCTCATTCGCGTGAGGATCTAATGGAACTCCCCGTCAACAGCTTCAAGCGAAAACTCCAGGCCGGTCAAAGTCAGATCGGATTGTGGTGCGGCCTTCCGGGCAGCTATACAGCGGAAATCGTCGCACCGTCCGGTTTCGACTGGCTGCTTTTCGATACCGAACATTCTCCCAGCGACGTTCTTACTGTGCTTCCACAGTTGCAGGCGGTCGCGCCGTACGACGTCGCCGCCGTGGTTCGCCCGGCCTTTAACGACCCCGTATTGATCAAGCGTTTTCTGGATATCGGCGTCCAGACGCTTCTCATTCCATATGTGCAGAATGAACAGGAGGCGAAGGCGGCCGTGGCGGCGGCGCGTTACGCACCGCGAGGTATCCGCGGCGTATCCGCCCTCACCCGCGCCACCCGCTTCGGGCGCGTGCCGAACTACGCGCAGACCGCCGAACAGGAAATCTGCCTCTTGCTGCAGATCGAGACACGAGAGGCGCTCGATCGGCTTGAAGCCATTGCAGGGGTCGATGGAGTCGACGGGATCTTCATCGGTCCGGCAGACCTTGCAGCCAGCCTCGGTTATCCCGGCCAACCGGGACATCCCGAGGTAGTATCGGCAATCGAGAATGCGATCGAACGCTTGAAAGCCGTGGGTAAGCCTTCGGGCATCTTGACGCCTGACGAGAAGTTTGCGGCGCGCTGCATTGGGCAGGGAACGCTGTTTACCGCAGTTGGTGTCGATGTTGCTCTCCTTGCCAGAGGATCGGAAGCACTTGCGTCCATGTTTTCGCACTAGGGCCGGATGTCGTTCGAAAACCGCCTGCACTTTTCGGCATCACGCTCTAGGGAGACGTAGTATGTTCACTTTGGAGCAGGTCCGGTCGGAAATAGCGTCGGCTGGAACCATCAGGGCCGCCGTCAATATGTCGAACGCAGCATTGATCCGCTGGGACGAAACCGCAGGCGCCTTAGTGGGACTGAGCGCGGAAATTGCGGATAGGATCGCCCGCGAACTTGATCGGGGGCTTTCCCTCATACGATACGGATCCGCGGCGGATATTCTTTCCGCTGCGGACGGCGGCGAGTGGGACATCGCCTTCATCGCGTCAGACCCATCAAGAACCGATCGCTTCAGCTTCTCGCCCCCCTATATCTCAGTCGAAGCCACCTACCTGGTTCCGGTAACTTCACCCTACCGGACGGCGGACGAGCTGGATACCAATGGAATTCGCATCGCTTCCGCGCGTAGCGCCGCCTATACAAAACAGCTTGAGCGAACACTCAAGCGAGCGACGGTGCTGCATGTCGACAACCCGGCGGCGGCCGTCGGCTTTCTCGTCGACCAAGAATGCGACGCGGCGGCTGGACTGACCGAATTCCTCTTCAACGCCTCGGAGCGGATGGAAGGCTTCCGGGTGGTAGATGGAGTGTTTTCGCGAATTCCTCAGACGATCGCGGTGCACAAACGGGCCACCAATGCCTCGCTCTTCTTCGCGGACTTCGTGCGGCGGCTCGGTGGCGCGGATGCTGGGGAAGAAAAAAACGGAGTTCCGTGAAACCCGCCCTATGCATAAACCCTGCGCGGGCAGAGTTTACCTCTAGATCAGCCGAACGCGCCGTGCCGCCGCAACCCGATAAAGTGGATCACCCCAGACCAGTTGCTCCTGCAATGCCGAAAAGACCAGGCTAATATCGTGTTCGTCGTTGGAGGCCACGGCCGCGGCCCTTATCTCTGGCCAGTCCGGTACCTGCATCTCACGCATCGCCCGAAGCGTTTCGGCGGTCGGAAGCGCTGGGAAGCCGATTTTCGGAACGAGCGTGGCAATCACCTGCCAGAAGGCACGGTAAAGCGGCAGCGGCTCATCCAGATGCGCCGCGACCAACCGAGCCCAATGCAAGCCGGTAACGGCGTGAAGCGCCGAGAAATCCATGGTCGAGGCGAATAGGGCGAGCGCCGTCTCCGCCATGCGCTTCGGCGTCGCTTCATCAATGCGCAAACGATCGATCACCGGCGGAAAGTCCGGTAAGGCGGCGACTTCGCGTATATTATGCCAGAGAAGATCGGTCTCAGGCACATAGTCATGTACGCCGGCAACATTATTCATGGCAGCGAGAATGGCTGCCGGATCGTCAGTGTCGGGCTTTATTCCAGTCGGATCCGGCAAGGGCAGATAACAGGTCGCCCAGTATCCGAGCGCCGTTCCCGCTTCCTTCGTGTCGGCATTGAGCACCGCATAAGCCAGCCGCATCAGCGGGTGCAGCGCACTGCCGGCCACACCCTGGATCAACCGAGGCAAATAATGGCGGATCGCGGCATCGGTTCCGAGCCGTTCGACTTCGGCGATGAAATAGGCGCGATAATCGGATTCCCGCGTCCGGTCACCCAGCGCCGCATCCCAACGCGCACGCTCGATCGGAGCCACGAGCGGCGGCGCGGGAACAAGCTGGTTTGCCACGCGGTAAATCTCATACCATTCGTCGAGACGCTCAGGGGTCGCGCCCATGCGATCGAGTGCCACGAGGACCATCGGAGCGTGATTGGCCAACAGATAGGGAAATTCCACACTCTCACACCGGGTCTTCTCCAGAACTCGGCCAAGCGGAAACGCTGGTATGATTGTCATGATGACACTTCCTTCATGCCTTCAAGGTCTCCACCGTGGCCGCGCGGATCGAAATGATGCTCCCGATAGGCCGCAAGGTCACGGAGAAAATCGTCGGCCGCCTCGTGAAAGAGACTGCCCACGACCGCATCGACGATGCGCGGCAGGCCGTATTTCATGCCAGTCACACCGTTACTGATCGGGCCGAGGCTGGCAAGGGCCGAGCAGTTGAACAAATGGATTTGCGACAGCCATCCATGGGTCGCGGGATTCTTCGGCGTCAGTTCGAAGCCGCGCGCGAGATAGGGATGGGCCGCGATCTCGGGCGATGCCCCGCCAACCGGCGGCGCGAAGCGATCGGACCAGAAAGCCACATGCGGCGCGATGCTCTTCAATTCCGCGCGTTGGGTAAAATCGATCGTATAACCGGTACCAAGCAGAAGATGATCGGCGCTGAAAATGCCGCTGTCGCTTTCGATCACAACCCGCCCGGCATCCAATGTCACGGACCGCACCTTATGGCCCAGCGCCATGGCGAAACGCGGATTGGACACTGCACGATCGAACTGATCCTGTGTCGGCGGGATCTTGAAGCCATTGTAGAGCCGGATATAGCGCCATTTCTGTAGGTCCGACAGGTCACCGAAATGACCAAGGAAGCCCGGAAAATTGGTCCAGGCCAAGACTTCCGTCCGGCCGAAATTGCGCGAGCGGCCGATCATAACAACGCTTTTTGCGCCCTTTTCCAAAGCCGTTGCCGCCCAGTCGAAGCTGGAAGTCGCCGAACCCAGAATGGCGACATCCCGATCCTTGAGATGGTTATCGTCTGCAATCTCGGCACTATGGGTCCAATATTGCTTGGGCAAGCTACGAACGAAATCGGGGATCATAGGCGCGCCGCCGCCATCGATACCGGTGGCCAGCACAAGCCGCCGGCATTCGATCTGTTGCGTTTCACCATCCGCTTCAAGCACAAGCCGCAACCAGCCGTCGACTTGCGAGATCCCGGCAAGGCTCGTGCCGTTGGAGACATTCGGCTCCGTCATCGTGCGATACCAGCCAAGATAGGCCATCCAGTCTTGCCGCGACATCTTGTCGAGGCTTTCATAGGCGTCTGTGCCATGGACGGCTTCGTACCAGGCGCGCGGCGTCAGCGACGGCAGGCCATAATCCGGCCCGGCGAGATGTTTCGGCGAGCGCAGCGTCTTCATGCGCGCACAGCCAATCCAAGGCCCTTCCCGCCCCTCCCCGGCCCTGTCGATCACCTGAACGCCCACAACCCCGCGTCGTTTCAGGCCAAAGGCGATAGCAAGCCCCGACATGCCGGCCCCGCAGATCACGACATTATAGCGCGCCATAAAAGCAGGCCCCGGCTCCGGTGCCGGAGCCCATACCCGTCCGAGCGCCTCAGTCGTCTCCATTTCGCCGACGAGCCGCTTTTCAAGCGCTTCAAGTCGCGATGTGCTGAGGCCGCCGTTCATGTTCGATCCTGACACTTCTTTCTTCAACGCCGCCTCGGACTAAGCCCGGCACAAGTGCAAGCCTTTTAAGCAACCCGACGAATGCGCAAAAACGAGGCATACTGCACAGTGATCAAGCAAAATGTGCGCGATATTGTTCAATTTTGTTATATTCAGGCCATTGTTGCATTTTTGTCAAGTGCACTTGAGTGCGTTTTTGTTTGATGTATAGTGGCGATCAATCATGAAAAGGAGAACACTAATGACATTCATGAAGGGGAATTTTCAGAAGTTTACTACCGTTTGCATTATTGCCCTGACAGGGGGCATGGCGCAGGCTGCCGACAAGCCACTGGCCGGCGTCACTCTCAGTCTGGCATCCATGAACGACCAGTATTCGGCCGTGCTGGCGCAGATCGCGCCTGAGTTCAAGGAAGCGACCGGCGCAGAACTCAAGGTCGACATCATGGACTACGGCTCTCTGCTGACGAAGACCACCGCCGATTTCGTGGGGCACACCGCCGGTTATGATCTGATCACCATGGACATCGTCTGGGCAGGGCAGTTCGCCGCCAATGGCTATACGATCGATCTCAACGACCTGATGAAGCGCGACGCCAAGGAGCTGGATACCGCCGACATCTATCCCAAGCTCACGGAAGCGCTCGGCAATTACAAAGGCAAGCAGGTCGCCTATCCCTTTGCCGGCTATGCCAACGTCCTCGCCTATCGCAAGGATCTCTTCGACGCCGCCGGCTTGAAGGCGCCGGAAACGATGGAAGACCTGGTCGCGGCCGCCTATAAGCTGAGCGACCCGGCCAAGAAGCAGTATGGCTTTGTCGCCAACGGCCAGAAAGGCCCGGCGGTCGCCCAGGACTGGATGCAATATAACGCCGAAATGGGCGGCGCCATCCTCGACAAGGACGGCAAGCCGGCGCTCAATTCCGAAGCCAATATCAAGAGCCTGACTGTTTATCGCGACCTCTTCAAGAAGGCAGCCCCTCCCGGTGCCGCCGACTATGACTGGGGCGGCCGCGAGGAAAGCTTCCGCCAGGGCATCGCCGCCACGATGCAGACTTGGTCCGTCGGCGCGCCCGGCTATTACGATCCGAAGACATCCAAGATAGTCGGCAAGGTCGATGTCGCGCTCGCCCCGCGCGGCAAGGGTTTACCGAAGATCTACGGAATCGGCGGCTGGGGCATGGCCATCAATGCCGATGCGAAGGACAAGCAGAAAGAAGCCGCCTGGACCTTCATCAAGTGGGTCACCAGTCCGAAGATCCAGAAGGAGATGAACATGCTCGGCGCTGGCAGCTATATCCGCAAGAGCACGGTCGCGGACAAGGAACTGAACGCCAAGTATCCGTTCCTGCCCGTTCTCAACGAAGTCTTCGAGAACGGCGACGGCGACTACCGCCCACGCATTCCGGAATATCCGGAAATCCAGGACATGCTAGGCACGGCAGTCAACTCCGTCCTCGTCGGTACGGCCGAGCCCAAAGCCGCGCTTGATGCGGCGCAGGAAGCAGCCGCCAAGCTGTTCTAAGAACAGGCCCGCTTCACGAAAGACCGTGAAGCGGGCCTTTCATTTCGAGGGCGATGGTCGGGCCGGCTTTAGCGGCACGCTGAAGGCAAGATTCCGTTTGCGCACCGGCCCGTTTTCCTCTCAGATCGAAACGCGAAGCAATTGGCCATTCGGTGATGACGAATTACGCGATGAACCTGACCAGTTCCGTTGACAGCAAGGCGGCCACGCGCCTCCCCTCGGTCTCTTTCGCCATGCGACGAAAATTCTTCCTGTTTGCCATGGCGCTCCCCGCCGTCGCCTACGTGATTGCGCTCGGCGTCTTCCCGCTCGTAAAGGGCATCTGGTACAGCCTCTACGAATACAATCTCCTGAAGCCGGCGCGGACCCATTTCGTCGGCATCGACAATTACGTCAACCTGCTGGCAGACGCCGATTTTCGCGGCGCTATTGCCAATACGGTCATCTTCACCGTTTTTTCTGTCGCCATCGAACTCGTCTTCGGCTTTGTCATCGCGCTGGCGCTCTGGCGTGACGACCGGTTCAATCGCGCCTGCCTGACGTTGATCCTCGTTCCCGTCACCATTACGCCGCTGGTCGTCGGCCTCATCTTCAAGGGCTTGCTCCTCGCCGACTACGGCATGGTCGGCTACTATCTTGCCCAGTGGGGCATCACCGATCCGCGCGGCCTCTTCGCCACACCATCGACTGCGCTAGCCACGCTCATCTTCATCGACATCTGGGAATGGACGCCGCTCGTGGCGCTCATCCTACTGGCCGGCCTAAAGGCGCTGCCCGGCGATCTCCTGGAGGCCGCCGCCGTCGACGGAGCAACCGCCTGGCGCACTTTCCGCTCCATCACCTTGCCGCTCATGCTCCCCGCCGTCATGCTGGCGCTGACGCTACGCACCATCGACGCCTTCCGCGTCTTTGACAGCGTGTTCGTGACGACCGGCGGCGGACCGGGCAATTCCACCAACACGCTCATGGTCTATGCGGTAAAGGAGGGCCTGAGCTTCTTCAATATCGGCAAGGCATCGGCGATTTCCAACATCGCGCTTCTCTGCGTAGCGATCATCGCCGCCTGCTTCATCCTCATGATCCGCCATTTCGACAAGAAGGCCAACGGCCGATGACGACACGCTCCATGGTCTTTGATACGGCGCGCCGCGGTTTCCTGCTGCTTACTCTCGCCTTCTTCCTGCTGCCCTTCCTGTGGCTTGCGATGACCGCCTACAAACCGTCGAACGCAATCTTCTCCATTCCACCGCATCTCTTCTTCACGCCGACGCTGGACCAGTTCCGCAACGCGCTGCGTATCTTCGATGTCGGCAGCCTCGTCATTTCCAGTCTCCTGATTGCTGGCGGCTCGATGCTGCTTTCGCTAATACTCGGCGTTCCGGCCGGCTATGCGCTCGCCCGCTCGACACATCCTGCCGCCATGGGCGTTGCCTATTTCTTCATGACGATCCGCATGGTCCCCGCTGTCGCGGCGCTCATCCCGTTCTACCTGCTCATGCGCGATATCGGCCTCATCGGCAGCTGGTTCAGCGTCGTCCTGATCAATTGCGTGCTCAATACCGCCTTCGTGAGTTGGATGATGTTTTCCTACTTCCGTGGCCTGCCGAAGGAACTGGAAGAAGCGGCGCTGACGGATGGCTGCCGGCAGTTCGGTGCGTTCTGGAAAGTATCGCTGCCAGCGGTGCGCTCCGGCATCATCGCCTCTGCGCTTTTCTGCGTGCTCTTCTCGTGGAACGACTTCCTCTTCGCCATGTTCCTGACGCGGCTCGATTCCAAGCCGATCTCGGTGGCGTTGCTGTCGGCCTACGGCACAAAGGACATCACCTGGGGCACGCTCGGGGCGTTGGCGCATTTCTCGACCGTGCCGATCGTGCTCATCGTGCTCGTCCTCAACCGCTATTTCGTGCAGGGACTGACCAAAGGCATCAACTGAGCGGACAGACACCCGCGATTGAAAAGGCGGCACCTCGCGGAGCCGCCTTTCGTCATTTCGAACAAGTCAAACAAAACGAGCGGAGCGCTTCAGGCGATTTCGTTTTCACCGGAAACGCTCTTACGATGCACGAAGCCTACGCTCTTCAACGAGGTCGAGGATTGTCGAGAAGTCTGTGAAATCCGCGCCATAGCGAAGCACCAGCATGCCCGCCGCCCGCGCCGACGCCGCGCCCACGACGCTATCCTCGACAGCCAGCACGTGCGAAGCATCAAGGCCAAGACGCTCGCAGGCAAGCCGATAAGGCTCGGGATCAGGCTTGCCATGCACCACATCCTCGCGCCCAATCGCAAAGGCCATCGCACTGTCGAGCCCCATAGCCTTGAGATTGGCCTCGACGATGCGGCGAGACGAGTTGGAAACCGCGCATTGAACAAGCCCCGCCTCGGCGAGCGCAAGCACCGTCTCCGGCGCGCCCGCTATCGGCTGCAACTCGGCGGCCCGCTCAATATAGGCCTCGACAATCTCGGAGATCCAAGTATCGGGGCCAAGTCCGGGCGGATAGAGCGGTGCGAGCACCGTCCAGACATCACTCATTGCCACCCCGATGAAACGCGTATCATCGGCGGCAATGTTGACGCCATAGCGCTCCGAAATGGCCATCAGCGCCTTGTGGTGAACCGGTTCGCTGTCGATCAGCGTCCCGTCGACATCCCAGGCGATTGCCTTGATCATGGCTGGCCTCCACGCGCGAAGAAGGGTTTCAGCGACCGATAGAGATCGCAGTAGTCGGCATAGATCCGGTCGCCGGCGGCAACACCTTCGGGCGAAGGCTGAAGTACCGCGCCAAAACGCACGGAAGCCGCGGCATCGTCCCACACCGCAATACCGGAGCCTGCCGCCGCCACCCAGGCCGCGCCAATCGACGAGCCGAAAGCGTCGGACAAGACGTGGATCGGCTGGCCGCAGATATCGGCGACGATCTGCATCCAGACACGGCTTCGGCTTCCCCCGTCGGATGCGATCAGCCGCGTTGCGGGGCGCCCCGTTTCCGAAAGCACATCAAGATGATGGCGGAAGCCGCAGGCAATCGCCTCCAGCGCCGCGCGCCACATATGGCCGCGCGTGTGACCGAGACTGAGGCCTGTGATCGTACCGCGCGCCAACGGGTCATGAATCGGTGTCTTCTCGCCGAGAAAATAGGGCAGCGCGCGCACGCCGTCCGCGCCGGCAGGCACGGTCGCCGCTTCCTGGTCGAGCTGCTTTAAAACATCGTCGCCTTCCGAGCCGCCGATGAGGCCGGCAAGCCATCTGAGAAGCGAGCCTGAGGAAGCCATGCAGCCGTTCGGCGCATAAAGGCCGGGAACGAGATGGTAATCGAGGAAAAGCCGGCGGTCGGGCTCCGGCCGGCCGGCAATGGCGATGATGTCGCCTGCCCCACCAAATTTGAGGAGGACATCACCGGCCTGCGTCAGGCCGGCCGCTAGCGCAGAGGCGATATGGTCGGCGGCTCCACCGAAGACAGGCAGGCCTTCCGGCAGGCCAGTCAGTTCCGCCGCCTCCGCCGTCACCGCGCCGATGACCTCATGCGAGGCGACCAGCTCCGGCAGGACGCCGGAGCGAAGTCCCGACAGCGCCACGAGGTCGTCCGCAATCCGGTGATCGTCAAGATCGATGAAGCCCGCTTCAAGCGCCCAGTTGCGCTCGACCGTCAGGCGGCCGGTCAGGTGCATATTGATGAAATCATAGGAGCCGAAGACATGAGCGACCCGGCGATAGACATCCGGCTCATGCGCCCTCAGCCATTGCAGTTTCGGGGCAACCAATTGCTGGGTCAGGCCCTGGCCTGTGCGGCTGAGGAAACGCTCCTCGTTCAATGCCGCTTTCATGGCTTCGACTTCCGTCCCGCAACGCGCATCGCTTTGCTGGATGCTCGGGCGAAGCACGCGGCGTTCGTGATCGAGCAGCACCACAGCCGGCAGCATGCCGGTGACGCAGACACCGGCGAGTTCGCATTCCTCAGGCAAGCGCGTGATCATCTCCCGCACCACGACCTGCGTGTTCGCCCACCATTGCCCGGGATCGGCCTCGGCAAAGCCGGGATGCGGCGAGGACAAGCGCGAGGGGCGCGAGGCCGAGGCCAGCGGTTCGCCGGCCTCCGACATCGCTACCGCGATCGTCGAGGTTGTACCGATATCGATGCCGATGAACACTGGCATGGCGGAAGAACCTTTCAGTCGCGGATCGCGTTTTCGGTCTCGGCGTCGAAGAAATGCAGTTCTGCGGGATTGACCGACAGGGATAGCGTCTCGCCGAGGCGAAGCGCATACGTCGCCGGAACAGAGGCACGCAATCGAGGTCCGGAAAGCGAAACCTCGTCGGCTTCCGCCGTCACCTCCTCCAGCTTGCCAGCCCCGCCGATATCGAGATGGACAAGTTTCGTAGCACCGAAATCCTCAATGAAGGCGATCGTTCCTTCAATGCGCCCGAAACAGGGGGCAACGGCGTCTGTGGCGCTCAACGCTTCGGCACGCACGCCGACAATGATCTCCTTGCCGACATGACGCAAAAGCGCCGGACGCGCGGCAACGACAGGCTCGGGCACCGGCAGGCTGAACCCGCCGGCGGCAGCAGCCAGACCGCCCTCGCTGCGCACCAGGGTGGCTTTCAGGAAGTTCATCGACGGCGTACCGATGAAACCGGCAACGAAGAGATTGGCGGGCGTGTCGTAAAGCGCACGCGGCGTGCCGAGCTGCTGCAAAGCACCGGCGCGCATCACGGCGACGCGATCACCCATGGTCATGGCCTCGATCTGATCATGCGTGACGTAGACGGTGGTAATGCCGCTCAACTTCTGCAGCCGGGCGATTTCGGCCCGCATCTGGCCTCGCAGCCGCGCGTCGAGATTGCTTAAAGGTTCATCCATCAAAAACGCCTTCGGCGCGCGCACCAATGCACGGCCCATCGCCACGCGCTGTCGCTGACCGCCGGAAAGCTGCCCCGGCTTGCGGCCGAGATAGGCATCGAGTTCGAGAAGCTTGGCCGTTTCCCTGACCTTGCGGTCGATCTCGGTCTTGTCGACGCCGCGCACGGACAGGCCGAAGCCGATATTCTCGGCGACCGTCATATGCGGATAAAGCGCGTAAGACTGGAAGACCATTGCAATGTCGCGGTCGCGGGGCGCAAGGCCGTTGGCGACGGTATCGCCAACCAACAGGCGGCCGCCAGTGATATCCTCAAGACCCGCAATCATTCGGAGAGCGGTCGACTTACCGCAGCCGCTCGGGCCAACTAGAACCAGAAACTCACCATCCTCGATGGTGAGATCGAGGTGCTGGATTGCCGCATATCCGTCCGGATAACGTTTTTCCACTCCCTCAAAGACGATGGATGCCATGATCTCTCCGATATGATGCGGCTTGGGCGGCCGGCTAGCCCGTCAGGTCATATAGACGCCGCCAGTGACGTTGACGCCCTGACCGGTCATGAAACGGGCGGAATCCGAGCAGAGGAAAACAACGACATCGGCGACGTCCTCGGGCGTCTCCAGCCGACCGAGCGGCGTCTGGGCGATGTAGTCTTCAACGACACGTTCAGGACTGACGCCGCGCAGTTTGGCTTCCCAATCGATCTCGCGCTCCTGCATGCCGGTCTTGACGAAACCCGGGCAGACGGCATTGACGCGGATGCCTTTCGAGGCCAATTCGCGGGCAAGCGCCTGTGTCCAGCCGAGAACGGCGAACTTGCTGGCGGAGTAATGGGCCAGAAGCGGCGCGCCGACCTTTGCGGCAAGCGAGGCCGTGTTGACAATCACCCCCTGGCCCTGCGCCACGAAGCGGCGCGCAGCGATCTGGTTCGTCAGAAAGATGCCGCGTGTATTGATGTCGAAGTTGAAGTCCCACTCCTCGTCGGTGATCTCCAGCGCATGCTGCATGGTGGAGACACCGGCATTGGCAATCAGTATATCGTAGCCGCCCATGATATCGGCTGCTTGCGCGAATGTCTTTTCTACGGAGGAACGTGAACGGACATCGATCTCCAGAGCGTGGCCCGAAATCGATTGTGCGGCTGTGTTCGCCGCGTCCAGATTGATGTCGCAAATGGTGATCTTGACGCCTTGTTTCGCCAGCGCCTGCGCGATTGCGCGGCCTATTCCACTGCCTCCGCCGGTGACGATCGCCTTTAATCCCTCGAGCTCCGCGAATTTAGGATGTCCCACGAACCATATCTCCGACCTAAACAACATCGCGATCATATAGCAACAAAAACTTACAAATCAATCGAAATTTATGTTTGAATTTGTTCACTTTCTGAGTTAATCACTAATTATGTAATGGGAGGCCGGGCTTCGGAGGTATGCGCATGCAAACACCAACCGACCTTATCTAAATGAAAGACAGACCAATGATCACAGGCCATGACGCTGAAACGCTGACAATCGAAAAGACGAAAGTTCTTGCGCGCACGCGCCGGGCCTTCATCTTGGATGCGCTGGCCGAAACGGGCGCTGTATCCGTCTCGGAAATCGCTGCGCAGCTCGGCGTGTCCGAAATGACTGTGCGGCGCGACCTGACCGAACTGGAAAAGGAAGGCCGGCTTGCCCGCACCCATGGCGGAGCGGTGAGCACCGATCTTACCGCAATTGCCGAACCCGGCCTGTCCGCAACCATCTCGCGTCTCAACGAGCCGACCTTTCAGGCTCGTCTTGCCAAGAACGCATTGCCGAAGCGGTTGATTGCGGAAGCGGCGGCACAAGTCGCTGCTGGGCTTCGCACCATTGCGCTCGATGTCGGCACAACAACATTCCTGCTTGCCCGGTTGCTCGCCGGCCAGCAGCATGTGAAATTCTTCACCAACAGCGTGCGCAACGCCACCCAGCTTGGGGAAGGCCTGGCGGAAGTCTACCTGCCGGGTGGACGCATGAGAAACGATGAGTTGTCGATCTCCAATGCGACGGCGATTTCCCAGTTCGAAGCACTTTGGTTTGACATCGTCTTTGTCGGTGTTTCCGGGCTGACGTCGGATGGTATTTACGACTATTCCTTCGATGATACGGAGATGAAGCGCGTCTATCTCCGCCGCTCGACAAAAAAGGTCGTTCTCTGCGACGCATCGAAATTCGATTGCATGTCGCTCGTCCACATCGCGCCGCTTTCACAATTCGACATGCTGATCACCAATGCATCGCCGCCGCCCGAACTGGCCGAAGCGCTTGAGGCTGCCAAGGTCGAAGTGATGGTCGCCGGCTCGCCCTCCTGAAACGTCCGGTTTGTGAAAACCCGCTTTCTCTAACGCCCAATTTCGGAGCTTTCGATGGTTTTTGATTTTTTTGGTGACAAGAAGAAGGTCATCATTGCCATGGCGCATATCGGCGCCCTGCCGGGTTCGCCGAATTATGATCCGAAAGGCGGCCTCTCGAAGCTCATCGACGACGTGATGGAAGATATTCGCGCGCTGCAGGAAGGCGGCGTCGATGCCATCATGTTTGGCAACGAGAATGACCGGCCTTACGAGTTGAAAGCACCTCCGGAAGGTATTGCTGCGATGACGGCGATCGTCCAGGCTGCAAAGGCAGAACTCAGGATTCCCTTCGGCGTCAACTATCTCTGGGATCCGACAGCCAGCGTCGCCATCGGTGCCGCCACCGGCGCAAGCTTCGTGCGTGAGATCTTCACCGGCGTCTTCGCCTCCGACATGGGTATCTGGGCGCCGGATTGCGCGACGCCGGCGCGGCTACGCGCCAAGCTCGGCCGCACCGACATGAAGATGCTGTTCAACATCAATGCGGAATTCGCCCATTCGCTCGACCAGCGTCCGATCGAACTCCGCGCAAAGAGCGCCGTCTTTTCCTCGCTGGCCGATGCCATCCTTGTATCCGGCCCGCTGACCGGTCAGCCGGTCGACCAGTCCGGCCTGCGCAAGGTCTGTGAAGCCGTGACGGATGTTCCCGTTTTCGCCAATACGGGCGTCAACAAGGATAATGTCACCGGCATCCTCTCCTGCGCCAGCGGCGTCGTCATCGGCACGCATTTCAAATACGAGGGCAATACCTGGAACAAGGTCGAGCCCGCCCGCGTCAAGCGCTTCATGGACGTCGTCGGCACTATTCGCTGACGACGCCCTGGCTCAAAAGCCTCCATCTTATAAAGTCATGAGTGGAGTGACGATGTGGACGCCTCCACACCAGCGACGGAGTCCACATAGGGAGTACCCGAGGAGGAAGCTTGGAAAATCATCATAGTTCCAATCTCTTCGTGGGCTCGGCGGTTTCTGAGAGGGGGCGTCCGCGCGGATACACGGCCGACCCTATTTATCATCATGACGCAATCCCGATTTCCACCAGAGCCTGCCTCTTATTCGCCATGACCTGCTCGATCGCCGCCTCCAGCGAACAGGCCGACAATCTCTCCCACCAGCCTGCAGCCGTGCGGTCGCTGGCCGCGGCGGGTATCGAACGTCATTTCCTCCTGCCGAAATACAAGCTCGCATGATCAAGGGTATCATCTTTGAAACTCAGGAAAATCGGCGCTGCGAGTCACATCGCTCCACTCGTCGAAATTCTTCCGAAGTGTTTCAAGGCGCTTGTAGGCCAGATCCAGAGCAGAGCCTCCCAAGAGGAGCCGCAGGGGAGGCGCTTTCGATTCAACCGCCATCTGGATAGCCGCCGCGGCGCGGGCGGGATCGCCCGGCTGATTGCCGGAAACCGCCTTCGTCGATATCCGACGCTTTCCTGCCGTCTCGGCATAATCATCAATGACGATGGGAGATTCCGCCATCGAGCTTCCAGCCCAGTTGGTGCGAAATGCGCCGGGTTCGACAATGGTTACCTTGATGCCGAGCGGCGCGACCTCTTGGGCGAGAGCCTCTGAAACGGCCTCGACTGCAAATTTTGTGGCGTGGTAGTAACCGGTCGCCGCGAATGCCATGAGCCCGCCAAGCGAAGAAACGTTTACAATATGACCGCTTCTGCGCGCCCGCATGGCAGGCAAGGCTTCTTTCGTAACATCGATGAGCCCGAAGAGGTTGGTGTTGAACTGGCTGCGAACACCTTCCTCGTCTCCCTCTTCGATCGCTGCGAGATAGCCGTAGCCGGCATTGTTGACGAGAACATCGATCTGACCGAACGTCGAGAGCGTTTCGGCAACAGCGCTCCTGATCGTCGAGCGATCGGTGACATCGACTTTCAGCGCGAGCGCTTGCCCCTTGAACTGGTTGGCGAGCCCGGCCAGTTGCGCGGGGTTCCTTGCCGTCAGGACCACCCGGTAACCGAGACCGAGCACGTGTTTTGCGATCTCGAAGCCGAGGCCATTCGAGGCGCCGGTAATGAACCATACGGGTTTATTCGTCATTTTCGATCATCCTTCTGATTTGCTAACGACCATGGCTGCAGAGCCGGTGTCAGGACCGGTTGCCATTGACGAAAGATACAAACCGAAGAACGGGCGCGTTATGGCGAAACACCCAATCTTTCGTACGATCCTACCAAATCTCCTGACACCGCCTATATTGGAGGCTCTGCCGGTAGATCGTGGAGAAACGGGTTGAGTATCAAGGAAGAGCTTGCCGCCATCATTGATCGACACGCTGCCGCGCCGAAACAAAAAACCCCAATCGCTGGTCTTTCGATCTTTAAGGTCGAAGCGCCGACCCTTCCTGTTGAGAGCATTTACACTCCCCGCCTCTGCGTTGTGATCCAGGGCCGAAAGGAAATTTTGCTGGGCGGTCGTGCGTTCGAAGTTGATGACACGCAATACTTCATCGCTTCAGTGAATTTGCCGGTTTCGGCCCGGATAACCGCTGCTTCCAGCGACCACCCGCATTATGCGCTCTCATTTGAACTTAACCGGCAGGACCTGGCCGAACTGCTTCCGAATGTCGCGGTCCGCCCTGCTGCAGCGCACAGAGAGGGTCTGTCGCTAGGGCGGCAGACAGAAGACATCTTGGGCGCACTTCATCGCCTCATACTGCTTCTCAACCGCCCGGAGGATCTGCCCGCGCTTCTCAAGCCAGCAACGACTGAACTCTATTACCGGCTTCTCCGGAGTGAGCATGGTGCAACATTAAGAGACTACGCCACAATGGACACGAAGATCGCCCAGATTGGGAGGGTCACCTCGTGGATAAAGGAGCATTACAATAAGCCTATGACGATCGGCCTGCTTGCCGACCTTGCAGGCATGAGTGCGACATCACTTCATCGCCATTTCAAGGCGACAACACTGATGACTCCGCTTGAATATCGCACGCATGTCAGGCTTCAGGAGGCGCGCAAACGCTTGCTGACTGGCGGATCGAGTGCCCGAACAGTCGGCTTCGAGGTCGGCTATGACAGCCAGACGCAGTTCACGCGCGAGTACAGACGCTTGTTCGGCCGGCCACCCGTCCGGGACGCCGCCTATCTGAAGGGCATCGGGCCGTCTAATCCTGCCCGACAAGTTGGCGTGGCGGAAGCGTCAGCGGAGCGCCCGTTAAAGATCTGAGCGAGTGGAGTCTTTCAACGATGAGATCTGAGCTTCAATTGACCCGTTCTGCAGCTGGACTGACGCTTGACCGATGCTCCTCCGTTGGAATGGGCGGCGCGGCGCTGGCAAGCCGTGCATGGGCGTTGCCCCGCTCGCCTCTGAATCCGCGCACTCTGATCACGCCTCGTCAGACAACCCGCTTCGTCGAATGCGGACCTACGGAGGGTCCGCTGATGATCTTCCTCCACGGCTGGCCGAGCATCGGTTTGATGTGGCGCGCCCAGATGGAGGCCTTCGCCGCCGAGGGATGGCACTGTGTTGCCCCTGACCTGCGCGGCTACGGCGGTTCTTTCGCACCCGCAGCCAACGACGCTTACACAATCAAGCAAGTCGCTTTGGACATGGCGGAACTCCATGACCATCTGGGCGGCAGGCCGGCGATCTGGGTTGGCCACGACTGGGGCAGCGTCGTGGCCGGCGCGTTGGTCGCCCATGAGCCCAATCGCAGTCGTGGCGTCGTGCTGACCTCACTTGCCTATCAACCGGGCGGCCACGCCCTGCACACGATCGTTCCATTGGTCGACAGGACAATTTACCCCGCCGACCAATATCCGGATGGCCAATGGGATTACCACCGCTACTACACGACTCATTTCGACGTCGCGATCGCCGACCTCGATGCCGACAAACGGGCATCGCTGGCATCGATCTTTCGCTCAGGCAGCCCAGAAGGCATCGGCAAGGTTTCGCCGAACGCGATGGTCACCCGAAACGGTGGCCGTTTCGGTGCTGCTCGCAGGGCTCCGCCGGCCCAACCCGATCCCGCTTTGTGGCCCGCCGCGGATTTCGAGGTCTTGGTGAGTGCGTTCAAGACTCACGGCTTCCGCCCCGCCTGCGCCCGGTACATGAACGATGACGCCAACATAGCTTACGCTCGCGAGGCCCCCGATGGCGGCCGCCTGTCGCAGCCGGTCCTGTTCATCAACGGTGACTTCGATCAGATCTGCACCATCAACGGAAATCACCAGGGCGATCCGATGCGCCGCGCTTGCCCAGACCTCACCGTGACGAGCGTGGCCGGCGGCCATTGGCTGCCACTGGAGCGCAAGACTGAACTCGTCGAGATCATCAGTACATGGCTTCATAACGAAAACCTTTGATGGCGAGGGGACGAGCATGAGAACGGATTTGAAAGGCATGAGCAGCAAAGTGCATAACACGCTCGTCGATGCGCCAAAGCAGTCCGTTACCAAAGGCCCCGCCTTTCAAACCGGCAGGGCGCAAGAGCATTTACCGAGGCAAGGCGCGAAAATGTGACCTGATATCCGCGACCAGCTCGCCGGGCTTTTCCATCGCCGCGAAATGGCCGCCCGCTGCATGCTCGCTCCAGCGGACAACGTTGTAGACCCGTTCAACCCAAGAGCGAGGCGGCTGCGGCAGTTCCTTGGCAAAGTGCGAGATGGCGACAGGGGGAAGAATCCGCTGTCCTTTTTCGAATGACAGCGGATGCGCACGGCTCTCCTTGTAGAGCCTGAATGAGGCGTCGAGCGAGCCGCTGAACCAATAGAGGCTGATTTCGGTCAGCAGAGTATCCATGCTGAAGACGTCGAGGACATTGCCATCGCAATCGCTCCACGACCGGAATTTCTCAACGATCCAGGCAGCCAATCCGACGGGTGAATCGGACAATCCATAGGCCAGCGTCTGCGGCTTGGTGCCTTGGACATGTGCATAGGCGCCCTCTTTGTCCGCCCATTCCGCTGCAACTTTCTTAAACTCCGCTTCCTGAGGGGTAAGAGGCGGCAGACCATCGCCGATGGGTGGGCGGAAGCTGCCAGGAATGTAGTTCAGGTGAATGCCGACCACGTCCTTTGGAAACCGGAAGGCAAGCCAGCTGGAAACCGCCGCGCCGATATCGCCGCCCTGCGCACCGAAATTTGTGTACCCTAATCCAAGCATGAGCTTACGCCAGAGACCTGCGATCTCAAATGGGCCGATGCCCGCTTTGGCTGGCGCCGACGAAAAGGCGTAGCCGGGAAGTGCAGGAACAATGAGGTCGAATGTATCCTCGGGATCGCCGCCATGTGCGCCAGGATCCGTCAATAACGGGATGACGCGCTCCATCTCCAGGAAAGACCCCGGCCAGCCATGTGTCATGATCAGTGGGGTTGGTGACGGTCCCCGGCCTTTGACATGGATGTAGTGGATTTTGAAACCATCGATCTCGGCAACGAAGTGCGGTAACAGGTTCAGGCGAGTTTCTTGAGCCCGCCAATCGAATTCGCACTGCCAATAGTCGATAAGCTCACGCATGAACCGCAGGCTGCTTCCGTCATCCCAACCCTCTGGGTCGATGGCGGCAGGCCATTTGGTTTGAGTGACACGACGCCGCAAATCGTCAAGGGCATCATCGCCAATATCGATTTGAAACTCTATGGTTTGCATTCGGGCCTCCAAAATGCCGTCAGGCAATTAGGTTTGCAGTGGAAAGGATATGGGCCCCGGAATAGTCACAGACAACTTTTTAAGGTCTTGGAGCAATCTCCTTTTTGACCTGACACTCGAAGCTGATGAAGAAGGCGCGACCTGCAAGGATCCGTTGCGCATACGCTGGGGCGGCTGATCGGTCGTCCGACCACACCGATGCAGAGACTCGTCACGACGGCTTTACGCGGCCAACGACATCGGGACGTTGCTCGGTCACCTTGATTGGCCTCGGACCGATTGATCCACAAGTTGCCAAGGTGATCGAATCGGCCGCCGAGTCACCACGAGTTTCAGGCCTCTGATCCAGTTGGTCCGCATCCCCAGCTGGAGAGACCCTTTGAAAGCGACGATAAAGCAGCCTTCGCGGAGAAGGCAAGCCAATCCCGGGTCAGTTTTCAGCGCAAATCGACAGCGGCGGCTCGACAAGCATCGCGGCCTGCCGAAAACCTTCTCTTCCGCAGCCTCTGTTGCCAATATTTCAATTCAACCTATATAAGGTCCATCGACCATTGCTTGCGACGTCGTCGAGGAGCCTCTGCGCCCTCGCCGGATTTCCTCTCAAATAATCGATCTAATCCCGCAAGGTATCGCGGGGCAAACAACGATTGCTATGAAAGGAAATCGTTATGAACACTGGTACAGTTAAGTGGTTTAACTCCACCAAGGGCTTCGGCTTCATTCAGCCTGATGATGGCAGCACGGACGTTTTCGTCCATATCTCCGCGGTAGAGCGCGCCGGCATGCGTTCGCTCAACGATGGTCAGAAGATCACTTACGACATCGTGCAGGATCGCAGATCCGGCAAGAGCTCGGCTGACAATCTTCGGGCCGTATAATTTGTCACGGCTTCGCGCGACCACGGATGTACTGGCGCGCTGAAACCATGACCGAGGAAGGTCGGGATACGTCCCGGCCTTTTGTTTTTCATTTCGAAACGGAGAACGACATGGCAAATGGTCGTTACCGGCCGGGCGACAGCATCGTCCTGAAGCCTGGAATTTTCGGAAACGCCCAGCCGGCTGGGCGCATCGTGTCTGTGCTGCCTGTGTCACAGGGCGTTGTCCATTATCGCGTCCGCTTCCAAAATGAGAGTTTCGAGCGGAGCGTCCGTCAGGACGATATCGATGCCGCGGCGTCACCATCGTCGCTTTCACCGGTGCAAGCCGAGATATCGCAAACATCGAAATCGAGCTGGATCAACTCGAATTCAATCCGCACCAAGAAATAAACCCAGCGCGAGCTGAGAAGGAGAAGTTTTGCAGGTTCTGGTAAGAGACAACAACGTCGATCAGGCGCTCCGCGTTCTGAAAAAGAAATTGCAGCGCGAAGGCGTATTTCGGGAAATGAAGGCACGCAGCGCCTATGAAAAGCCGTCCGAAAAGCGCGCTCGCGAAAAGGGCGAGGCGGTCCGCCGCGCGCGGAAGCTTGCCCGTAAGCAGGCACAGCGCGAAGGCTTGCTGCCGGCGCCGAAGAAGAAAGTCATGGCGCGAGCTCGCTGACGTCCAGCGTCCTTTGGAACGCACCTGCTGAAATGGAGGAAGCATGACAAAGACGAAAGACACCCTGTTCAAGGCTGAAAAGCTGTCAGCGCAAACCAAGTCCGAACAGACGACGTCGATTGCCAAGGATATCCTGGCCGATGAGGCCTCTGCTCGACAGAAGAAGACGGACAGGCTTCGCGCGCTTCGTTTGGCGCAGGAGCCTGCGCCTGCGCCGAAAGCAAAAAAGAAAGACAGGAAGGGATAGCGGATTGTCTGGCGGTTCTTCGCCAGACAATCGCTCGCTTTCCCGCGGCGGAGCACTCTCTGAGGATTGGGAGGCAATGTCGTCGTCCGGCGACACGAGACCCAACAGTTGGGCCGGCCTCATCAGGTCCAGTCAATCGTCGCGCTCGTACGAACCGCGCGACAACACTTAAGCAATGCCTCCATTTCCTCCAGGCATCATCACCTTTTAGACGGCGCACTTCGCTCGCACTGAGGCTGCGGTCACGAGCGCCCTGCCGGCCTGCTTCGATGTCGACTCCAGGTCCATCGTGCTTTTGTCATCAAAGGCAAGATGCACAGTCATACCTTTCGACATTAGGATTTGGACCCGGTCTTACAAACGCCTCGACAGCCCGAACAGCCATGTTCGATTCCCGGGGATGGACCCATTCCCGGGCTGATGCGCCGGATTTCGCGAAGTCTTCGCTAACCTGCGGCATTGCCTCAACTGTCGCGGTGCAAAATTCTTCTCTCCATCTCTTCAATATTTTCATCATTGCATCGTGCACGGGAACAAAGCAGCGTATTATTCCCTGGTGCAGCAGACCAATAGATTTTTGTATTTCTTCGAACCGTTACTTATTGCCGGAGATGCAGGGCAAAGGGGCTGACACCATAATGGTGACGCGTGCGCAGCAAATTGGCGTCGTTATCGGCCTGGCTTTCGTCACGGTATTGACGACCCTGCGGGCAAGCGATCCTCCGTTGCTAAGGCTCGCCCGCGATTTGACATTCGACCAATATCAGCGCCTGGTGCCCCGGACGTTCGAGAACCAGCCTGTCCGGGTCATCGACATAGACGAGGCGTCGCTGCGGGAGTTCGGTCAATGGCCCTGGCCAAGAAACCGGATTGCCGCGCTTGTCGACAGGCTTTCCGATCTGGGCGCGGCCGCCATCGCTTTCGATATCCTCTTCGCCGAGCCGGACCGTCTGTCGCCGCGCAGCGTCGTTCGCGATGTCATTGGCATCGATCCGTCACTGCTTGGCAAACTGCCGGATAATGATGAGATTTTTTCGCAATCGCTGTCGGGAAGGCCGGTGGTTCTGGGCTTCGGCCTCTCCAACGAGGGAAACTATCTGCCGCCGGTCAAGGCAGGGTTTGCCTATACCGGCGAAACTCCCTTCGGTGCGCCGCCGGCGATCAAGGCCGCGACGCCGTTGCAGCCGCAATTGGAAACCAATGCCGCAGGCCTTGGGCATATCAGCCTCAATCCGGGCGCCTCATCGGCGGTGGTGCGCGCGGTTCCGCTTTTCCTCAGCGACGGCAAGCAGCTTTATCCCAATCTCGCGCTTGAGGCGCTTCGCGTCGCACAGGGAGCCTCCACCTACGTGCTTGACGCTGCGCCGCACACGCCCAATACACTCACCCGGGTCAAGATCGGCAATTTCGTCGTGCCGGTAACGGCAGCGGGCGAACTTTGGCTCTATGTCAGCCGCGATACCGCGGAGCGATATATTTCGGCAAGCAAGATACTCGCGACCGAAGGCGCCTCCGCTGATGAGAGAGCCGCCATCGAAGGCAGTATCGTTTTCGTCGGAACCTCCGCTTCTGGCCTCCAGGATGTCCGCACGACGGCCCTTGACGAGAATGTGCCGGGTGTCTCCATCCACGCGCAGATCGTCGAGCAGATCCTGTCAGGCCGCTTCCTTTCCCGACCGGATTGGGCAGACGGACTGGAAATCCTGTCCATCGCCGTCCTGGGCAGCCTCTTGGTGATCGTCACCACCTTCGTCAATCCGGCCGCGGCCCTCGCCTGCGGCCTGCTGATTACCTTTTTTGCCCTTGTGGCCTCCTGGGTTGCCTTTCTTTATGGGGGGCTTCTCTTCGACCCGCTGGCACCGATCGTCTCGGGATCGATCACGCACTTCGCTGCAACGGCATTCCGCTTTCTCGTGACGGATCGGGAGCGGCGCGACGTGCGGCGGGCTTTCGGCCATTACCTCTCGCCATCGCTGCTCCATCGCATCGAGCATACACCCAATGCACTACGTCTCGGGGGAGATGAACGCGAGCTGACGGTCATGTTCGTCGACGTGCGAAACTTTACCCAGATTAGCGAGGAGATGAGCCCGAGCGCCGTCGTCGCGTTTTTGAACACGCTGCTCGATGCGCTCAGCCACCATGTCATCGCCAATGAAGGCACGCTCGACAAGTTCATCGGAGACTCGATCATGGCCTTCTGGAACGCTCCCGTCGATGTCTCCGATCATGCCGGCAAGGCCGTGCTGGCAGCTCTCGGCATGCGCGAAACACTCGCCCGCCTCAATGGCGACGATGCCTTCGGTTTCGGGGACGCGCGACGGGTCGGAATAGGAATCGGCATCCATAGGGGGCTCGCATGCGTCGGCAATATGGGGGCCGAGACCCGCTTCAATTACACGGCAGTTGGCGATGCCGTCAACATTGCCGCGCGTATCGAATCCGCCTGCAAGGATGTCAATTTCGACATTCTGGTATCCGAGCCGACGGCGGACTTGCTGCCCGATTGCGCTCTTCTCGAAGCGGGAGCGCTGACGCTGAAGGGTAAGAGTATGCGAACCAAGCTCTTTGCGGTGGTCGGCGACGAACGCGTGGCGAGATCCGCCGGATTTGTCGAATTGCAGGCTACGCACAGGCAGCTTGTTAATGCCCTGCGAACTCGGTCAGCGAGCAGCCGCAAACTCATCAGCGCCGCCAAACTTAAGGCGCAAGCCGCGGCAACAGGACTATTGCAGGACTTTTACAGCCACATTTCGCGACGAGGCGGACACTTCGTCGACGAGGCTGCGGAGGACAAGGCAGCCGACATCTAAAGCAGTTCCAGCAAAAGTGTCGAGCGGTTTTGCGTCCGGAACTGCGTAAAAACAAGAAGATAGAGCGTTTTCGCGATTCGAAGAAAAGCGGAAATGCTCAAGCTGATTTGGAAGCCATCCTGCGCAACTCACGGCGCTATCGCTGGTGATGCCCACCACCGTGATCGCTATGGTTGCCTTGATCGCCCTGGCTATCCCGGTCCTCTCCTTGATGATCACCCGATCCGTGATCGCCTCTGCCATGATGGTCGTGATGTTCATGGTGATCGTGATGCTCGCCTTCGTCGCCATCATGCTCGTGCGGTTTGCCTGATTTGTCGGGCGGACTTGGCGGATTCGAGACATCCGGCGTACTGGGAGTTTCGTGTGGTGCGGCAGGCGCCTCGGCGTGCGGCGACCCCTGGGGGCTGGGTGCGCTCGGCGTATCGTGCGGTGCCGGTGCAGGACTATTCGCCGGAGCGCTGCGCGGAGAGATCCCGTTAGGCTGGCCCCTCATCGCCGTCGACAGACCGCATCCACCGCCAGCAAAACCCATTCGTCCTGAAAGTTGCTGATCCCCGGACAGAAAAGGCAGAGCCCGCTGATTGCCCAGCGTTTTGAGAACGTCGCGATTGACCCGGCGAGGTTCGCTGACCTGACCGTTGCGCTTCGCAACGACGCAATCACATTGCTGTTTCAGCTGCCTGCAGCCGCCAGCGCCGCAGAATTGCGCGGCGCCGTTCAACAGCACGACCGCCGTCGTGCCGTTCGCCCCGACATAAAAATCAAACGCGGTTCCGCGCACGCCGATCGTTCCGGCGGGCGTCACGATCTGATAGGCTGAGTGGTTCGAATTTCCGCTCATCCAGCGAAAGCTGCCCTTTGCCGCATTTATGGTCAGCTTTTTCACTGCGCCCGAGTCATCGAACACGAACTTGTCGATGGTAACGGACGATCCGGCCCCGACAGCGAGTCTCGTGCCGTCCCGAAATGTGAACTGTCCGAGACCCGAAATCGAGGTGCGAATTTGCTCGTCCCGATGAACGGGATCATCGACCGCGAGCGGACCACCAGCACCCGTAACTTCGGTTTTAATCAGCACCGCCTGGCCGACCTTCTCGGCGGCTTTCGAAGACAATGGTACGAGCAGCATGGCGCTCAACACAACGGTCACGGCGTGACGCAAACAAAACACCGCACCCTCCCAATATTATTTATATATTATCATAATATTTTTATAAATACAAATTGTAATTTATGATTGCAAATGCGTATACTTTTATACTTGCGAATTAAAATTGGCCAAAAATGTGTATATTCAACTTAATATGTTTTCACATATATTCTGAAAGATACAGTAATTACAATAATATGCCCCGCACCAACTCTTGCGGAAATCTCGAAAAATTAGTGACTATTCAAGATTGTCGAGCTCAAAAATTTGAGGCAGGTTCCTTGAACAACGCGTATGAATATCGGCTGGCAAGAACCCCTCGAAAGGGTTGGCTTTGGTCGCGCGCAATGTAGACTGGCGAACTGTTCCGGATGTTGTCACACAAGTATAGGCCGATACGGAGTTCACATCATGGCGATCAGCGATGCTCGGTGGGAGCAAACATACCCAACACTTTCAGCTCTTCAAATCGGTGCGGCGCGACGCTTCGCGAGCGGTGAGCCGCGCCGTTTCGGCCCAGGCGATGTGCTCTACGAGATTGGCACACGCAACGTCCCTGCCTGGCTAGTTCTGGAAGGCTCGGCCGATGCAATTCAGCGCGGCGCGACTGGGAGATCATCCGTGATCGGCACCTACGGTCCCGGCCAGTTCACCGGCGAGACCAATCAATTGTCTGGTCACGCAACCCTCGCATCGGTCGTCGCGGGCGATAAGGGCGTATTGGCTATACCTTTCGATGCGCCGCATCTGCGTGCACTGGTGATCGGGTCGGCGGATATGGGTGAAGCAATCATGCGCGCCTTCATACTCCGTCGCGTTGCACTGATCGAAGAAGGGCGGATCGGAGGTGCTGGTTCGGTTCTGGTCGGACGCCGGGACGCTCCCGACATCGTGAGATTATCTGGATTTCTCACCCGGAATGGCTATCCCCACGCCCTTATCGCAGCATGCGAGGTCGAGGGGCGCGAGCTGGTCGAACGGCTCGGCATCGCACCGGAAGATCTGCCATTGATGATCTGTCCAAACGGGACGCTGCTCAGAAATCCGAGCGACGCGGATGCGGCGTCTTGTCTCGGCATTATGCCGGATCTCGATCCGAAGAATGTCTATGACGTGGCAGTTGTCGGTGCAGGACCGGCTGGGCTGGCCACCGCCGTCTATGGGGCATCTGAGGGGCTGTCTGTTCTCGTTGTCGATTCGCGGGCCTTCGGCGGTCAGGCGGGTGCATCCGCCCGGATCGAAAATTATCTTGGCTTTCCGACCGGTATCTCAGGACAGGCTCTTGCAGGTCGGGCTTTTAATCAGGCAGCGAAATTCGGCGCCGAGCTTGCGATCCCGCTGACCGTCGGAAAGCTTTGCTGTCATGGAACCGATTCGGCGGCTCCATTCTCCCTTGAACTTAGCAACGGATATACTGCACGGGCGCGTTCCATCGTGATCGCGTCAGGAGCGCGCTACCGTCGGCCCGATATTGCCAATGTCGAAGAACTGGAGGGCGCCGGCGTCTCCTACTGGGCATCCCCGATTGAGGCTCGCCTTTGCGCCGGCGAGGAAATCACTCTGGTCGGCGGCGGAAACTCAGCCGGCCAGGCCGTTGCTTACCTCGCACCGCAGGTAAGCCGCCTGCACCTCGTGGTCCGGCGGCCGCTCGAGCAAACCATGTCCCAATATCTGATCGACCGGATAGCGGCATTGCCCAATGTCGAACTCCATGTGGGTATCGAGATTACGGACTTGCATGGTGATCGAGAGACAGGTCTGACCGGCGCCACTTTCCGTAATGTTCGAACCGGAGAGACCGAGGAATGTGCCTCGCGCCACCTCTTTCTGTTTATCGGCGCCGATCCCTACACCGGCTGGCTCGATGGCTGTGTCGCGACTGATGGAAAGGGCTTCGTTCTCACAGGAGACCACATCAGTGATGGCGAGCGACTGCCGCTGGAGACGAGTTGCCCTGGCATTTTTGCCGTCGGGGACGTGCGCGCTGGCTCCACCAAGCGGGTCGCCGCCGCCGTCGGTGAGGGTGCGGCTGTCATCGCTCAGATCCATTCCTTTCTGGCGCGAAATGTCGGAGGTCAAAATAGCCACTAGCCGACCACCCGTCATCATCGGTTGGCTATTGTCGGCATCCCTACCTTTTCACGCTTGGCTGCATGCCTGGAGCATTTCCGCTTTTCTTCGAATCGCGAAAATGCTCTATCTCCTTGTTTTTACGCAGCTCCGGACGCAAAACCGCTTCGCACTTTTGCTGGAACTGCTCTAGGATCATTTTCTGAGGAGAACACGTAATGGACTCTATTGCCATCTGCCTTTAGACGCGCATGAGGATGCGGCCTGACGCACAACGGATGACACATAAGCAGCTTTCTTATGAGACTTGATGCAATTGATCTTCGGATACTGGATGCGATTCAACGGGATGGTCGCATTACCAAGCTCGCGCTTGCCGAGAAAGTTGGTCTGTCGCCGACGCCGTGCTGGTTACGCCTTCGCAAGCTTGAAAAGGCCGGGATCATCACGGGCTATCACGCCCGTCTGGCGCTGCGTCGTCTCGCGCCGGTCGCAAGCGTGATGGTGGAACTGACACTGGCAAATCATCGGCAGAGCGACTTCGATCGTTTCGAGCGGGCGGTGGCGGCCATTCCCGAAATCGTGGCCTGCTGGGCTGTCGGCGGCGGCATCGATTATATCCTGAAGATCATGGCGGCCAATATCGATGCCTATCAGCGCCTGATCGACAATCTCCTCAATCGCGATCTCGGCATCGAACGCTATTTCACCTACATCGTCACCAAGACCGTGAAGGAGGAGCCGGTGCTTCCCGTCATCGACCTGCTCTCTCCTGACGCGCCAGGCGGTGAATAGAGAGTCTCTCTAGCGAGGCTAGTCACTTTAGATCCTTTCTCTCTTCCAACTGCCGGCAATGGACAATCTCTCGCGGCGTTCCGTGAGAGCATCGGCTATCTGGAAAGAGAGGCCCGACCATGACCGCGCTCCACGCCCGCGCCACCTATCATGAAGCCCTTTCACGGCTGACCGACCGCCATCTGCTGCGAAACCTCTCCTATGTCGCCGGCCGTTGGGTCGCCGGCAAAGCCAATCAAAGCTTCGAGGTCACCGATCCCGCATCGTCTGCGACGCTTGCCTGGGTTACCAGC